>CAJMSG010000024.1:0-15896 GCA_905216105.1 uncultured bacterium | reverse complement strand
GGCGTCGGCAAGTTCCTCATCGGTCTTATAGACAGCGCGCAGGCTCTCCTGCTGGCCGTCGCAGCGATCGAGCGTGACCTCAGAGAACGTCTGGATCGGCGCCGGAATGGTCTGGCGTGCAACGTGGCCCTCGCCCTCAAGTGCCTTGACAAACTTAAAGTGCTCGACAAAGGGGTGGTTCTCGCCGCTGATTGGGCCGGTCACCACGGCGGTATCGGCCGTGGTCTCCTCGTCGTGGAACATATAGCCCGTACGCGAGGTACGGCGCTCAATGCCATTGAGGCCCCACATAAAGTCGAGGTGCCAGTAGCTGCGGCGGAACTCGCCATCGGTAATCACCTGCAGGCCAGCGGCCTTTTGCTTGTCCACCAGGTCGCGAATGGCCTCATCCTCGACGGCCTTAAGGCCGTCATCATCGAGCGTACCCGCGGCATAGGCGGCACGGGCGTCCTTCACGGCCTGCGGACGAAGAAAACTGCCGACGATATCGGCGCGAAACGGCGCGTTCGGTTGAATCGAAGTGCTCATAGATATCTCCCTTTGCATTGGTTGCTTTATCGAGACAGAGTATGAGCGCTCATGTGGTCATCGTAAAATATATGTTTATAACAGTTTGATATAGATGCTTCCTATATCAATCTGGACTGCCATAAAGAGATTTGACCCGCGCGGAGCACAGCAGCCTAGATATGCTGACGAATCGCGTCGATATAGGCCTGTCCGTAGCGCGTGAGCGTCGTGTTTTTGCGCGTGATGATGCCAATCTCCATGTACTCGTCCACATCGAGCGGAATCGAGATGATGCCGGGGCCGTTGAGCTCATGACTGATCACGCCTGAGCATACTGTGTAGCCGTTGAGGCCCATGGCCAGGTTGAACAGTGTCGCACGGTCACGCACGCGGATATTCTTGCGACGCTCAAACGTCGAGGTCAGTTCCTCGGAATAGTAAAACGAGTTGTAGCTGCCCTGCTCGTAGGACAGGAAGGGATAGTCCTCCAGGTCCTCGAGCGTCACGCTGGAGCGGCCCGCCAGCGGATGGTCGGCGCACACAAAAACGTGCGGCGTGGCGCAGAAGAGCCCTTCGAACACGAGCTCGTTGGCGGCGAGCATACGCTCGATAACCTCGCGGTTATGCTCGGATAAGTACAGGATGCCCAGCTCGCTTTTCATATGCGCGACGTCCTCGATAATCTCGTGAGTCTGCTCCTCGCGCAGGGTAAAGTCGTAGCGCGCGGCATCGAACTCGCGGATCACGTCAACAAACGCGTTAACGGCAAAGGAATAATGCTGGCAGCTCACACTAAAGTGCGGCACTTGCTCGGACGCGCCCTTGTACTTGCCTTCGAGCAGATCGGCCTGGTCGAGCACCTGTCGCGCGTAGCCCAAGAAGGTCTCGCCCTCCTCGGACACAATGACGCCCTTGTTGGTGCGCTCAAAGATGTGCACACCCATCTCGTTTTCGAGATCGCGGATCGACGCGGTAATCGAAGGCTGCGACACAAAGAGCCGACGCGAGGCCTCGGTGATGCTGCCGCATTCGGCAACTTTGACGACATATCTGAGCTGCTGAAGCTTCATGGCTTTCTCCCTAGACGTTCGTGACGTCGAAACCCGTCGTGCTCATCTGACACATAAACGGCGGCATCTCCCCCGTCGCGGCGCAGGCGGCAATCTGATGCAGAGCCCCGGCAACCGCATCGTCTGCCGCAGCGCCGATATGCCAGCGCGCGGCAGCCGTGACAGCCTCGTTGGCATTGGCGACTGCAACGGAGTTGGGAACGGCATCGATCATGGGCAGATCGTTATCGGAATCGCCAAATACGGCCACCTCATCGGGCGTCAGGCCCAAAGCGCGCGCCAACTCCAGCGCAGCGCAACCCTTGTCCCAACCTGCTGGAAGGATGTCAAACAGGCGCACTCGGTTGTTGGGAAACACGAGCGAGAGTTCCGGCACCTCAGCGGCAACGCGCTCGCGTAGCTCCGCGAGCTCCTCACGCGAACGGGCACTCCAGATATTCGCCTTGAACACCGGCGCTTCATCGACGACGGGACGGCACGGGGCCTCTTCGCCTTTGAGCCATGCGTTGCCGCCCGACTCCATGGCGCGACGAACGCGCTCGGGATCACTCGTCACGCAATAGGCATCGTTGTCCCAAAAGTCATCGCCCAGGCCATAGACTTTTAGAAATGTATCGTCGGTCTCTTGCTCAAGATAGTCGGCCAAACGCATCAGAGCATCGTTGTCGATTGCGTGCGAGGCGACTACTTCGCCGCCGACAAACATCACCTGGCCGTTACAGAACGCGCCAGTCGAAAAACACTCGGAACGATTTTTGAACATCCAGCCCATCGCGGACGGCTGGCGACCCGAAACCGGGCCAAAGTGCAGACCCGCCGCCTGCATAGCATGAATGCCCTCAATGGCGTAGTCGCTGGCGCCGTCATGCCCGGCCGGAATCAGCGTATCGTCCATATCGGTCAGCACAAGTTTGATCATGAGGTCCCCATTCGTATCGGTCCTACCTATTGTAACGACCTGCCAAAATAAACCTGTCCCTTTTTGGCAGGTGCGTTAGTATAGGGAACAACAGATTCGATGCGGGAGTGCCGGCGGTGCAAACCACAAGGCTGAGAGGGCATGGGGCCCAATCCTTTGAACCTGTCAGTTAATGCTGGCGTAGGGAGCATGCCGCCTTTACAGGGGCGCTGTCTATGCACAGCGCCCCTTTTCTATGCCAAGGAGGCATGTGCAGTGATTGATTCGGAACAGCTTAAGCAAAATGTGGTCAAGGCCGTGGATGAGATTCGCGCCACCAATCCAATGGCCGGCTCCATCACCAACACGGTGACGATTGACTTTGTCGCCAACGCGCAGCTCGCCGTGGGCGGTTCGGCCGCCATGGTCTATCTGCCCGACGAGGGCGAGGCGCTCGTTGCCGGCGGCGGCGCCATCTATCTCAACATGGGCACGCTCTTCCCCATCTACGAGCAGACGATTCCCCGCGCGGCCAAGGCGGCACACGACGCCGGCAAGCCCTGGGTGCTCGATCCGGTGGGCCTGGGCATCGGCAGCCTGCGCACCCAGCTGGTAAACGAGCTCAAGCAGTACAAGCCCGCCATCGTGCGCGGCAACGCCTCCGAGATCATCGCGCTCGCCGGCCTGTGGGGTCTTGAGGGCGAGGCGGCTGATCTGAGCCGCGTGCGCGGTGTCGATACCACCGACACGGTCGACGCCGCCCGCGATGCCGCCGTGGCGCTCGCCCGTTACACCGGCGGCGCCGTAGTGGTCTCGGGCGAAGTCGACCTGATCACCGACGGCACGACGGTGGCCAAGTCCCACGGCGGCAGCCCGCTCATGTCAAAGATCACCGGCTGCGGCTGCTCGCAGGGCGGCGTGCTGGCCGTGTACGTCTGCGTCACCGATCCGTTTACGGCAGCCGTCTGCGGCACCGCGGTCTACAACGTTGCCGGTGCACGTGCCGCCGCTGTCGCCGATGCCCCGGCAAGCTTTAAGGTCGCCTTTATCGACGAGCTCTACCGCGCGACCGCCCAAGACATCGCCAACAACCAGCTCGAGCTCGAGGAGGCATAGGCCATGTCCGAGCCCGCAACCAATACCGGCATGAACACGCTCGTCGCCGTGGCCATCGCCCCGTGCGGCACCGGCGATGAACTCTCCGCCGAGGTCGCCGAGGTCGTGCGTGTTATTCGCGAGAGCGGCCTTCCCAACCGCACCACCTCGATGTTCACCGAGATCGAGGGCGACTGGGACGAGGTCATGCAGGTCGTGTGCGACGCAACCTTTGTGTTGGCGAGCAAGGGCATCCGCACCGAAGTCGTGCTCAAGGCCGATATTCGACCCGGGTTTACCGACACCATGACCGGCAAGCTCGAGCGCATGGAAGCACAGATCAAAAAGCAGGAGGAAGCACGATGAGCATCCGCGACAACCTTGATATCTCGGCCTATCTGGTACTCGGCCCCGAAAACACGCTGGGACGTCCCGTGGGCGATGTGGTGGCCCAGGCGCTCGATGCCGGCTTTACCTGCATCCAGGTGCGCTCCAAGGTGGCAAGCGCCCGCGAGATCATCGCGCTGACCGGCGACGCCGCGCAGGCAATCGCACAGGCCGGCAAGACCGGTCAGGTCGCCTTACTGATCGACGACCGCCTTGACTGCGTACTCGCCGCGCGCGAGCAGGGCATCGCGGTCGACGGCGTGCACGTGGGTCAGAGCGATATTCCCGTCGAGGTCTGCCGCAAGCTGCTGGGCCCCGATGCCATTGTGGGCCTTTCGGCCCGCTGCGAGGAGATGCTCGAGTACGCCAAGACCGCCGACATGAGCCTGGTCGACTACCTGGGCATCGGCCCGCTCCACGAGACCGAGACCAAGCGCGACTGCGGACGCGCGGCCGACGGCTCCATCATCACCAAAAGCTTTGAGGATCTGGCCGCACTCCACGCGGCAAGCCCCGTGCCCATCGTGGTGGGCGGCGGCGTCAAGACGGCCGACCTGCCGCAGCTCAAGGCCACCGGCGTCGACGGCTTCTTTGTGGTGAGCGCGGTCTGCAGTGCCGACGACCCCCACGCCGCAGCCAAGGAGCTCGTCGACACCTGGCAGCAGGCATAAGTCTAGGCCGAGCAGCCGATTCGCAGTCTCATATCTTCTAGAGCGGAAAGCGCATCCCAGTTTGGGCCTCCATTCCGGGATGCGCTTTCCGTATGCAACCCCTACCCCGCTAGGTAGGCCTCCAACGCCGGCAAAGTCGCCTCCGCATCACGACGACCGACCTGGTAGATGCGCTCGAGCTCGTCCGGTTCGCGGCACAGCGACGGCACCTTCACCGATTCGCTCGGACGCACCACAAAGATATCGCCGGCGGCCTCACGACGTGCCAGGTCATCGAGCGTGGCATTGTAAACCTCATGCCGATGCTCAAGCGCTGCGACAAACTCCGGGTAGTGACGGAACACGCGCCGCAGCATCGGCATCACGCTGTTGGGCTGCTTCACAAAGCCCGCCGGCTGCGTGAGTACCACGATATTGCGGTCATACCCCTGCGCAAACAGCCATGCGCTGGGAATGGAATCAGCCACGCCACCATCCAGATACTTATGCCCGTCAATAGCAACGGGACGCGTCGCCACAGGAATCGCTGACGATGCCCGGATCCACTCAATATCCCTCTCGTCGCCATAGGGCAGGTCGTGGTAGACGGCCTTGCCCGTCTCGATATCGGTACACACGCACGTAAACCGCATGGGGCAGGCACGATACGTCTCCAAGTCAATGGGATCGCGCTCGATAGGCACCTCGTGATAGGCAAAATCGGCATTGAACATATCGCCGGTCCGCAGCCAGCTTGCTACACCCGCATAGCGCTTATCGGCACAATAGGCCTTGTTATAGCGAATGGCACGGCCGATCTGGCGCGATTTAAAGTTGTAGCCAAACGCCGCGCCCGCCGAGACACCCACCATATGGTCGCAGGTCAAGCCGTGCTCCATCCAAACGTCGAGCACGCCCGCCGTATACATACCGCGGTAGCCGCCTCCCTCGAGTGCCAGCCCCACCGTGCGCGTCGTATCCGGCTGTGCCATGCGACCATCTCCGTTCCTGCGTTTAAAACCGGAACAAGTATACCCGTCAACATATATCGTCTCAGTCGCATTTTCATCGAACATCGCGTCGTCGCGCTACCGCCTGTCGAATAATAGCCGCCCACAGCATGTGCACCCATATATAATTCTGCACTGTTGTTTATACTACTCAGCAGTTATCAACAGCGAACATTAGCCGGTAAATTAACCCAACAACGCAGCAAGGCGGGGGCCTGGATACACGCAAAGCGCCAAACAACAACGCGTGTGCACAACGAGCTCGCCCGACGCAATCCGCCCGACCTCAGAAAGCCGCTTACGACATGGATACTGTCAGCAATTACACCGAAACGCTCGAAAAGACCGTCCGTGACCTTCTCGAGCGTCAGGATGATCTGATTAGGACCGCCTTTACCGACCAGCTTACCGGGCTTGGCAACCGTGGCGGCTTTGCCCGTTCCCTCGAGGAGCTCTGGGAGCAGGACACCCCCGTTACCATGGCGTTCATCGATATCGACAATCTCAAGCACTGCAACGACGTCTTTGGGCATGACGAGGGCAACCGCTATATCTTGCAGGTAAGCCTCTATCTCAAGCTGTATATGAAAGTGGACGAGGCGGCGTTTCGCATAGGCGGCGACGAGTTTGCCATCCTGTCTACGATTGCAACCGAGGACGACCTCGCCGAACGTCTGGAACACTGCCGAACGATCCTGCTCAAAAACAACGATTCCGAGATGCCCCACTCGTTTAGCTATGGAGTGTCGCATGCCGACCCCGCCCTGGGCGAAGCCACCAACCGTATGACACTCGATGCCGACCATCGCATGTACGACTACAAGCTACGTCATGCCGTGCACCTCGATCGACGTAATATCACGCAAGTCCACGCCGACGACTTCGAAATAAGCGATCGTATTTTCGACGCCTTTTCGATGCTCAACGAAGGTCGTTATTTCTTTATCGAGAACTTGCACAAACATCGCACCCTTTGGTCACAAGGTGCCTTGCGCGATCTTGGCCTTCCCTCAGAGCACATAGACAACTGTCGCGATTACTGGAAAACGCGCGTCCATCCCGACGACCTTGAGGCCTTCGTCAACGACATCGACCAAGTCTACAACGGTACCAAGCACCGTCGCGTCATGCAGTATCGTGTGCGCAACGCCGTCGGCGACTACGTCCTTTGCCGTGCTCGCGGGTTTCGTATCGACGGCGACGGAAATGTCCCCTCGCTCTATGTCGGCGAGCTCGTCAACCACTCACTTGCCGAAACCGTCGACGCCGCCACAGGCCTCGGAACGCAGCGCATGCTGGTCAATGCCATCGATACCTGCCGCCTCGACCGTTGCAAGACAGGGCTTATAGCGGTGCGCGTTCGTGGCACGACAAAGCTCAACGAGCTCTACGGGGCCGAGGCTGTCGACAACATGCTTGCCGAATACGCGGGCCGCATGCTGTCGATCACCCGCGGCAGGAGCCGGGTCTACCGTTCACGAAGCGTCCAGTTTGTCGTGCTCAGCAACGATTTGGACCACGAGGCATTCGAGCAACTGACCCGCCACCTTAAAGAGGCCGTTTTCGCTCCTGTGCAAATCGCAGGCGACACCATTGCTCCCGTCTGTCTTGTCGTCCCAACCTTTTACGAACGCCTGGACTCCCAAGCATCGACTGTTTTGGGCGAACTCGATCGTCGCCTTCGCACAGCTGGCGGGCTTGTCCCCAACGACAGCCTCCCTATACCCGAGGTCGAACGCAAAAGCGCAATCGCCGAACGCATCGATATGCTCACGGGCCTCTATCGACCCAGCGAGTTTATGCGGCGCGCCAACGCATTTCTCGAGGCAAGGCGCGACGGCACCTGGTGCATCGCCACGGTCGACATGGGCCACATGCGCCTGTTTAATGAATGGCACGGCCAGGCCGAGGGCGACCGCGTACTCGCCGATGTGGGCACGGTCCTCAAGGACATCGAGAATGCCGATATGGGCGTCGCAGGGTACTGGGGCCAAGATGACTTTTGCGTACTCATCCCTTTTAAGCACATCACCGTCCATCAAATCTACAACCGCGTTCGCGAGGCCGTAGCCAGACATGATGATGGCGTAGGTTTTTGGCCGTCCATGGGCGTTTACCCCATCGACTCCAATGAGGAAATCACTATCGACGCGCAGGCCAAGGCCATGTTTACCAATCGACGCGCCAAAAACGACTTTAAGGAGCGCATTGCCGTTTTCCGCCCCGAGGAATATGAGCATGAGGTTGCGTTCCACCACACGCTAACCGAGTTCCAGTATGCGCTCTCAAACGGCCGCATCACGTACTGCCTGCAGCCCCAGGTCGACATGGAAACCGGTGAGATTATTGGCGCCGAAGCACTCACCCGCTGGATTGACAAGGACGGCTCTCTCATTTCGCCCGCAACGTTTATCCCCGCACTCGAGGAAAGCGGCTTTGTGGTGACGCTCGACAAGTACATTTGGCAGGGTGTCGCCTCGTGGCTGCGCGAGCGCATCGATCGAGGGCTTCGTGTGGTTCCGGTTTCGCTTAATGTGTCGCGCGTGGATATCCTTGCCTGCGACGTTGCCGAACATATGGGGGCGCTTGCCGCCCAATACAACCTACCGCCCGAGCTCATGCGTATCGAGATCACTGAGACGGCTTATACGGGGGAGTCCGAGGCCGTGGACAAACTGACGGCCGACCTGCACACCCGCGGCTTCTCGACCTATATGGACGATTTTGGCACCGGTCAGTCCACGCTCGCGATGCTCAAGAACGTCAACGTCGACGTCATCAAGCTCGACCGCGCCTTTGTACCCACCGATCGCGATCAAGGCCGCAGCACGCAAATCATTTCATCGATGCTCGAAATGGCGCAGTCGCTCCATCTGCCCGTCGAGGTCGAAGGCGTCGAGACAAATGAGCAGGCGAACATGCTACGACAAATGGGCGCCCGCTACGCTCAGGGCTTCCTCTACTACCGCCCCATGCCGGCGAAGGATTTTGAGGCATTGCTCGATGGTGGCAATAACGACTGATACGCTCGCGCGCAAAACGCCACCGCCGAAGGGGGAATTTGCCTCCATTAGCTGACTTATATCCCCAATTCAAACCGAATTGGGGATATGATACAAACCATTGTTCCGCCCAAGGAGGTTATCCATCATGAACGAGTCATATCGCCTGGGTGAGCAATTGATTATTGCCTATCTTCAGCGACTTGCGAATGGCATCTCGACCGCCGAACTCGATGTTGCTG
Source organism: uncultured bacterium (assembly GCA_905216105.1). Lineage (GTDB taxonomy): Bacteria > Actinomycetota > Coriobacteriia > Coriobacteriales > Coriobacteriaceae > Collinsella. The sequence goes on along the minus strand of CAJMSG010000024.1, from coordinate 7,032 downwards.
CGCTGCCTGCTGAGCTACGCGCCGTTGGTGAGCAACTGCAAAAGACGCATGCTATCCTGCAACAAGAGCGCCAGCTGCTTGAGCGCAACGCCTATATCGATCCGCTCACCAACTTGGGCAACCGCAACGGACTCGACCGTCACGTCGAGCAACTCTGGCGCAAAGGCGACCCCTTCACCTGCGCCTATATTGACATCGACCATCTCAAACATTGCAATGATAGGTTTGGCCACGCCGAAGGCAATCGCTATATTCTGAGCATCTGCCGCACGCTCTCCGAAACCATGGAGCACGATGAGATGCTGTTCCGTATCGGTGGAGACGAGTTTGTGCTTATCTCGCTCTCTGCAAACGAGACTGAACTCGAGCAGCGCTTGGAGCAGGTACGTGCCGGGCTGATCGAAGCGAGCTCAGGCGGCAAGGCGCCCATGATCGGCAGCTTTAGCTTTGGCTGCTCGCGCGTCGATCCACTTGCCGGCGACACGCGTCGCCAGATGACGATGGATGCCGATCGCAAGATGTATCGCTATAAGCTTATGCATCGTGTGCAGCAACCGAAAGACAATGACGCGCCGCAACGCCCAATCGTCGATCAACTTCCTTGCAACGACCGCGTATTCCAAGCGATCTCCATGAGCTCCGAGACGCGCTATCCGTTTATCCTCAATCTCGATACGGACGAATCGCAATGGTCGGTCAACGCCGTGCGCGATTTTGACCTGCCTTCCCAGCACCCTTTTAACTCGGTCGATATGTGGCTTGCCCGCGTTCATCCCGAGGACCGCGACAACGTACGCGCCGAGCTCGACATGGTGATACACGGCACATGGCACTTCCACTACATGCAGTATCGCGTAATGGATGCCACCGGGGCATACGCGCTTTGCGACTGCACGGGCTACCGCTTGGACGGCACCGATACCGAGCCTAACATGTACGTGGGCATTATCATCAACCGAAGCTTGGCAGATACGACCGATTCCGTAACCGGCCTGGGCGATATTCACGCCCTGGTCAACGCCATTGGCGAAATGCGTCGCGTGGCGCGCGAGGCAGGCTTTATTGCCATTAAGGTTGACGATATCGCCGAGGTCAATGCCCGCTTTGGATTCGATGCGGGCGACCGTGTGCTCGCCGAAAGCGCCGCCTGTCTCATGGATTGTTCGCGCGGCAAGGGCCGCCTGTTCCGCTCGACGGGGCCGATGTTCGTGGCGCTTTTCGATGAGCTCGGCCCCGAGGCAATCGACGAGCTCGCAAACGAAATCGAACGATTCCTGGGGTCTCCCGTGCTCATCGGCTCGCTTGAATATCAGCCACCCATTCGTGTGGCGACGCTCCATCTGGACAGCGTTGACCGACAGCCCGTTTCCATTTTGAACGAGCTCAAAGCGTTGCTTGGGAAAGCCGTGCAGGTGCCAGGTACCAAACTGGATTAGCGCCGCGCCCGCGCCGCCCCCCCATCGTGCGATAATCCTCTGCAGAAGTCACCAAAAGCAGAGGGAGTTTGTGATGAAGGTTCTTTTGGTCAATGGCAGCCCCAAGGCAAACGGCAACACCGCCCGCGCACTCGCCGAGATCGCCGAGCAGCTCAATGCCGAAGGTATTGATACCGAGGTGTTTCAGCTGGGCGCCAAGCCCATTCGCGACTGCATCGGCTGCGGTCAGTGCGGCAAGCTTGGCGGTCGCTGCACCTTTGACGATGACGTGGTGAACGAGCTCATCGCTGCCGCCGAGCAGGCAGACGGCTTTGTCTTTGGCTCGCCCGTCTACTATGCGCATCCCAGCGGACGCATCCTCTCGGCTCTCGACCGCGCATTCTATGCCGGCGGGCATGCCTTTGAGCACAAACCCGGCGCCGCGGTCGCCGTCGCCCGTCGCGGCGGCACCTCGACCACCTTCGATGTGCTCAACAAGTACTTCACCATTAAGCAAATGCCCGTAGTTGCCTCCACCTACTGGAACAACGTGTTTGGCCGCGTGCCCGGCGACGCCGATGGGGATGCCGAGGGCCTTGCCACCATGCGAAACATCGGCAAAAACATGGCCTGGCTCCTGCGCTGTATCGAGGCAGGACAGGCCGCCGGTATCAACGCACCCGAGGCAGATCGCGCAACGACCAACTTCATCAGGTAGAATGGCGGAGCATGAATATACAGATTTTTGGCACCAAAAAGTCCTTTGATACCAAGAAGGCCCAACGCTATTTTAAGGAGCGCCGCATTAAGGTGCAGTTTATTGACCTTAAGGAAAAGGAGATGAGCAAGGGCGAGCTCACGAGCGTGATGCAGGCGGTCGGCGGCATCGACAAGCTACTCAACCCCAAGGCCAAGGACGAGGAGACGCTCGCGCTCATCCAGCACCTCACCCCCAGCCAGCGCTTTGACAAGCTGCTCGAGAACCAGCAGGTTCTCGCCGAACCCATCGTGCGCAACGGCAAAAAGGCCACCGTCGGTTATTGCCCCGATGTATGGGGAGCCTGGGAGTAGCTTGTGTTATTTGCCGGCTCGTGGGTATAAGAGCAGGCGTTTGGCATAAGATTCAACTGTAAGCCATGTCTAACAAAGGAGGGCACATGCCCAACAAACCCGTGAAGATCATCATGCTTACCGGATACCTCGGTGCCGGCAAGACCACGCTGCTCAACCACATCCTCGCTAACGACGGCGGCATCCGCGCCGCCGTGATCGTCAACGATATCGGCGAAATCAACGTCGACGCCAGCCTTATCGCCGACGGCGGCCTTTCCGAGACCGATGACCTCATCCCGCTCACCAACGGCTGCATCTGCTGCACGCTTTCGGATGACCTGGCCAACCAGCTGCAGGGCATCGCCGATTCGGGCAACTTCGACTACATCATCATCGAGGCATCGGGCATTTGCGAGCCTATCCCCATCGCCTACACCATCTCGAGCTTCTGCGACGAGGCCAAGGTGGGCGGCGAGCCCAAGCTCGCGCTCGACAACATCGTGGCCGTGGTCGACTGCGCCCGCATGTACGACGAGTTCAACGGCGGTCGCGACCTGCTGGCCGAGGATATCGACGAGGACGACATCGAAAGCCTGCTCATCCAGCAAATCGAGTTCTGCTCCACGCTGATCCTCAACAAGACCGATACCGTGAGCCCTGAGCAGATCGCCGAGCTCAAGGCCATCGTGCGCAGCCTGCAGAAGGAGGCCGTGATTGTCGAGGCCCAAAACGGCGAGGTCCCCATGGAGGAGCTGCTCGACACCGACCGCTTCGACTTTATGCGCGCCTACAACTCCGCCGCCTGGATCGAGGCCATGGAGCATCCCGAGGAGCACGACGACCCCGAGGTGCTCGAGTACGACATCGAGACCTTTGTGTACTCGCGCCGCAAGCCGTTTGACCTGCAGAAGTTCACCAATTTTGTTGAGCAGGAGTGGCCCGACGAGGTCATCCGCGTCAAGGGTCCGCTGTGGCAGACCGGCGATCCGGACATGTGCTACATGTTTGAGCAGGCCGGCCACCAGATGCGCCTGATGGAGAACGGTCTGTTTGTCGATTCGGCGCCCGAGGGCGAGAAGCAGAAGATCATCGACGAGAACCCCGAGATCATGCAGATTTGGGACGACGAGACGGGCGACCGCATGACGAGCCTGTGCATCATCGGCCGTCACATGGACAAGGATGCGCTCATCGCCTCCCTCGATGCCTGCCTGACCGACTGGCACCGCGCCTAGGTTTATCCAAGCGGGCATTTTTCCGCCTATGTAACCGCCAAACCACCACGAAGGTGCTCTTCGTGGTGGTTTTTCGTTCTGAGCCAAGGAGATTCATGTTCAACATTGTGCTGTATGCGCCCGAGATTCCGGCCAATACGGGCAATATCGGCCGTACCTGCGTGGTCACCGGCGCCCGCCTGCATCTGGTGGAGCCGCTGGGCTTCTCGCTCGACGACAAAACGGTACGTCGCGCCGGCCTGGGCTACTGGCAAAACTTGGACGTGACGACCTATGCCGGCTGGGAGGATTTCCTTGCACGCAACGGTCTCTCCCCTGCCGACGAGCGCCTACATCTGCTGACCAAAAAGGCACGCCGCACCTATGCGCAGAGTACCTACCGCGACGGCGACTACTTGGTCTTTGGCAGCGAGAGCTCGGGCATTCCCGAGCCACTGCTCGCCGCGGCGCCCGAGCGCTGCGAGCGCATCCCTATGCTGCGCGATTGCGACTCGCTCGATAACGCCGAGGCTTGGGAAGCCCACGAGGAATCGCTCGGACATACCGAGGACAGCCACGAGGCTATCCTTCAACAGGACATCTGCGGCAACTTCGTCAACCCGGACGACTACCGCATCAGCGCACTCAACCTCTCCAACAGCGCCGCCATCCTCCTCTACGAAGCCCTGCGCCAAACAGGCTTTCCGGGAATGTGACAAAGGAACTGTCCCTTTGTCACATTCGGTTATAGGTAGCGGCCAGTGATGCTTGCAGAGCAGGCTGCGATGTCGCCCGGCGTACCGGCACAGACGATTTGCCCGCCCGCATCGCCACCGCCCGGACCCATATCAATCACGTAATCGGCGTTACGGATAAGGTCGAGATCGTGTTCGATCACGATAACCGTGGCGCCTTTGGCAACAAGGCCGTCGAACACATTCAGCAACACCTGAACGTCAAGCGGATGCAGGCCGATCGTGGGCTCGTCAAATACGAATACGGCATCATCCTGCACGCGGCCCATCTCGCTCGCGAGCTTAAGGCGCTGCGCCTCGCCGCCCGAAAGCGCCGGCGTGGGCTCACCGAGCGTGAGATAGCCCAAGCCAAGGTCGTGCAAGGTCTGCAAGCGCGTCTGAACTTTCTTGAGCCCCACCGTGGCGTCGATGGCCTCGTCCACACTCATGTCCATGAGCTGCGGCAACGTAAGCAGACTCCCGTCCTTGCCCTCGCGATGGATATGCGAAGCCGCGTCTGCATAACGCGAGCCGCGGCATGCCGGGCAGACGATCTCGACATCGGGCAAAAACTGCACGTCGAGCGATATCGAGCCCGTGCCATCGCACGTAGGGCAGCGCAAGGCGCCGGTATTGTAGCTAAAGGCGCCCGCCTTGTAGCCGACTGCCTTGGCCTCGGGCGTACGGGCGAAGGCGCGACGCAGCTCGTCATGGATGTCGGCATAGGTCGCTACCGTCGAGCGAACATTGGCGCCGATGGGCGTGGCGTCAATCAGGTTTGCGCGGCCAATGCCCTCGGCATCGACCCAACACACGTGCCCCGGCAGGCGCTCGCCGGCTGCCTGCGCCTTGAGTGCCGGGATGAGCGTCTCGAGCACCAACGTCGTCTTGCCCGAACCCGAAACACCCGTAACCGCGACCAAGCGACCGCGCGGAATATCGACTTCGAGCGGCTTGACGGTATGGATGGTATCGGTCGCCATGCGGATATGGCCCTGGTCGAACATTTCGTCGTCAGTCACCTGCGGACGCAAGCGCTTGGGCTCGGCGCGCAAAAACGGCGCGATACGGCTGTCCTGCGATTGCTCGACCTCGTCTACCGTACCAGCGGCGATTACGTTGCCGCCGCCTGCTCCGGCAACGGGGCCCATCTCGACCAGATAATCAGCCTCCGCCAGCACACGTGTATCGTGGTCGACAACAACCACGGTATTGCCGTCATCCACCAGGTCGCGCATTACGCCCACCAAGCCGTCGACATTGGCAGGATGCAAGCCGATCGAGGGCTCGTCCAGCACATAGAGCACGCCTGTCGATCGGTTGCGCACCACGCGGGCGAGTTGCACGCGCTGGCGCTCACCCGTGGAGAGCGTGGCACCGGCGCGATCGAGCGAAAGATAATCGAGACCCAGGTCGACCAGACGACGAGCCGTGCTCAAAAACGAATCGCAGATATCCGTCGCCATGGGCCGCATCTCGGCCGGCAAGGATGCGGGCACCCCGCGCACCCACTCGATCGCATCACCAAGCGTCATGGCCGCGGCCTGAGCCAGATTGATACCGCGCACCTGGGGCTGGCGCGCAGCCTCGGAGAGACGCGTGCCGGCGCAGTCACGGCATGGTCCCTCGCGCAAAAAGCGAGCCACACGCTTAAGCCCCTTATCGTCCTTAACCTTGGCGAGCGCATTCTCAACGGTATAGACGGCGTTGTAATAGGTAAAGTCGAGCGGCGTGGCGCCCTCGCCGTTTTTGGGAACGTAGAGAATGTGCTTCTTGACCGCCGGGCCGTGAAACACGATGTCGCGCTCTTGAGGCGTGAGCATGTTAAACGGCACGTCGGTGCGTACGCCCATCTCGCCGGCCACCTGTTTCATCAGGTCCCACATGAGCGTACCCCAGGGAAGCACCGCACCCTCGTTGATAGTCTTTGACTCGTCGGGCACCAGGCTCGCCTCGTCCACCTCGCGCATGACACCGGTGCCGCCGCAGGTAGGGCACGCACCGCCGCTATTGAAAGCCAAATCCTCGGCACTCGGCGCGTAGAACTCGCGGCCGCATGTCGGACACGTGAGCAACAGGCCCGCAGCCACGTTAAGGCTCGGCTCCACACGCGCCCCGCAATGCGGGCACACATGATGGGCGCAACGGCTAAAGAGTAGACGCAGGCTATTGTTGAGCTCGGTCATGGTACCAAAGGTCGAGCGCACGCCCGGTACGCTGGGGCGCTGATGTAATGCGAGCGCCGCTGGCACGTGCAGCACCTCGTCCACCTGGGCGTGCTCGGCCTGCGTCAGACGACGGCGGGTATAGGTGCTGAGCGCCTCCAGATAGCGGCGCGAGCCCTCGGCATAAAGAACCCCGAGTGCCAGCGAACTCTTGCCCGAACCCGACACGCCGGCAATGCCCACGAGCTTTCCCAGCGGAATATCGATATCGATGTCTTTGAGGTTATGGACGCGCGCGCCACGCACCTCGATAGCCTGCGGGTTCATCTTCTGTTCCGTCACCTTTATCACCCTACTCATGCCATATAACTCGATCGCGGATGTACTCGCCCAGCATGGGCACGGTAAACCGGACGAGGCCGTATCCGGCAGCCTCGATGACGCGCTCGCG
>CAJMSG010000023.1:0-16333 GCA_905216105.1 uncultured bacterium | reverse complement strand
GCTTGGTGCCTGTCCGCCAAGGATTCCAAGGTCAAGATCTTCGTCATCCCCACGGATGAGGAGTTCATGATCGCTTCCGACGTCGAGCGCATCGTCAGCGGTAAGTAATTGATGCAAGGGGAGGGGACTGGATGGCCTTGTGCCGTTCAGCCCCCTTTTATGCTCTTTGGGCGAAGAGCCTAATAGATATTTATTGAATTCTGATAACTTCTTATTAAGGGTACGGCCGCCTTATAGGTTTGCCGACCGTACTGTAATCACGAAGGAGTCTCATGAACGTACTTGTTGTCAACGCCGGCAGCTCGAGCCTTAAATATCAGCTTTTGGATACCGATACCCGCGAGGTTTTCGCCAAGGGCAACTGCGAGCGTATCGGATCGGAGATGGGCATCTTTGGTCACTCCGAGAACGGTGGCACCAAGCAGACCGAGGAGATTCCTTTTCCCGATCATCGCTGCGCCATTGCGCGCGTGCTCGAGGAGCTCGAGAAGACCGACTTTACGATCGATGGCATCGGCCACCGTATCGTTCAGGGCGGCTGGCACTTTGACGATTCCGCGGTCGTCGACGACGAGGTCATGGCTAAGATCCTTGAGGTGGCCCCGCTCGCCCCGCTGCACAACTACGGCGAGGCCGCGGCAATCGAATACTGCCGCGAGAAGTATCCGGAGCTGCCCAACGTGGCCGTCTTCGACACCTCGTTCCACATGACCATGCCCGAGGTCGCCTACACCTACGCGCTGCCCAAGGACGTGTGCGACAAGTACCACGTGCGCAAGTACGGCGCGCACGGTACGAGCCACCGTTACGAGTGGATGATGGCCAAGGAGATCCTGGGTACGCGCTGCCACCGTCTGCTTTCGTGCCATTTGGGTAACGGTGCTTCGCTCGCTGCCATTGAGGACGGCGTGTGCCGCGATACTACGATGGGCCTCACGCCGCTCGACGGCCTGATGATGGGCACCCGTTGTGGTTCCATTGACCCGGCCACCGTGTGCTATCTTCAGCGCGAGGGCGGCTACAGCTACCAGGAAGTCGACGACATGATGAACAAGCAGTCCGGTCTGCTTGCCATCTCGGGCATCTCCAACGACGCCCGCGACATCCGTACGCGCGCCTCCGAGGGCGACGAGCGCTGCCTGCTCGCCTTCGATATGTTCGCCTACAAGGCCATGCAGCAGGCCGGTTCCATGATTGCTTCTATGGCGGGCGTGGATACCATCACCTTTACCGCTGGCATCGGCGAGAACGACTGGTCGATCCGCAAGGCCTTCTGCGACTGCTTTGAATGGCTGGGCGTGCGCATCGACAACAACAAGAACCGCGAGGCCGTGGGCAACGGCCCGCAGGTCATCAGTGCCGCCGGTTCTTCCGTTACGGTCATGGTCATCCCCACCGACGAGGAATACATGATCGCCCACGACGTCGAGCGTCTGACCAAGAACAACTAACGCGCGCATTTGCAAGTAAACGAAAGGCCTCCAGAGCAACAGCTCCGGAGGCCTTTCTGCTAGCAGGCAGAAATTCCAGTCCCAAAGCGATCATCACCAGCAACGCCTGCGCTCCCAGCAACGGCACCCATCCATTCAGATTCTCAGCCCCAGCTCGTAGCCAAGCCGCCGTCCACCCCAGATCCCCTGAGCACCACGTGGCGGCAGGGACCCTACAGGGTAAAGCTCTGAAAATATTCCGCAGGACGCATGAAACCCCCGCCGCACGAAGTGCGCAGCGGGGGTTTCATGCATGTCCGAGGACGTTTTCAGAGCTTTACCCTGTAGGGCCCCGAGGGGATATGTCCGCTACTCAGCCATCTGAGCCTGGACGGCGGTGATGGCCACGACACCCACGATGTCGTCGGCAGAGCAGCCGCGCGACAGGTCGTTGACCGGCTTGGCGATGCCCTGCAGGATGGGGCCGTAGGCGTCAGCGCCAGCGAAGCGCTGGACCAGCTTGTAGCCGATGTTGCCTGCCTCGAGGTCGGGGAACACGAGCACGTTGGCCTTACCGGCGACGGAGGAGCCGGGAGCCTTGAGCTGAGCGACGGTGGGGACGATGGCGGCATCGAGCTGCAGGTCGCCGTCGATGGCGAGCTCGGGAGCCTTCTCCTTGCAGAACTTCACGGCCTCCTGGACCTTCTTGGCGACCTCGCCACCGGCGGAGCCCATGGTGGAGTAGGAGAGCATGGCCACGTGCGGCTCAACATTTCCCATAAAGGTGGACCAGGAGTGGGCCGAGGCGATGGCGATCTCGGAGAGCTCGTCGGAGGACGGGTTGATGTTGAGGCCACAGTCGGCGAAGATCAGCGTGCCGTCGGTGCCGAACTGAGGGGTGTCGGTGCACATCACGAAGAAGGCCGAGACCAGCTTGGTGCCCGGGGCGGTCTTGAGGATCTGAAGCGCGGGGCGCAGGGTGTCGGCGGTGGAGTGGCAGGCGCCGGAGACCAGGCCGTCGGCGTCGCCCATCTTGACCATCATGGTGCCAAAGTAGGTGGCGTCCATCACCTGGGCGCGAGCCTGCTCGATGGTGACACCCTTCTTGGCGCGGAGCTCGGCAAACTTCTGCGCGTACTCCTCGTGCTTCTCGGCATTGCGCGGGTCGATGACGGTAGCGCCGGGAACGTCGATCTCGTCGGGGTTGCCCAGGATGACGATCTTTGCCAGGCCCTCCTCGATGATCTTGGTGGCGGCGACGATGGTGCGCGGGTCCTCGCCCTCGGGCAGGACGATGGTCTTAAGGTCGGCCTTGGCGGCAGACTTCATACGGTTTAGGAAATCGCTCATGTTACTCCTTACAAGCGTTTCGCTAAGCTCCAGGCGCCCGGCTGTACACGAATAAACCCGCTGCTAGCGGGTTTACCTTTCAATAATGTACGCCGCGGTGCTTGAGCTTTCCTTGTGTGGCAAGCTCATTATAGGACGCATTAGCGCTATAATCGCTCTGATAAATATGTCTCGAAGAATGTTCGAGAAAAGCCCAGCTAACGAGCCCGTGGCTTTTGACAAGGAGTATCGATGCAGATTACCTCAGGCCTGCCTGAAGGCTTTAATCCCGGTGCGTACGACATGATCGTTGTCGGCGCCGGTTATGCCGGTGCCGTTTGCGCCCGCCGTCTTGCCGAAACCATCGGCTATCGTGTTGCCGTTTTGGAGCGCCGTAGCCACATTGCGGGCAATGCCTTCGACTGCACTGACGAGGCGGGAATCCTGGTCCACGAGTATGGTCCGCACATCTACCATACCTTTAACGAGCGCGTCCACAATTTCCTGTCACGCTTTACCAAGTGGACTGACTACCAGCACAAGGTGCTCGCCAACATCAACGGCACCCTTATGCCTGTGCCCTTTAACCATGCGAGCCTCAAGCTCGCCTTTGGCGATGAGCGCGGCGAGGAGCTGTATCAGAAGCTCGTGGAGACCTTTGGCAAGGACGTCAAGGTGCCCATCATGGAGCTGCGCAAGAAGAACGACCCGGATCTTGCCGAGGTCGCCGATTACGTCTACGAGAACGTCTTTTTGCATTACACCATGAAGCAGTGGGGCCAGACGCCCGATCAGATCGACCCCTCGATTACCGGCCGCGTTCCCGTCTTTGTGGGCGATGACGATCGCTACTTCCCGCAGGCTCCCTTCCAGGGCATGCCGCAGGACGGCTATACCGCGCTGTTCGAGCATATGCTCGACCACGATCTGATTGATGTGTTCTGCGACGTGGACGCCCGCGACCTCTTCGAGATCGACGAGACCACCGTCAAGATCGACGGCAAGGTCTATGGTGGCGAGATCGTCTACACCGGTCCACTCGACGAGCTGTTCAACCTCGACCTGGGCGCGCTGCCGTACCGCACGCTCGATATGAAGTTCGAGACGCTCGATATGGACCAGTTCCAGCCCGTGGGCACCGTCAACTACACCACGAGCGAGGACTATACGCGCATCACCGAGTTCAAGAACATGACCGGTCAGGTCCTGCCCGGCAAGACCACCATCATGAAGGAGTACTCCAAGGCCTATACGCCCGGCTCGGGCGAGACGCCGTACTACGCTATCCTGGAGCCCGAGAACCGTGAGCTCTACGAGCGCTATCTTGAGCGCGTCCAGAACCTGACGAACTTCCACCCGGTGGGTCGTCTGGCCGAGTATCGTTACTACGATATGGACGCTGTGACCAATTCTGCCCTCGATCTTTCGGATGAGATTATCGCCTGCCATGCATAAAGTCATAACATTCGGTATTCCCTCATATAACGCCGCCAAGGACATGGACCATTGCATCACCTCCATCTTGGAGGGGAGCAATTACGCCACCGATATCGAGATTATCGTGGTGGACGACGGCTCCAAGGACGAGACGGCCGCCAAGGCCGACGAGTGGGAGGCACGTTATCCTGGAATCATTCGCGCGGTGCACCAGGAGAACGGCGGCCACGGTATTGCCGTCCTTTCGGGTCTGCGCGAGGCGCAGGGCACCTACTACAAGGTTGTCGACTCGGACGACTGGCTCGACGGTGCGGCGCTTTCGACCATGCTGTCGATTCTGCGTGGCTTTGAGGAGCGCGACCAGCGCGTCGACCTGTTTATCTCGAACTACGTGTACGAGAAGGTTTACGAGGGCACGCATACCGCTATTGGCTACAAGTTTGCCCTGCCGCGCAAAAAGATTTTCTCTTGGGACCAGATCGGACACTTCCGTCCCGATCAGAACCTGCTCATGCACAGCCTGTGCTATCGCACCGATGTGCTGCGCGAGTCGAATCTGCCTATGCCGGCACACACGTTCTACGTGGATAATATCTACGCATACGTGCCGCTGCCGCGCTGCAAGACCATGTACTACGCCGACATCGACCTCTATCGCTACTTTATCGGTCGCGAGGGCCAGAGCGTCAATGAGGCCACGATGGTCAAGCGCCTGGGCCAGCAGTTCCGCGTAACGCGCATCATGATGGAATCGTTCCACCTGTACCAGGACGTTGAGTCCTCGCGTCTGCGTTCGTACATGATGGGCTACTTCACCATGATGATGGCGATTTGCTCGGTGCTCACCAAGCTTTCCGAGGAAGATTGTGCCGATGAGCGCCTGAAGACGCTTTGGAAGGACCTGAAGGAGTACGACGAGCGCATGTATCGTCGTGCTCGCTACGGCGTGGTCGGATTCTTTACCAATCTGCGTGGACGGGCCGGAGACAAAACCACACTCGGCCTATACCATCTTGCCTCAAAGATCTTCAAATTCAACTAGCACAGAAACGCTCGGGTAACGGGGACCCCTGGTCCTTAACTTGCTACTTCGAACAGTCCTGCGCAAGACGGAGGCGCCACTGGCGCCTCCTTTGCGTGCGGAACTCGTATCAAGTTAAGGACCAGGGGTCCTCTGCTAGATCTCGCATTATGTCAGGCTAGTTGAATTTGAAGAACTTCGACGCGCGGTACACAGGGGCCTGGGCTGAAGAGAATCTGGTTGGTAGTCGGTCGGAGACGGGCGGGCGTTACGTTTGTCGCGAGTTCCGCATGCAAAGAAGGCCACTTAATGTGGCCTTCGTCTTGCATGGGACTGTAGAGCAGCAAACATAACCAAGCCCCACCGGGCAACCGGTCAGGTTAGGTTACTTTGCGGCGCCGGGGATGCCGTGGGAGGTTTTGGCGGTTTTGGCTCCGTTTACGATGGCGGTTTGCAAAGCCCTTACGGCGAGCATGCCCAGCAGGTCTAGGGGAACGGCGGCGCTTGCCTGGGCTCCCAGCTTGCCGCTGGCGAGGGTGTAGATGGTGTCGCCGTCGTTGGTGGTGTGCGTGGGGCGGATGGCGTGCGCATAGGCGTCTGCGGCCATCTGGGAGACCTTGGTGGCCTGAGCCTTGGTGAGCTCAACATTGGTGACGATGCAGCTGATGGTGGTGTTGGTGCGGTCGAGCGGCATCTGCATAGAGCCGGCGGCGGCAAAGGCAGCGAGCTCCATGTCGACGATCTGGTCGCTATCGGCTGCGGCGCGCATGCCGGCAACCCACTCGCCGGTGAAGGGGTCGACGACATTGCCGCAGGCGTTGACCGAGACCACGGCACCCACCTTAACAGGGCCGAGTGCCACGGCGGCAGCGCCTAGGCCGGCCTTCATGCAGGTGGCGGGGCCCATGAGCTTGCCCACGGTGGCACCGGTGCCGGCACCTACATTGCCCTGCTCGAGCGTGGTGGGGGTGTTGTCGAGCGCCTCGCGCACGGCGGAGATGCCAGCCTCAATGTCGGGGCGTACGGTGGGGTCGCCAAAGGCGAGGTCGAAGATGCAGCTGGAGCACACGATGGGCACCTGCGTGGGACCGACGGGAAGGCCGATGCCGCGGCTCTCGAGCTCGCGGGCGACGCCGCTTGCGGCCTCCAGACCAAAGGCCGATCCACCCGAAAGGCAGACGGCGTGGACCTTGTCCACGGTGTTCTCGGGACGCAGCAGGTCGGTCTCGCGCGATGCCGGGGCACCGCCGCGAACGTCAACACCGCCGGTGGCGCCCTCGGGTGCCACGATTACGGTGCAACCGGTGCCGGCCTCCTCGTCCGTATAGTTGCCAAAGCAAAAGCCATCGACATCGCAAACGTCAATGGCCTCAAGCAGTGTATCCATGTTTTACTCCTATCGGTTTTCCGCCGGGCCTTATGCCCGGTCGGGATCCGTACGGTACGCCGAAATTGTAGGCGCTGGGGGATACCCAGCGCCAGATGCAATTACGATAGTTTTTGAATGGCACGCGCGACGCGAGCGATGGGCAGGCCCACCACGTTGTAGAAGTCGCCCGAAATATCATGCACGAGCATGCGCCCGCCGACGCCCTGGATGCCGTAGGCGCCGGCTTTGTCCATGGGCTCGCCTGAGGTGACGTAGCGCTCAATCTGCTCGTCGGTGAGCTCATAGAACGTCACGTCGGTCACATCGACAAACGACAGGCTCTCGGCGGCGTGCGGGGCTGTGACGTCTCCGGCTCTAACGATGCAGACGCCGGTTGCGACCTGGTGCGTGCGCCCCGAGAGCTCGTGGAGCATCGTGCGGGCTTCGTCCTCGTTTGCCGGCTTACCTAAAATCTTGCCATCGAAGGTGACGATGGTGTCGGCCGCGATGGTCAGCTCACTGGGATCGGCGTACTCGGCGGCAACGGCGGCAGCCTTAGCGCGAGCTAAGCGCTCGACAAGCGTAAGCGGGGCCTCGTCATCAAAAGGAGTCTCGTCGATGTCAGCGGGAATGACGCGGATGTCGTAGCCCGCTTCGCGCATCAGCTCGATGCGGCGCGGTGATTGCGAAGCCAAAATCATAGCTGAATGCCCTCGGCAACCTTCTCGACAGCCTTGTCGCCGGCGAGCGTGCGTAGCAGCTCAAGCGCAAAGGGGAGCGACTGGGCCATGCCGCTGGCGGTGATGATGTTGCCGTCGTGCGTGACCTTGTCGCCGGTATAGGCGCCCTCGGGGAAGCTCTTCTCAAAGCCGGGGAAGCACGTGGCGTGGCGTCCCTCGAGCAGGTCAAGTTCGCCCAGGATAAACGGAGCGGCGCAGATGGCGGCAACATGCTTGGTCGCTGCGAACTCGCAGACTACGTCGCAGACGCGCTGGTCGGCGCGCAGGTTGGTGGCGCCGGGCAGACCGCCAGGCAGCACGACGCAGTCATACTCGTCAAAGTTAATCTCGTCAAAGAGTGCGTCGCAGGTTACGGGAATCTGCAGCGAGCTTACGACCTCACGCGTGGGCATGATCGAGACGAGCGTGGCGCGCACGCCGCCGCGACGCATGACATCGACCATGGTCAGGCATTCAATCGTTTCAAAGCCATCGGCGGCAAGAACGGCAACGCTGGGCATAAGGGTTCCTTTCATAGGGCGGCATACAATTAGCCGTCTTATACCCCGAAGACCCCCGCTTGCCACGCACCATTCCCCAATGATTTTGATCCCCGCCCCAGAAAATCATGCAGGGTGGATGGGTGTTGCGCACTAGGAGGGGCTTGCGGCGCGGCGATAAAATCTCGGCATCCGTCATCTTTCGCTACATGAGGAGCTGATGTGCGATGATAGGCCTTAGTGTATTCAATCTTCTTGTTTTGCTAGTTGTATTTGGTGGTGTCGCGGCTGTCGCCTTTGCTGTTATCTTGAACAAGGAATCGTCGAATAAGCCTCAGTCTCCGCAGTCCAATCCGTACCAGCAAATGCCTCCGGCGCAGCAGGTTTCGCAGGTACAGCAGGCGTCGACCGCGATCGATGATGCTCAGCCAGTTGAGCCCGCTCATTTTTGTGCTCAGTGTGGCTCAATGGTGGAAGCAAATGCATCCTTCTGCCAAAACTGCGGTGCTCCGGTCAACCATTAGTGATTTTTCTGGGACGGGGATTAAATAATCATTCGGTACACAATGATTATTTAATCTCCGTCCCATTTTCATCATGCGCCATCGACTTTTTTGCTCGTTGGAAATTGTTGCGCAACAGATTTTGCTTTTTCGGGCTTAGCGTAGTCTCGGGTCATACTCACCTCTCAATCGAAAGGGGCAACCATGCCAAGAACGAGAAATATGAAATGGGGGCTTCTGGCAGCCGGCCTGGCGCTGGCCACTAGTCTTGTAGTTGCACCGCTCGGTGCCTACGCCACTGCCGTTCCGACGCCCGAATTGAAAGATACGTATGAGCTTGAGAACTCGGTATATGTAAACCGTTCGCCTTCTGGAAGGTATGTACTGTACGGAGATAAGTCTGAGTCGGTAGAAAAATTCTATTTATTAGATACCCAAGACTGGTCTCGCACCGTGGTGGAAACTACTTACCTGGGCGATGACTATAAAAACGCGCACTGCTTTTCTGCCGATGAGCAACTTTTTTATTGTTACAACAGAACGAACGGCTCCGTAATTGTATATGATCTGTCCAAAGGAGAGTCAGAGGAATATCCATTGGGCTCTGCCGTCCCGTCATATGGGACTGATGGGATAGAAGAAGGGCTTAGGCTTCAGGTATCTAAAGACAACAAGACGCTGTATATAAGTTCTCGAGTGCATGGATCTGACACACGCAATGACTACGCCGTGTTTAGCGTCGTCGATTTCAAGAATGGCAACACAACGGCTAGATATGAATACTCGCCATCTGATGACTATTTTTTGAGTGATATAGCTTGGATTTCAACAGACGGCAAGTACGGCTACGTCATACAAAACTACTGCGGAGATGACTACGATTCGCATTCATACTATGACGTGGTGACGCTTGACTTGAATTCCGAGAAGACTGTTTACTCTTCTGAATTTGATAAGTCGGGTTACAGTGTTGTCGTTAACGACGACGGCGCCGCCGTTGGTGCGAGTTGCTATGTCTCCAAAGAAGGCGATGCAACCTGCACCTACTACAGCAATCTGGAATACAACACGCTTAATCAGGACGGTTCGCTCGTGCTTGGTTTGTACAACGAAGACTGTCATGGGCTTGGTTCTAGCTCTTCTGAGCTTGAAAGCCTTGAAATGATTGTCGTAGATAACAAGACGGGCGAAACAAAATGGAGGACCAAGTATCCCGGTGATCTCCGTCTCATTAACGGAAATGATTATGGGGCTTTATCTAAAGACGGCAGGTTCGTACTGGCTAACGACAGGGACGCCAATGACAATAATTTGCTGTATTTGATTGACACAAAGACGGGGGCACACTCTCAGATCAATTTGAGGGGTTCCCTGGAATATGCTGGTAGCAGCGACGACCGCTCGGAATCTGCGTGGTTCTCGAAGGACTGTTCATTAATATACGCTGTTCAAGAGGGGAAGGATGATGGCTTTAGGATCGATGTCTACAAGAGCGGCATCTCCCAGCAATCCCTTTCGTCTGATTCGCAAAAGGAAGACAGCTCGTCCTCGTTCAACCCCATTTTCATCGTCGCCATTGTTGCGATTCTCATCGCAGCGGGCGTGGGCGGCTTCTTTATCATTCGCATGCGTAAGCACTCCAAGGCATATGCAACGGCTGCGAATAACACCGCATATACGGCACCTCAGCAGACAATGCCGCAGAATTACGTTGGGCAGCAGGCTCAGGTCCAGCCACAGCAGGCTCCTGCGCCCTCGGATGCACCGCGGTTCTGTAGTTCATGCGGAAGCCCGCTTACGCCCGATTCTCAATTCTGTCCGCATTGCGGCGCGCCGGTAAAGCACTAAGCGCATGCCGGTGGAGCGATTAAAACAGAATCGCGACATGTTGATGGTCGCGGGCATCTTTGCGGTGCTCGCGACCATCGCGGATATGTTTCGCGATACCGTGGGATTCTCTTGTAACCCTATCTACTTGGTCCATGTCTTGGGGCACATGGCCTTTTTCTGCGCAGCGCTTATGCTCGGCGAGTATCTGGTCGATCGGTTCCTGGCGGGACGCAAAGGCGCTGTTGACGTCCCTCGGCAAGACCATGCTGGATGGTTTGACAACTTGTGCGACATGGCGTTCTCGGCCATTCCGCAAGCGTACACATTCGGTGGCATCGTAAAACTGGGCGCAATCATCTACGCCTGCTGGTCCCCGCTGTTGGTCCTGCTGTTCCCGGGCGTGATCTGGTGGGATACTCGCCAGCAGCTTTTGCAGTACAACGGCTTACCCAATGCCTTGTCGGACGGCGTCATCACCGACCATCATCCGGTACTCGATACCTATCTGTACGGATGGTTTACCGACCTGGGCCGTGCGCTGGGAAGCGTTGATGCTGGGGTGTACGCCTTCTGCCTGGTACAGGCGTTTTTGACGGCGTGTGCCCTGGCGTGCTGCCTTGTTTTGGTACGCCGCATGGGCGGCGGACGTGGCGTTTGCCTGGCGCTGCTAGCGTTTCTGTGCCTGTATTGGCACCTTCCCATTTATGCCTCGGCCATGGCGAAGGACGCCACCTTCCTGCCGTTTTTCCTACTGTTCTCGGTTGCTTCCATTGAGGTCATGCGTTCGAGGGGGCAACTCCTGAGGGCCCCCGGTTTCCTTGCTGTATACGTTGCACTTCTGCTTCTGGTTTCGCTGACGCGTAAGACCGGCTTGATTCTCGTGCTGATTGTCCTGGTTGTCGTGTTCTTCAAGGTAGCGGGTCGGCGCGGGCGAGTTGTCGTTGCGGCAATGGCGGTCGGCGCTTCTCTGTTTATGACGGTCCTTATGCCCAGGGCCGTGCTTCCCGCATTGGGGTGCGAGCCGGGTGGCAAGCAGGAGGTCTACGGTCTCATGTTTCAGCAATCCGCGTTGCTGATGCGTGACCACGGGGACGAGCTTCCGGAATGGCAGCGTCAAGAGATCGAGCGCGCCATCGGGGAGGATGGTAAGAACAACTACACGTGGTTTTTAACCGACTCCGTTAAAGACCCCACGTTTGGTAAGGCCGACGAGCTCGATTTTGCAGCCTATTTTGGCGCGTGGGCAGCGGGGTTCCTGCAACATCCACTTTGTTATCTTAAGGCGTATCTGGGAGTGCAGATTGGCTGGTATGCCATGCCGGTGGCGGGAAGCGAGGCCCTGTCGCCCTATGTGACTCCTGTCGACGGGCACAACGTGAGCCATGTGTTTCCCCGCTCGCGGGACCTGGGATTGAGCTGGTCCGATGCGACCTTGGGCCGCAGTGTCGAGTCGCTCGTCGCATGGTTTCAGTCGACGCCGGTCGGCATGCTTGTCGGCGCCAAGGCACTTTGGTCGACCTGGGGTATGGCGTTTCTGCTGCTGGAGATAAAACGTCGTGCGCCCCAGAAACTCTATCTGATGGCGCCACTCGTTGCGGCAAACCTTGTTCTTTGGATCTCGCCGACGTCGTACACGACCGAGTCGATGCGCTACCTACTGCCGTTGTTGTTCTGGCTGTCAGTAAGCACAGCGATGGTTTTTGCCAGCGTTACATCGACCGAATAAAGCGGGCCCGCGTGCAGTTACGCACGCGGGCCCGCTCTCGTCATGCGGTTAGTTGCGCTTGAGGTGGACGACGGTTTCGCAGTGGAAGGTTTGCGGGAATAGGTCGACCGGCGTGATCTTGACGGGGGAGAAGGTGCCCTCCTCGACAAAGCGCTTGAGGTCGCGGGCCAGAGTTGCCGGGTCGCAGCTTACGTAGGCGACATCGCGGGCACTCGTGCTCGCGATGAGGTCGATAGCCTCGGGCGCCAAGCCTGCGCGCGGCGGATCGACTACCAGGACATCGGCGTCCTGATCGGGGAACTCGCGCACCGCGTCGCCGCCGATGACGTCGACGTTATCGAGCTTGTTGATCTCGAGGTTACGGCGCAGGTCGCGCACGGCCGGGCCGTAGGCCTCGACGGCGGCGACAAAATCGCAGCGGCGGGCGAGCGGTAGGGTAAAGGTGCCGGCGCCGCAGTACAGGTCCACGGCCAGCTCGTCTTCCTGCGGGTCGAGGGCGTCCATAACGAGCTCAATCAAAATTTCGGCGCCCTTGGTATTGACCTGGAAAAACGACGGGGCAGATAAGCGCATCTGGCCTTCGGCGATATTCTCGGTCCACGAGCCCTCGCCGGCGAGCATCTCGACTTTGGAGACACGGCGGGCTTTCTTTTCGCCCTTGCTCATCACACGCACGATGCTCGTGGGATGAGCGGCGTCCGCCAGCACGCGGGAGACCTGCGAGCGAGGAAAAGAGCCTGTGGGCGTCCAGAGTGCGACCTCGAGTGCCTTGGTGCGGCGCGATGCGCGAATGCCCACGCGTTCGAGGCCCAGGTCGTGGCTGCCGCTCAGATAGTTGAGCGCGCCGACGACCGATTTGAGCGCCTTGGGAAAACGCTTATCGAACAGCGGGCACGCATCGACGGTCACGATTTTGCTGGGGTCGACACCGTGCATGCCAAGACGAACACGACCGTTGACGACGGTGGGCTCCAGCTCGATTTTATTACGGTAGCCCCAGTCGTCCTTGGTGTGGCGGATGGGCTGTACCAACTCATCGACCTGCTCAGGAGCGAACTTGCCGATGCGCTCGAGCGTGGAGCGCAAGTTTTGCTCCTTGGCGGCGAGCTGTGCCGTGCGTGAGAGATTGCCCCACGAGCAGCCGCCGCAGATGCCCACGAAGGGGCAGGGAGGCTGAATGCGATCGGGGCTTGGCTCCAGAATCTCGGTGGCGTGGGCGCGCATGAACGATTTGCCGTCCTGTACGACCTCGGCCTCGACGGTGTCGCCTGCCACGGCGCCCTGCACAAAGACGGCCTTGCCGTTGTCGGCGTGCGCCAGCCCGTCGGCGCCATATGTCATCGATTCTATAGTGAGCTTCATATCCCTGCCTGTCATTCTCGTTGTTGTCCGCACCATGGTATCAGGGAAAAGCGCCCCGCATCCGAGGCATTCCTCAAATGCGGGGCGCTTCTACAAACGACTATTTCGTCTTGCCGGTAATGAGCGTCTTAAGACCCAGGCCAATCAGGCCCAAGCCCATGCGCACGCGACCGGGGCGATGGCGCTCGATAGCCTTGGTCTTGCCGGCGGGCTTATCGCGACGGGGGCTCGTCTCGGGTGCGGGCTTGGTGACCTGCGGCTCGGGCTGAGGTGCAGGTGCAGGCTCGGGCTCAATGACGGTCGCCTGGACCTTTTGAACCTCGGGTGCGGCCGGCTGCGGCTTAGGAGCAGGGGCGGGGGCGGGCTTTGCCTCGGCGGCGGCCTCGGCGTTGCGATAGGCACGCTCCAACAGGGCTTCCTGCGAGTTAAAGGGCCTCTCGCCTTCGTGGCGCTCCACGGGGACCCAGGTGCCGTCGCTCGTGAGGCTGCGGGCCTTCACGTTGTCGCGCAGCTGCATGCCCATATACTCGTGCACCAGGGCGCGGCAGGTGGGGTCGAGCACGGGGAAGGCGATCTCAACGCGGTGCTCGGTGTTGCGCGTCATCATGTCGGCCGAGCTCAGATAGATCATGTCCGAGTCCACGCCAAAGGCGTAAACGCGCGCATGCTCCAAAAAGCGTCCGACGATAGAACGGACATGCACGTTTTCGGTCTTGCCCGGAACGCCCGGCTTGAGGCACGAGATGCCGCGGATGATCATGTCCACGCGCACACCGGCACACGATGCCTCGGCGATCTTGTCGATGACCTCGCGGTCGGTGAGCGAGTTGAGCTTAAAGAACACGCGGGCGGGCTCGCCAGCGAGGGCGCGCTGAATCTCGCGATCCAGGCCGCGCATGATGAGCGGCTTGAGGCCGACCGGCGCCACGCCCAGGAAGCGGTAATCGCCGCGCAGGTTGCCCAGCGATAGGTTGCGGAAGAACAAGTTGGCGTCCTCGCCGATGCCGGGATGGGCGGTCATGAGCATAAAGTCGCTGTAGAGCTTGGCCGTCTTCTCGTTAAAGTTGCCGGTGCCCAACAGCGTCAGGCGTGTAAGCGCCATGCCCTCGCGATAGGTGAGCTGGCAGATCTTGGAGTGGCACTTAAAGCCCTCGGAGCCGTAGATGACGGTGCAGCCTGCCTCTTCCAGACGCTCGGCCCACTCGATGTTGTTCTGCTCGTCGAAGCGGGCGCGGAGCTCCATGAGCACCGTGACCTCTTTGCCGTTCTCGGCGGCATCGATCAGCGACTCGCACAGGCGGCTCTGCTTGGCCACGCGGTAGAGCGTGATGCGCAGTGAGATGCACTCGGGGTCGTAGGCGGCCTCGTGCACCAGATCCAGGAAGGGGTTCATGGCCTCGTAGGGATAAAAAAGCAGCTTGTCGTGCCGAAGTACCTGCTCGCGGATGGAGCGGGTCATATCGATGGTGGGGTTGGGCTGCGGCTTAAACGGCGTAAAGAGCAGCTCGTTGCGCAGGTGCTCGGGAATCTTGCCCTCAATGCCAAAGACATAGCCCAGGTTGAGCGGGATATCGCAGGTAAAGACCGAGCGACGCGAGAGCTCGAGCGCCTTGCGGATAGTCTTGAGCGTTGCTTTTTCGAGTGAGCCCGAGACGGCGAGCACTACCGGCTGCAGGCGCAGGCGCTTCTTGAGAATGCGCTTCATGTGCTGGCGGTAATCCTCTTCCTCCTCGACGCCCTCGCCGTCCGGGTCGATATCGGCATTGCGGGTGACGCGGATCAGCGCGCGATCCAGCGGCTTATAGGAGCCAAAGCAGCTGTCCAGGCAGGCGAGGATGACGTCCTCGAGCAGAATGTAGGAGTAGGTGCCGGTGGGCGAGGGGATCTCGACCACGCGGTTCATCGAGGCGGGAATCTCGATCAGGCCCAGCAGACTTTCCTCGTCGGTGACGCCGTCCAGGCCGCACGCCAGGTAAAGTGCGCCGTTGCGCAGGTTGGGGAAGGGGTGGCGCGGGTCGATCACCAGCGGTGAGATGACCGGCGACACGTAGGCCTGGAAGTAGCGGGTGACAAAGGTGCGCTCCTCGGGCGTAAGCGAATCGATGCGGGCACGGTGAACGCCCAGGGTGTCGAGCTGGCCCTCGATGTTCTTAAAGATGGACTCCCAACGGGTAAGGAGCTCGGGCATTTCGGCCATGACAGCATCGACCTGTTCGGAGGCGGTCATATTGCTCTTGTTGTCGACAGGCTGCTTTTTGAGCTCGGCAAGGTCGGACAGGCCACCCACGCGCACCATAAGGAACTCATCGAGGTTTGACTCGAAGATCGAGACGAACTTAAGGCGCTCGAACAGCGGCACGGACTCATCAAAAGCCTCGTCGAGCACGCGGTTGTCAAAGCGCAGCCAGCTGAGCTCTCGATTTTGCGTGTACGAGAAGTCGCGCGGCGGCTTGCGCAGCTTAGCGGCCTTTTGCTTCTTTTCGATTTTGCTCGGCATATGCATCTGTCCGTTCAGTCCCCGCAGGGGACGGTAGCCTAACACTATTCACTATTGTCTCAATTTAGTCGACTTGCGGCACGGACGTATTGTGCGAACGGTATCTTTACCTACTTCTTACGCTGTCAAGCATGCAACTAACTGCCTGACTCGTTTTGAAAACAATCTATATCCATACTCAACTGGTGAGAATGTATGAATAAGAATGATTGCAAGCTGAATATAATCGAATCCAAATCGAATCGCGGACAAACGACATATATATGCAGAAAACCGTTTTAGCTATGCAATTCCTAAACATGAAAATATTTGTGCAATCTGGCTTAATTCCTTAGAAAAAAGAACGTTTACCTTTGAAAACCTGCTTTAGAAAACTGAAGTGCATCATGGGGGAATCATATGCGATATACCGTTCATCGCACTTTGCTGACCGTTCGGGGGCGAGGTGGAATTGCGGGTGGTTTTTGGATATAACTAGAGCTGTCAGCAAGCAGCGTCCCATACGGAGGGGCGCTGATACATTCGGCCAGTAAGGCCCGAAAGAAAGGTAGGAGGCCATGACGAAAGGTCTGCACGTGCCTTCCGAGATCGGCAAGCTCAGGAAGGTCTG
>CAJMSG010000022.1:0-16550 GCA_905216105.1 uncultured bacterium | reverse complement strand
TTGGAATCGTTGATGCCCCAGACGCGCGGCTCCATGGGGAGGCACACGGCGCACACCGTCAAAGGACCGGCCACCGAGCCGCGACCCACCTCGTCGACACCAACGACCACGCTATCCCCACCGAGCTCGTGCATCAGCTCGTACATGCCGTTGACGCGCTCGCGCTCGGCAAGTTCCTTGGCATGGCGCTTAAGAGCACGCTCGCAAGCCTTGATCACTTGCTGGCGTGGATCCTCACGATAATGCTCCACGAGGGCGGGGATCTCCTCAAACGTGGCGCTCGCCAGCTCGCCGGCAACCTGCGATGCCGAAACCGAGCTCGTCATGTTGGCCATATCGGGGCCTCCTTGTATGCAAATCAGATAAAAAGAAGGGCCACCCGAAGGTGACCCTTTTGTCCAAACGAGTGGACAGACGCTGCGATCTTCTTAGCGCTTCTCGGGGATGCGAGCAGCCTTGCCCACCTTGTCGCGGAGGTAGTACAGCTTGGCGCGACGGACGCGACCATGACGGACGACCTCGAGCTTGGCGATCTTGGGGCTGTGAAGCGGGAAGGTACGCTCAACACCGACACCGAAGGAAATCTTGCGGACGGTGAAGGTCTCACGGGCACCGGCGCCGGCCATGCGGATGACGTCACCCTGGAAAACCTGGATGCGCTCGCGGTCGCCTTCCTTAATGCGGTAGTGAACCTTGACGTTGTCGGCAACGCGGACCTGCGGGATGTCCTCGCGGATCTGCTGACGCTCGATTGCGCGGATGTAATCCATGTGCAATTCCTTACTCTTCTAGAGGTGCCGTACCACCTTGGCCGGCACGTAGTTGAACAAACGTATTCGAGTATACACGCCACGACCTTGGCTGCAAGAACTATTTTGCCCGTGCGCAAAAAGACAAAAACACGCACTCTTTCTGCACTTATGCGCCGTCCGCAGCATCAGTCGTCGGCGTCGTCACGGTCGTTCCGGGCGCGATATAGCCGTATTCGAGCAGCACCGAAAGCGCATGCTGCTTCCAGGTGGCAAGCTCTTCGTCATTATAGTTGTCATGGGCCCATTCGTTCATCGCGTCCTCGGCGTCTTGGGGCACCAGGTCCTGGCTGTCTGCCATCAGGTACAGGATGCCTAAGATGTCGAAGTCCTGCTTGGTCATCTCTTCCTTGTTCGATGTGCTGATGAGGCCGTGATCGATGCCGTAGCGGCAGATATCGGTCAAAACGGTAACGAGGCCCGTAGGAATCGGCGAGGCATCCTTCGCGGCAGTGGGCGCGGTGTCGTCAGTCAATGCAGTGGCATCGTCGCTCACCGGAGCAGACTCGGCTGCGTTCGCATCGGAACCGGCCTGCTCTCCCTGGGCAGGAGCCGCGCTATCCGTCGTTGCCGAAGGATCCCCCGTGGAGGCGGACGTAACGCTCACCGGTGTCTCGACCACGGTCGTCATCGGGTCGACCGGTGCGGGTGCGGCGATGACCTCGGCCCAATCGGAATACACGCCGTCAATAAAGGCGCGAACATGGAAGGTGCCCGGTTGCGAGATGGTCATTGTGCCGTCTGTCGCAACCGAAATGCCCTTGCTCTCGAGCTCCTGGGCCTCCCAGCTGCAGACTCTATCGACTTCCTTGCCCGTCGTGTCATAGACCGTAGCTGTCAGGCCTTCGATGCCGTTGAGATTTTCCTCGACGCCGACGACGGTCTGTGCCGAGCCCTCGAGTTTGATGCTGCCGTTAAACGGCTCGGGTGCAACGTCACTTACCTTATATTTGTAGGCCGCGGCGTCGATCTCGTCATTGGTCGAGACATGCCCGTTCACGTCCACATAGGTGTCCTCGGGGATAAAGTACTTTACGTAGGCGGTGCCGGCCTTTTTGCCCACCACGACTTGCTCGTGGGTGACAGGGTCGGTCTGGATCTCGATGACGTCGGACTTGCATTCCTTGCCCTTCTTGTCCACCACGCGCCAGTCGCCCGACGACTTCACAAAGCCGTAGTAGTCAACATCGTCCTCGTCCCTTGCGCGCACGCGATAGGAAGAGATGGGGTCTTCCTCTCCCACCGTAAGCCTTCGGGTCTTATCGGTCTGCAGCGACACGAGAATCTTGGAGATGGGCTTAATAGGCTGCGGCGTGCCCAGCTGCGTATCGACCGTCACCGACTCAAACGACAGATTGGAACCCGTAATGGACATGGGGTAGGTGGCGGCCATGTCATTGAGCACGTTGCACGTGCGCGGAGCGCCACCGTTGCGCGAAGGCACCTCGCGATCGGCCAGGACCGAATTCCAATCGATGGCTCGCACCATGTGGTTGTTGGTGCGATGCGACCAGCTCGTAACGTTTCCGGCGGTGGTATCGTAGCCGTCGTCGCCACGATGGGCGATTGAGCGCAGGAACAGGTTCTGCACGGCGTCGGTCGACTGATCGCCAAAGGTGGTATAGAACGAGCGCTGGTCATAACCGGCGGTATGGAACTCCTGCACGGCGGCGTTGTCGTCGTAGCACTCGCCGTTCATGTTAAAGATGATCACGTCGAACGTCACGCCCACCGGCTGGTCATAGTCCTCGGACAGCGTCGTGGTAGAACTCGTCTGCTTGCTATTGACCTGCGTGTGCGCCGGGATCGTCATGTTGACGGTAACCGACTGATTGTCCGTCGTGGTGATCGACTGTTCCTCGGTCTTGCTCGCCTCCCACAACTGGGACATCGTGGTTTCGGCCGAAAACGAAGTCTCGATCTCCTCGCTCGCTGTTGCGGGCACGCCCAGCGACTCCTTGAGGCTCACCGATGCGCCCCACGAGCCGCCTTTGGAATACGATGCGGATTCAGAAGTGCTCGTGCCGACCGTCTCCTCGGTACCGCGGGCGAGCGTGATGCTCTGCGAGGCGTCCTCATAGCCGACGTTAAGTGCCGAGGTAACGAGCTCCTGCTCAGTCTTAGAATCGACAAAGGAATAGCCCGGCGCGTCCTCGGGCGCACAGTTAAGCTTGTTCACGCTGTTGAGCTGCTGAACTCTAAAGTTATAGAACGCGATGCCAAAGCCATTGAAATCGTACTGATAGGTGCCGCCGAGCTTGTCCACGCACGCGATGGTGGCATAGATCACGTCTTGCTCGCTCTTGTCTTGCGACAGGCCGTCGAGTGGCACGTATTTACGAAAATCGGAGCCCTTCAGCTTGTGACCGATACAGCCGGCGATATCGTCGGTCAAGCGCTCGTAGACCGCATTGAGGCTTTTTGCAGATGTCAAACCACTCTGCTTCGATTTGTCGGCACCATCGGAATGCTCACCGTTGCCGCCCGAAAGCGCATCATAGAGATAGATGTAGTGACCCTTACCAAAGTCCTTCTCAAAGCCCTTGCCGGCGTGGTCCCAATACAAAAAGTCCCCGGAGTCATCGCCTCCGCCATAACCAAGGATGTTATAGGCAAGCGATGCCCAGTTGGGCAGCACCTTTTTGACGGCGGCCGTATAGAACGAGACATTGTCGTACATCGAGGTACGGCCCTCGAGCTTGCCGTCATCGATATCTACAAACGTGCAGTCGCGATCGTTGACCGTAATGGTCAGCGGGTTGACCACGTCGCCATAGAGCTCGTCGCGCGAATCATCCTGAAGGGCAAAACCGGCTGTCGGGATCCCGCAAAGCGCCGTGACCGCAACGACCACCCAGCACAGGGTCATCTGTGCTCCCCGACGCGCTCGTTGCAAATACCTGGTGAGGTTTTTCATCGCAGTCCTCCCGTCAGTTGCCAATGTATTGAACCAACGTAAAACGCCGCCGCGTCCACAGGGGCGCGACGGCGCGAAGGGGGGCGTAAAAGGCGCAAATGGAATGCGACTCAGTTAAGCGGAACGCTTGGCCTCGAGCTTGGCCTGAGCGGCCGCCAGACGCGCCAGGGGCACGCGATAGGGCGAGCAGGACACATAGTCCACGTCGGCCGCGTTAAACAGGGCCTTGATGGACTTGGGGTCGCCACCGTGCTCACCGCACACGCCAAAGTGCATGCCGGGGTTGGTGGCACGACCCTTCTCGACGGCCATGCGCACGAGCTCCAGTACCGCCGTGTCGATGGTCTCGAAGGGGTTGTCCTTCAAGATCTTCTTGTGCATGTACAGGGGGATGAACTTGGCCTCGGCGTCGTCACGCGAGAAACCGAAAGTCGTCTGCGTGAGGTCGTTGGTGCCAAAGCAGAAGAAGTCGGCGTGATGGGCGATCTCGTCAGCGACCATGCAGGCGCGCGGCAGCTCGAGCATCGTGCCCACGGGAATGTCGAGCTCGACGCCCTCCTCGGCGGAAACCTCGGCGATCACGCGCTCGATGACCTCGCGAGTCTGGACATGCTCGGCCGTGATGGAAACGAGCGGAACCATGATCTCGGGGCGCGGGTCGACGCCTTCCTTGATAAGGCGAGCGGCAGCCGTTGCCACGGCACGGACCTGCATGAGCGGCAGGTCACCGAAGACGACTGACAGGCGCACACCGCGCAGGCCGAGCATCGGGTTGGACTCGACCATGCCGTCGATACGGCGCAGGCGGGCACGCAGGGCGGCGAGCTCTTCCTCGCTGGCGCCGGCGGCCTCCTTCTTGGTGATGGCGACCTCAAGCTCGCGAGGATTATCCAGGAACTCATGAAGCGGCGGATCGAGCAGGCGAACAACCACATCGCGACCGGACATGGTCTTGAACATCGCCAAGAAGTCCTCAGTCTGAACCTTGAGCAGATCGGCCAGGGCCTGCTGCTTCACAGCCTCGTCGTCGGACAGGATGAAGCTCTGGATAATGTTCTTGCGATCGCCCAGGAACATGTGCTCGGTACGGCACAGACCGATGGCCTCGGCGCCAAACTCGAGCGCGAGCTCGGCATCCTCGGGGTTGTCGGCGTTGACGCGCACGTGGTTGGCGTGACCGTCGGTCTCGTCCAGGCGGATCTCATCAGCCCAGGACAGGATGGTGTCCAGGTCGCCGGTGAGCTCGGCCGAAACCAGATCGACGGCGCCGTCGACGACGATGCCCTGGGTGCCGTCGATGGAGATGATGTCGCCCTCATGCAGCACACGGTCGCTGCCCTCGATGCGCACGACCTTCTCAGCCGCGTCGATATGGAAACACTCGACACCGCAGACGCAGGGGGTACCCATGCCACGGGCGATAACGGCGGCGTGACTCGTCTTGCCACCATGGCTCGTCAAGATACCCTCGGCGGCGACCATACCCTTCAGGTCGTCGGGGTTGGTCTCCCAGCGGACCAGAATGACCTTATGGCCCTCGGCAGAACGCGCGACGGCGTCATCGCTCGAGAACACGACCTCGCCCACGGCGGCACCGGGGCTGGCGTTAAGGCCACATGCGAGCGCCTCGTACTTCTTGGAGGAGTCGAACTGCGGGTGCAGGAGCTGGTCGAGCTGCGCGGGATCGATGCGGCTCACGGCCTCCTCACGGGTGATGAGGCCTTCCTCGACCATCTCGATAGCGATGCGCAGGGCGGCGGTTGCGGTACGCTTGCCCACGCGGGTCTGGAGCATCCAGAGCTTACCCTGCTCGATGGTGAACTCGATGTCGCACATGTCGCGGTAGTGATCCTCAAGCGTCAGGAAGACACGCTCAAGCTCCTCGCCTGCGGACTCGAGGCCCGGGGTGGTCTTGAGGTCGGCTATGGGCTCGGTGTTGCGGATGCCGGCAACGACGTCCTCGCCCTGGGCGTTGACCAGAAAGTCACCGTAGAACTCCTTGGTGCCGTCGGCCGGGTTGCGCGTAAAGGCGACGCCGGTCGCTGAGGTCTCGCCCTTATTGCCAAAGGCCATAGCCTGGACGTTGACGGCGGTGCCAAGGTCGTCGGAAATGCCGTGCTGCTTGCGGTAGATGCAGGCGCGCTCGTTCATCCAGCTACCAAAGACGGCCTGGATTGCAAGGCGCAGCTGGAGCTCCGAATCGTGCGGAAAGACGGGCTTGCCGTCCGCGACCTCGAGCTCGGGGTACAGGGCGGACTCGACGTTCTCAGAGAAGATGCCCTTGAAAGTCTCGACGAGCTCCTGCAGGTCCTCGGCCGAAAGCTCGGAGTCGACGCGAACGCCGGCGACCAGGCGGGCCTGGGTCAGGGCATTCTCGAACAAGTCGGCATCGACACCCATGACGACGTTGGAAAACATCTGGATAAAGCGACGATAGCTGTCCCAGGCAAAGCGCGGGTTCTGAGTCTGGGCGATAAGGCCCTGGACGGAATCGTCGTTGAGGCCCAGGTTGAGAACCGTGTCCATCATGCCGGGCATGGAGAACGGAGCACCCGAGCGAACCGACACGAGCAGCGGGTCAGAGGCGTCGCCGAGCTTCTTACCGCAGCGAGCCTCGAGGTCTGCCTCGGCGGCAACGATCTCATCGAGTGCGCCTTCGGGCCAGACGTTGCCGGCACCGGAGTACTCGACACAGGTCTGGCAGGTAATGGTAAAGCCACCGGGAACCGGCAGGCCAATGCGGCTCATCTCGGCAAGGTTAGCGCCTTTGCCGCCAAGCACGAAGTTCATCGACTTGTCGCCCTCAGTGACACAAGTGCCCTGGGCATCGGTTCCAAAACGGTAAACCCTCTTGCAATCGCTCACGATACTTCCCCTTCCATGCGCTCTCGCGCACGACCGTGGTAACGAATCAACCCGCCGGATGCGGGCCGTGAGGGAACTATACGGCGGGATTTGAGCAGGCTTGAGCAGAGGATGCGCGGTTTGGTAAACGAGCTAAAACTAGCGGTAAACGGTAGGTAAAGGTGGTTACCTTATGAAGGTACCACCAAAGGAAATTGCAGGTCAGATGCAAGAAATACTGCTAAATCGCTTTATCATAAGTAGCTAATTTGGGACGGGGCTTTTTTAGCTGCCCCCGCAGGCAATCGGCCAAAGAGCTCGCGACCTCAGCCGGGGTAGCTAAAAAAAGCCCCGTCCCAAATTAGCTACTTTTGTTGGGCGCGGCGGGCGGCACGGCGGGCTCTTGCCTCTTGAATCTCTTCGAGGTGAGCGATGATCTCGGAGGCACTCTCCTCAATCGCCTTGCCGTCGGTGCGCACCACAAAGCAACCCAGACGTTTCATAAGGGCACGAGCCTCCTCGAGCTCGCCGCGCACGCTCTCGGGCTCGGCATAAGAGCCGGCGACGGCGCGGGCATAGTCGTCGCCCAGGCGGCTATCGCGAATCTCAGAAATCACATCGACGGTCGAAATCAGACCGAACAACCGCAACGGATCGACCTCGTAAATCGACTTGGGCGGCTCCATACCGTGCGCCAACGGAACGTTGGCGACCTTGTAGCCCTGATAGGCCAAATACATCGACAGCGGCGTCTTGGACGTGCGGGATACACCCAGCAGCACGATATCGGCATCCGACAAATCATCGCAGCCACGCCCGTCATCGTGCTCAACGAAGTATTCCATGGCCTCGATGCGGTGGAAATAGCGATCGTCGGTCTTGTGAATCACACCCGCCACTCCTTTTGGCGGCACGCCAATAAGCGAAGACAGCACCGCAAGCGTCGGGCCGATCAGGTCGACCGAGCGAATGTGCAGCATACCCAAGTAGTCGAGCACGCGAGCACGAAGCGCCGGATCGACGATGGTATGGAACACGGCGATATCGCGATGGTCGGCATCGACTCGCGGGCCCACAAACGACTTGACCTGCTCCACCGAGGTCACCTTAGGCAGACGTAAAACACGAAAAGCCCCTTCATCAAATTGCCCGGACGCCGCAAGCACCACCTCACAAGCGGTATCACCGAGCGAGTCGGAGATAACGATAACGGTGGGACGAGCGGCGACCGGGCAATCCATGCGGGGCTCCTTTTGCGCTTATGCGCAGGCTAGCTTACTTTTTGCGGGCAAGCTCACCGATGTTGGCGATGCCGGAGAAAACGGCCTCGAAGCGGTTAAGCAGCTTAAGGCGATTATCGCGGAGCTGCTCGTCCTTGTCCATGACCATAACCACGTCGAAGAAACGGTCGATGGGCGCGCGCAGGGCGGCCAGAGCGGCAAACGCGGCAGGGTAATCCTCGGCAGCAAGGGCGGCGTCGACGGCGGTCTGAGCGGCCTCGGAGGCGTCGGCAAGCGCATGCTCGACCTCGCCCATCAGGGCGCGGTCGTACTCCACGCCCAGCTCGGGCTTGGAGATATGCGCGGCGCGGGCGTAGGCAGTCGCCAGGTTGTCGAAGGTCTCGGCGTCGTTCTTGCGGGCCTCGTCGAGGGCGGCGCAGCGGGCGAAGAAGACCGACGGGGCAATAATGTGCACCGCGGAAACGGCGGCAACGGTGTCGGTCGGGATCTTCTCATCGCGAGCCATGCTCACCAGACGGCCGTGGAAGAAGTCACGGACCTGCTGGGCGACCTCGGCGGCGTCAAACTCAATGCCCTGCTCGCTATAGAGCTCGAGCGCAAAGTCGATGAGCGACGTGGGGTCGATCGGCAGACGGTCGCGCAGGATGTTGATGATGCCGATGGCGGCACGACGCAGCGCGTACGGGTCGGAAGAGCCGGTCGGGGGCTCGCCGATGGCAAAAATACCGGCAATGGTATCGAGCTTGTCGGCGCAGGCCACGATGCAGCCAGCGGTACCCTCGGGCAGCTCGTCGCCGGCGAAGCGGGGACGATAGTGATCGCGAATGGCGTGGGCGACCTCGTCGTTCTCCCCCATCGCGATGGCGTAGTAACCGCCCATCACGCCCTGCTGGCTCGTGAACTCGACGACGGCGTTGGACACCAGGTCGGCCTTGCACAGGTGAGCGGCGCGGCCGGCATCGGCGGCCAGGTGGGCACCCAGGTGAGCCTCGCGGGCAATAGCGAGCGCGAGCTGCTCAATACGCTCGGACTTGGCGAGCACGCTGCCGAGCTTCTCCTGGAAGGCAACCTTGGCCAGGCGCTCACGGAACTCGTCGAGGGAGATCTTCAGATCCTCCTCGTAGAAGAACTTAGCGTCATCCAGGCGGGCGCGCACAACGCGCTCGTTGCCGTCGATCACGCGCTCGGCGTTCTCGGGCTTGCTGTTGGAGACGATCACGAACTCACGCGTCAGCTTGCCCTCGCCGTCATAAATCGGGAAGTAGCGCTGGTTGGTGAGCATAGACTCGCAGATGATCTCGTGAGGGACCTTGAGGAACTCCTCATCGAAGGTACCGACGAGCACCGTCGGCCACTCGCAGAGGTTGATGACCTCCTCGAAGACCTTCTTGGGCGTATCGACGTGGCAGCCGGGGCGCGCAGCCTCGACCTCGGCGATACCGGCAAGGATGGCCTCGCGACGGCGCTCGGCAGAAAGCACACCGGCGTCCTCGAGTACCTGCTCGTAGACGGCAGGGTTGGCGACCACATGCTCACCGGGACCAAGCACGCGATGGCCGCGCGTGGTGTTACCGCTCGTCACGTCGGCAAACGACACGGGCACGACGTCCTCGCCCAAAAGGCAGCAGATCCAACGGACCGGACGCACGAACGTGGCGTGCTCGTGACCCCAGCGCTGGCTGCGGTAGTTGGGCCACTGCAGGCCGGCGATGGTCTTCTCGCACAGGGCGGTCAGGATCGGCGTGGCCGGGGCGGAAGGAATGTTCTTCTCGGCAAAGACGTACTCACGTCCGTCGGTGTCCTCGCGACGGACCAGGTCCTCGGCAGCCACACCGCACTTGCGGGCGAAGCCCTGGGCGGCCTTGGTGGCGTTACCGTCAGCGTCGAAGGCGATGCTGGCCGCGGGGCCACGCTTAACCTCGTGAACCTCATCGGTCGCGGTGGCGACGTCGGCAACGAGCGCAGCCAGGCGACGCGGGCTCGAGATCACGCGGACCTCGCCATGGGCCAGACCGGCCTCGTCGAGACCCTTGGCGATCATGGTGCCAAGCTGCTTGACGGCATTGTTCAGCGGTGCAGAGGGCATTTCCTCCGTACCGATCTCAAACAGGAAATCCTTAGCGTCTGCCATGGCTTACGCCACCTCGCCTTCCTGATCGGCATTCTCGTTGATTCCGGCGACCTCGGCCATATAGGCCTCGCAGCACGCCTTGGCGACGGCGCGGACGCGCAGGATGTAGTTGGCGCGCTCGACTGCGGACAGCGCACCGCGGGCATCGAGCAGGTTGAAGGCATGGCTGCACTTCATGACGCAGTCATATGCCGGCAGCGGCAGCTTGCGCTCCAGGCAGGAGTGGCACTCGGCCTCGTAGTCGTCAAACTTCTGACGCATCATCTCGACGTTGGCGACCTCAAAGTTGTAAGCGCTGAACTCGCGCTCGTTCTCCAGGAACACGTCGCCGTAGGTCATGGGCGTGCCGTCGGGCAGGTAGCTCCACACCAGGTCATAGACCGAGTTGACGCCCTGGGCGTACATGGCGATACGCTCCAGGCCATAGGTGATCTCGACGGGCACGGGGTCGACTTCGATGCCGCCCACCTGCTGAAAGTACGTAAACTGCGTGACCTCCATGCCGTTGAGCCAGACCTCCCAGCCAAGACCCCAGGCGCCGAGCGTCGGGCTCTCCCAGTCGTCCTCGACAAAGCGGACGTCATGGTCGTTGGGGTCCAGGCCAATGGCGGCCAGCGAACCCAGGTAAAGCTCCTGGGCGTTGACCGGCGAGGGCTTGATGAGCACCTGGAACTGATAGTAGTGCTGCATGCGGTTGGGGTTCTCGCCATAGCGGCCGTCGGCGGGACGGCGGCAGGGCTGCGCATAGCAGGTGCGCCACTCGGCGGGACCGAGCGAGCGCAGCGTGGTCGCGGTATGGAAGGTACCGGCACCGACCTCGGAGTCATAGGGCTGCATAATGACGCAGCCCTGCTCGCCCCAGTACTGCTGGAGGCGCAGGATGATGTCTTGGAAGGAAAGCGATGAAGCGTTCATGCCTCTAATATCCCCTCGTCGAAACGATTACACGGTTAGGTACTGTACTATAGCGTTTTTTAGTCGATAGCGCCGATACGGTTGAGCGGCCAGTAGCGCACAAGCGCCACGGCGATCAAGTCGGAGCGGTCGACGGGGCCAAAGTAGCGGGAGTCAGCAGAGTTCTCGCGGTTGTCGCCCATCACCCACACACAGTCGTCAGGGACGGTGTAGGGATAGCTCACCTGAGCGCCGGGGGCTTGGACCGAAAGCGGCCAGCTCATGCCAGTCGTATAGTCCTCGTCGAGCGCCTGGCCGTCGACGACGACCTTGCCGTCCTGCAGGTCGACCGTCTGGCCGGCCGTGGCGATGACGCGCTTTACCAGCACGTCATGCTCGGACGTGGCATCGGGGTTGTGGAACACCACGATATCGCCCTGTTTGACAGGCTGGCCGAGCTCAAGGCTCACCTTCTGCGCCAGGATCTGATCGCCGATCTCGATCGTGGACTCCATGGAGCCGGTGGGCACCACAAAGGGCTCGACCACAAACGCGCGAATCACGAAGGTGGCGATGAGTGCAATCGCAACGATTACGATCCACTCAAAGGCGCCCCTCAGGGCAGAATGCTGCGATGGAACCATTCTCACTCCTCGCTCTGCGAATACGAAGCGTCCAGGATCTCCTGCGCGTACGCGCGCTCCTCGGGCGTGAGCCGCGCCGTCTCGATAAGATCGGGACGCCAACGACAGGTACGCTCGATGGCGTTTTTGCGACGCCAGGCATCGACCTTGGCGTGGTCGCCGCTTACGAGCACTGGAGGCACGCCCTCGCCATTAAACTCGGCGGGGCGGGTGTACTGCGCGTACTCGAGCAGGCCACCGTCCTCGGCGGTCGAGAAGGACTCGTCCACGTTGCTCATCTCGTCGCCCAAGGCTCCGGGAATGAGCCGTACGACGGCATCGGCTACGACCATAGCGGGCAGCTCGCCGCCCGTGAGCACGTAGTCGCCGATCGACAGACGCTCATCGGCATACGCATATGCACGCTCATCGACGCCCTCGTAACGGCTGCACGCAAACAGCAGGCGCTCGCTTTTGAGCAGGCGCTCGGCCACATGCTGCGTAAAGGGCTCGCCGCAGGGGGTGAAGAACACCACGGTGGGCTTGGGACCCTCGGAGCTGATGGCCTCAATTGCCTCGGCAATGGGCTCGACCTTCATGAGCATGCCCTGCCCGCCGCCATACGGCTCGTCATCGACGGTGCGATGGCGGTCGTGCGTCCAGTCGCGCAGGTTATACGCCTTAAAATCAAAAAGGCCGGCCTTGCGGGCGCGGCCCAAGATCGACGTGGACATGACGGGCTCAAACATCTCGGGAAAGACCGAAAGGGTCTCAATCAGCATGCCGTCCTCCCTACCTGTCCATATCGATCAAGCCGTCCATAACGTGGACGGAAATTGTTCCTGTGTCGGGAAGATCGAGCACAACCTGCTCGATCACGGGAATCAGCACCTCGCCGTACCGATCGCCCTCGACAACCCAAACATCGTTGGCGGGCGTCGACATGATCTCGACAATCGTGCCGAGCGAACCAAAGCGCTCGTCGACCACCTCGCGACCCATGAGGTCGGTATAGGCGGCGTCGAGCGAATCGAGCTCGAAGTCGTCACGATTAGCCAGCACATAGCATCCGGTGATGCCCTCGGCGGCCGTCAAGTCGTCTATGCCCTCAAACGAGACCAGATCGCCATCGCCCGTATCGGTGACGGACACGACCGTGCAAAAACGGTCGCGCTTGAGCGCCGGCGGCGTCAAGGCGACACGCATACCCGGCTCCAATACAGAAGGAAGCCCCCGCAGCGGCTGCGCGAGGACCTCCCCCTTCCTTCCGTGCGACTTGACCACACGGGCGATGTTTTTGTACTGGGACCTCAAGGTCCTAGCCCAGAACCTCTACCTCGACAGCAGTGTCGAGGCGAGCGGCCAGTGCACGGGCGAGCGTGCGAATGGCCTTGATGGTACGGCCACGACGGCCGATGACCTTAGCAACGTCATCCTCGGCAACCGAGACCTCAATCGTGGAGGCGTCGTCACCATCGATGACCTCAAGGCTCACGGAATCCGGGTCGTCGACGATCTGAACAACGAGATATTCGACGAGATCGGCGATGCGATCTGAGAGCATTGCCTCACCCTCGAGCTGTGCAGCGTCAACCTCAGGCACGATTTACTCCTCGGCGCCCTCAGCGGCCTCAGCGGCAGCCTTAGCGGCCTCGGCCTCTTTGGCGAGCTGCTTCTTGGACTTCTTGACGACGGTCTCGGTCTTCTCGCCCTCGTTGGCGGCCTTGACCAGAGCAGCGACGGCGTCGGTGAGCTGAGCGCCCTTGGACTGCCAGTCGGCGATCTTCTCGAGGTCGAGGTTGATGGTCTTGGGGGCGGTCATCGGGTTGTAGCGGCCAACCTCCTCGATGATACGACCGTCACGCGGGGCGCGGGAATCGGCGACGACGACACGGTAGTACGGACGCTTCTTAGCGCCGTGACGAGCAAGGCGAATCTTGACTGCCAAAGGAAACTCCTCCAACCAAGCAGCTTTAGGCTGCAACTACAAACAAACAGTTGAACATAATACGCCATCGACGCGGGCAGGTGAAGTCCGTGAGACCAACTTCTTCGGTGTAGTCGAGGGCAAATCCATATCTTAGACAAGAATTCGCGATTTGCAAGCACATCCACGCACCCCACATGAGCTGCGCGGTATACTCATGACATGGAAAGACGCGAACATACATACGGTTATGAGGATGCTGCGGGCGTCACGCCGCCGCTCTGGACGGGTCCAGCGGTGGGCCTGATGGACCTTGATGCATTTTTTGCGAGCGTGGAGATGCTCGATCATCCCGAGTGGCGCGGCAAGCCGCTCATTGTGGGTGGAGACGCCGAGTCACGCGGCGTCGTGTCCACATGTTCATACGAGGCACGTCGCTTTGGCGTGCATTCTGCCATGGCCTCGGCCGAGGCGCGGCGCCTGTGCCCGCAGGCCATTTGGACGCACGGACACTTTGATCGCTACCGTGAGGTGAGCGCGCAGGTCATGGCGATTCTCGCCGACGAGACACCGCGCGTGGAGCGTGTGTCCATCGACGAGGCCTTTATCGATATTACGCCGGGCCGGTTCGCGCCCGAAGACCCGCTGCTGGTTGCGCGGCGCATAAGCGACCGCGTGGCAGCGCTGGGAGTAACGTGCTCAATTGGCGTGGGCTGCAACAAGACCGTGGCCAAAATCGCAAGCGAGCGCGACAAGCCGTTTGGTCTGACCATTGTGCGCCCTGGTACGGAGCAGCGGTTTTTGGCCGCGCTGCCCGTGTCCGCCATGAGCGGAATCGGGCGTTCGGCCGAGGAGCGACTGCGTCGCATGCGCATCTATACACTCGGCGAGCTTTCACGCGCGCCAGAGTCCACCCTGGCTGCAATTTTTGGCGTGAATGGCGAGCGCATGCGTCAGCGTGCTTTGGGGCTCGAAGTATCCGAGGTCACCGGCCTGGATGACGAACGTGAAGTTAAATCGGTGAGCAATGAGCGCACCTTTGCGAAGGATTTGACTGAGCGTGGGGATATCGAGGCGGCGATTGCGCTGGTGGGCGAGTCGGTTGGGCGCCGCCTACGTCGTCAAGGGCTGACGGGTGCCACGGTAACGCTCAAGCTTAAGTATTCGTATGGCAGCGGACGCACGGCACAGCGCCGCTTGCCCCACCCCACCGACGACGAGAATATCTTTGTGGCCGTAGCGCTCGAGCTGCTCGACAATATCTGGCAAGAAGGCATGCACGTGCGTCTGGCGGGTATCGGCATGAGCGACTTCAACCACCAAGGCGGTATCCAAACTGACCTGTTCTGCGAGATCGATGACCGCGGAGCCCAATCCAGCGACCGCCGCGACCTCTCCGTCGCCATCGACGCCGTCCGAGACAAATTCGGCGACACCGCCCTGTCCTTCGGCCGCCAATCCCGCTTCTCCTCCCACTAAGTAGTCAATTTGGGACGGGGCTTTTTTAACTACTTTAGATTGTCAGGGTAGTACGGGGTAGCTAATTTGGGACGGGGCTATTTTAGCTACCCTTCAACTGGTAGCGAATTACCCGGGGCCGGAATATAACTCAACCGATTTATAGGGGTAGCTAAAATAGCCCCGTCCCAAATTAGCTACCCAACCCATACCTGACGCGGTCGCAACACAGACCTCGTCCTAAATGAGCTATTTTTAGACTTTGACCTTTTGTATGGTGCAGTGTCCAATGCCCGTAAGACGTACGATCTGTTTAATCGAAAAGCCCTCGCTCTTCAAAGTGCGAATGCAGGCATCGCGCGTCCCCTTTGGCAAAGCCTTGAGGTGATGAGGCTCGTACGGCTTAAGAAGCGCCTGCGCAAACTCCAGCGCATCTGAGTCGCTCACATGGGCGCCGTCACGGAAGCAATAGCGGTTGGGCTCACCTGAGGTGCTAAAGGCAAAAAATCTCTGAGAGTCACCGAGTAACCCGAGAACGCAATCCGTTTTGCAGATACCCGGATATCCCATATACTCGCGAAAGCTACTCCATCGATACAGCGAAGCGGTCCCAATCCTCGCCTTCGCGGGATTGTCGTGAATGTATCTCACGCAGTTGAGTAGCTGATCATCATCGAGGATCGGCACGCTCTTAAATCGATCCTGGAAAACAGGCCCCTTCCTGCCTGTCTTTGAGTTGAAATACATAGCATACGCCGTCGTAATCGAATGCATGCAATCGCTCAGATGAACATGCTCGTCATCAAGCAGAAGATGAATATGGTTATCCATAAGGCACCACGCGATGACATCCACTTTAAACTTCTGGCATTTCGAAGCAATCAGCCGAATCAGATAGAGTCGATCTTCGTCATCCTCAAATATGAGTTGGTCGGCACATCCCTTTTGTACGACATGGTAAAAGCCATATACAGAGATTTCTCGCGCAGTCCGAGTCATACGCATCCCCTCCTCGACAGATAACAATTACGTTACCCGAGCCAGAGTAGAAAAAAACGTACTGGGAGCTATAAATCGCGATGTTCGGCGAACGGTAGGTAGTAGCTAAAAAAGCCCCGTCCCAAATTAGCTACTTTTGGGCAAAAAGAAAGCCGGGCAGCTGCAGGTAGTGCAACTGCCCGGCGAACGGTAAAGGGAAGCTCTAGAGAAGCCCCAGACCAAATAAGGTCCTAGAGGAGATTGAGGGGGAGCTGGGGAGCGTCGCCCCAGAGCTTCTCGAGACGATAGAAGTCGCGTGCCTCGGGGGTGAAAACGTGGACGACGACCGAGCCGTAGTCCATGAGCATCCAGGTCTTCTGCTCGCGGCCCTCAATGGAGAACGGGTGCTCACCGCAAGCCTCGGCGACCTTCTCCTCGATCTCGTCGACGATCGAATCGACCTGACGGTTATTGGTACCGGTGGCGAGCACAAAGTAGTCGCACACATCGGAGAGCTCGGTCAGATCGAGCACCTGAACGTCCTCGCCCTTCTTGTCGTAGGCGGCCTGCGCGGCGGCGCGAGCGACATCCTCGGCGGCGACACCGCTCGCGGACAGCGAGGCGGCGGTACGGTCGGACGTGGCGACGAAGCTCTTGTGCTCCACACCTTCAAGAATCTGCTCGTCGGTCATGGTCTCGTCGGCCATGGAATACCTCTTTCTAGACAG
>CAJMSG010000021.1:0-16836 GCA_905216105.1 uncultured bacterium | reverse complement strand
GCCTGGGAGAAGCGGAAGATGTTGTCGATGAACAGCAGAACGTCCTGGCCACGATCGCGGAAGTACTCAGCGGTGGTGAGGCCGGCCAGACCGATGCGCAGACGCGCTCCAGGCGGCTCGTTCATCTGACCATAGACCAAGCAGGTCTTGTCGATAACGCCAGACTCGCTCATCTCGAGGAACAGGTCGGTGCCCTCGCGGGTACGCTCGCCGACGCCGGTGAACACCGAGGTGCCGCCGTGCTCCTGGGCGAGGTTGTTGATGAGCTCCTGAATCAGAACGGTCTTGCCGACGCCGGCGCCGCCGAACAGGCCCGTCTTGCCGCCACGGATGTAGGGCTCGAGCAGGTCGACGGCCTTGATGCCGGTCTCGAAGATCTCGGTCTTGGTGGTGAGCTCGTCGAAACGGGGCGCTGCATGGTGAATGGGGTAGAACTCCTCCACCTCGGGCATGGGCTTGCCGTCGACGGGCTTGCCCATAACGTTCCAAATGCGGCCGAGCGTCTTGGGGCCAACGGGCATCTTCATAGGCTCACCGGTATCGGTGGCGATGAGGCCGCGCTGCAGGCCGTCGGTCGAGGACATGGCGACCGTGCGGACGACGCCGCCCGGAAGCTGGCTCTCGACCTCGAGGATCGTGCTCAGATGACCG
Source organism: uncultured bacterium (assembly GCA_905216105.1). Taxonomy (GTDB): domain Bacteria; phylum Actinomycetota; class Coriobacteriia; order Coriobacteriales; family Coriobacteriaceae; genus Collinsella. The sequence goes on along the minus strand of CAJMSG010000021.1, from coordinate 16,185 downwards.
ATCGGGGTCTCGGCCTCGACCGTGAGCGCGTTGTAGATCGGGGGCACCGCGCCGTCAAACTTGACGTCGACGACAGGGCCGATGATTCGCACGATGCGACCATCACCGGCAGTCGTCTTCTTGGTGGCTTCCTCGACCGCAAGCTTTACGGTGTTATTAGCCATTACTGTTCCTCCAATGCTGAGGCTCCGCCGACGATCTCGTTAATCTCGGTCGTGATCGAAGCCTGGCGCACGCGACTATACGTGCGGGTAAGGGTCGAGATGATCGCGGTGGCGTTTTCCGTCGCGGAGTGCATGGCCTTGCGGCGTGCACCCTGCTCGGCAGCCGCCGAATCGATCAGGGCCTGGTAGATGACCGTCAGGATATAAGACGGCACAAGCTTGCCGAGAACATGCTCGGGAGAGGGCACGAACTCGAACGTGGACGAGATGCGCTTAGGGGCGTCGGTCTCGTTCTTACGCGGACCGTGGGCCATAGCGATCATCTCGGGGTCGAGCGGCAACAGATGCTCGACGCGAAGCTCCTGATCCACGCGGTTCTTGGCGTGGTGGTAGACAAGCTCGACACGGTCAAGCTCACCGGCACGATACGCATCGCAGATATGAGAGGAGATCATGCGGGCCTGATTGAAATCGGGCTCAGAGGAGTTGCCCTCAAAGTGCATGACGACGTTTGCGCGGTCACGGAAATACGTGGCCGGTTTGCGCCCACACGCGATGATCTCGCACTCGATGCCGTCGTTCGCCCAAGAAGCGGCGAGCTTTTCGGCCGTGCGCTCCACCGTCGTATTGAAACCGCCGGCAAGGCCGCGGTCCGAGGCAATAACGACAATCAGGCCATGCTTGACGCTCTCATGCTTCTGCAGCATGGGATCGGTGCCCGAACAGGAAGCGTCGCCGGCGACCGTCAACATGACGTCGGTCAGCGCCTCCTTATAGGGCTCGGCCTGCTTGGAGCGATCGAGGGCACGACGGATCTTGGCCGTAGAGACCATCTCCATCGTGCGCGTGATCTGCTTGGTCGTGGTAACCGAGGAGATTCGCTTCTTAATGTCGCGAAGGTTGGCCATGGGGCTTAGTTCTCCTCTGATCCAGAAACATCCGAATGGTGCTTGGCCATGAACTGCTGTTTGAAGTCGCCGATGACGCGCAAGAGCTCAGCCTTGGTGTCATCATCGATCTTCTTGGCGCGAACCTTGTCGAGCAGCGAGCCAAAGCCATTGTCCATGTACTCGATGAGCTCGGCACGGAAGGGCAGCACGTCGGCGATCTCCAGGTCATCCAGGAAGCCCTCGTTGCCAGCGAACAGCGTAACGATCTGCTCGCCAACCTCAAACGGCTTGTAACGCGGCTGCTTCAGGAGCTCGGTCATGCGAGCACCATGGGTCAGCTGCTTCTGAGTAGCCTCGTCGAGGTCGGAGCCGAACTGCGTAAAGCCGGCGAGCTCCTGGTACGAAGCGAGGTCCAGACGGAGGTTGCCGGCGACCTGCTTCATGGCCTTGGTCTGCGCATCGCCACCGACGCGGGACACGGAGATGCCCACGTCGACTGCCGGGCGCTGACCTTGGAAGAAGAGCTCGGACTGCAGGTAGATCTGACCATCGGTAATGGAAATGACGTTGGTCGGAATGTAGGCCGAGACGTCGCCGTCCTGGGTCTCGATGATCGGCAGTGCCGTCATGGAGCCGTAACCGTTCTTCTTGGACATCTTGACGGCACGCTCGAGCAGACGAGAGTGCAGGTAGAAGATGTCGCCAGGATAGGCCTCGCGTCCGGGCGGACGATGCAGCGTCAGCGACATCTGACGGTAGGCCACAGCCTGCTTGGACAGGTCGTCGTAGATGACGAGCACGTGGCCGCCGGGGTTGGTCTCGCTGGCGGGCTTGCCGTCCTCGCCGTTGTACATGAAGAACTCGCCGATAGCGGCACCGGCCATAGGCGCGATGTACTGCATAGGGGCGGAATCGGCAGCGGTGGCCGAAACGATGATGGTGTAGTCGAGCGCACCGTGCTGAGCGAGGGTCTCGCGGATGTTGGCAACCGTGGAGGCCTTCTGGCCGATGGCGACATAGATGCAGACCATGCCCTTGCCGCGCTGGTTGAGGATAGCGTCGATGGCGATGGCGGTCTTACCGGTCTTACGGTCGCCGATGATGAGCTCACGCTGACCGCGGCCAATAGGCACCATGGAGTCGATAGCGAGCAGACCGGTCTGAACCGGCTCGCACACCGGGGTACGATCGATGACGCCGGGAGCCTTGAACTCGATGGGGCGACGGTGCGTGGCGACGATGTCGCCCAGGCCGTCGATGGGCTGGCCGAGCGGATTGACGACGCGGCCGAGCATGGCACGACTCACGGGGATATCCATAATGCGGCCAGTGGTGCGGCACTCGTCGCCTTCCTTGATGGAGTCGACGGCACCGAACAGAACGGCGCCGACCTCGTCACGGTCAAGGTTCTGGGCAAGGCCGAAGACGGTCTCACCGGTATCGGAGCTCTTGAACTCCAGAAGCTCGCCTGCCATGGCGCTCTTGAGGCCGGAGACGCGCGCGATGCCGTCGCCTACCTCGTCGACCGTTGAAACCTCATGCGTATCGACCGTCGCGGAGAGGCTCGTGAGCTGCTCCTGCAGTTTCTTGGCGATATCCTGGGCATTGAGGGTTTCGGACATTAGGCTTCACCTCCGTACGAATTAGCAGAGTTTGCGAGGGTCTCCTGCGCGATGCGCAGCTGCGTCTTGACGGAAATGTCACGACGCTCGCCGCGGGCCTCGAGCACCAGGCCGCCCACGATAGACGGGTCGACCTGCTCGATAAGGAATACCTTGCGGCCGAAGTCCTGCTCGCATTTCTTAGTGATGGTTTGACGCAGCTCGTCGTCGAGCGGGATCGCCGTGGTGACGGTCACGCCCGCTACATCCTCGTCTTCCTCGGCAACATACTTAAAGGCAGCTGCCACCTTGGGAAGAAGGTCGAGCTGGTCGCGCTTGGACATGGTGTCGAGCACGGCGATGATCTCGGGGCTGGCAGAAGCCAAGCGCTCGATCATCTCGAGGTCCTCGAACACATGGTTCTCGGCCTTAGCGGCTTCCAGAAGGGAGCGCGCGTAGGTCTCGAGCACCTTGTCCTGATAGCGGCTAGTCGGCATTCAGGCTACCTGCTTCCTGGATGTAGCGCTCGATGAGCTTCTTCTGCTCGGCATCGTCCTCGAGTGCCTCGCCCACGATCTTGGTGGCGACGGCAACGGACAGGTCGGCGATGGAGCTCGCGGCACCGGCGTAAATGGACTTGCGCTCGTCCTCGACGGTCGTATGGGCCTTGGCGATGATCTCCTCGGCCTCCTTGTGAGCAGCCTCGATGATACGGGCGCGCTCGGACTCGGCGTCCTTACGGGCCTCGAGAACGATGTCGGCAGCCTGACGACGGGCGTCGGTGACGATCGAGTCGGACTCAGCGCGCTTGGCGATAGCCTCCTGCTTGGTCTTCTCGGCCTCGTCGAGGCTCTCCTCGATCTTCTTGCCGCGCTCCTCCATGGTTTTCATGATGCCCGGCAGGGCGACCTTGGCCAGCACGATCCAGATGATCAGGAAGGCGATAAGCGCCGGGATGAACTCCGCCATCTTAGGGATGAGGATGTCCGCACCGGCAGCGCCGTCCTCGGCGAACGCGGATACCGGCATGAGCAGCGCGGCCGCGGACGCGGAGAGTGCGATCGCGCTCTTCTGGGATGAAAGATTCATACTTGACGCTCCGTGCTATTTAACGATCAGCGCGACAACGAAGCCGATCAGAGCCAGAGCCTCGCCGAAGGCGGAGCCCATGATGAAGACGGTGAACACGCGGCCCTGGACCTCAGGCTGACGGGCCATAGCACCCGTAGCACCCAGAGCAGACAGGCCGATAGCAAGACCAGCGCCGATAACACCGAGACCGTAACCGATAACTCCCACGATTCCTCCTTTGTCGTGCGTGTCTTATTTCACGCAGGATAACCTTTTTATAACTGCCGGGCTCCATGGGTACGGGCACCGGCGGTTTAACGAATTGCCTTACCTTTAAGGCGCGAACGGAAGACTACTCCTCCTCCGCGACCTCCTCTGCCTCGGAGACATACACGGCGGTAAGGACCGTGAAGACGTAAGCCTGGATGGCGCCGACCACAAGCTCGATCGCATAGATCAGGATGAGGATGGCAAGCCAGGCCAGCGAAGGCAGGGCGCCGACGGCGTGCGCCGCGGAAACCTGCTGAAGCAGCGGCTGCATGAACATGCTCGCCATGATGGCGAACGAGCCCATGACCACGTGTCCTGCGAACATGTTGCAGAACAGACGGACGGCGAGCGTGATGAGGCGCAGGAAGGTCGAAAAAAGCTCGACGACCCACACGAGCACGTTCATCGGGAAGCTCACGCCCTGCGGGGCGAGGCTCTTGATGTAGCCGATCACGCCGTGAGCCTTGCATCCGTAGTAGATGAAGTACACGAAGGCGAAAATGGCGAGTGCGGCGGTGGAGCCGATTGCACCGGTGCCGGGCTTCATTCCCGGGATCAGGCCGATCATGTTATTGATCAGGATGAACAGGAAAAGCGAGCACAGGAACGGGAAGTGCTTCTTCCAGTTCTCACCCACGACGCCCTTGCCGATATCGTTCTCGACGTACTCGATGATGTACTCGAAACCGTTGACGAAGAAGCCCTTGGGAACCAGGGTCTGCTTCTTCTTGAACACGGCCAGGACGATCAGGAGCACGATCGTGGAGACGATCAGCCAAAACGAGTACTGCGTGATGCCGCAGCTCAGATCGCCCACGACAGGGGTGGAGCTGAACTCGCTGACCAGATGATTAATCTCATCAGGCAGCTTTTCAAAAATTTCCACGACTTACCTTTCGACCTCATGAGGATCTCGCAGCGCCTTGACGACACGAACCGTGCAGGCGGCCATAAAGGCCACGAAGCCGATCGCCTCGCCCAGGAGGAACATGCGAAATGCCTCTCCGAACAACACAAACACAACCAAGGTAAAGACGAGTAGGGCGATTGCCGAGACCGCCAGACTCACCATGCCCTTGAGCATGTCCGCATTCTGCTTATCGTCAAGAACCGGCTTGAGCGTAAAAACAAAGGGAAGAAAGGCGACCGCGCCCGCGATGACGCCTGCAACGATAGCGAGCAGATCGGCTATCTGAAACACTGGCGTCCTCACTTTCCCTCTTTAACGCTTCCCAGAACAGTTCCCGCCAAACATTGGTGACTATTGTACGAGCCAATCGCTAAAGTACAACCGAAAAAGCATCGGTTAATACGCACCTGTTCGTTTTCTTAAGACCTTCTTTATGCCGCAGGTAGGTAATACGTTTTTCTCGAACCCTGCAGGGCAAAACGTCCGTTAACGGGAGTGCGCGCGGTCGCCTTTTGTTCGTCCGCGCGCACCGTTTCTTCGTATTTGTGACCGTAGCCGACAAGGCCCAACGACTAGAGCGTGCCGTAGATGCGGTCGCCGGCGTCGCCCAGGCCGGGAACGATGTAGGCGGCCTCGTTGAGATGGTCGTCGATGGCGCAGGTATAGATATGCACATCTGGGTCCTTCTCGGTCAGCGACTTGAGACCCTCGGGGGCCGCGACGATGCACAGCATGCGGATGTCCTTGACACCGCGCTCGCGCAGGTAGCTGATGGCCATCTCGGCCGAGCCGCCCGTAGCGAGCATGGGGTCGACAACCAGGCAGATGCGCTGGTCGATGTCCTTGGGCATCTTGCAGTAGTACTCGTGCGGCTCGTGGGTGACCTCGTCGCGCTCCATGCCGATGTGGCCCACGCGAGCGGAGGGCACCAGGTCGAGGATACCGTCGACCATGCCAAGGCCCGCACGCAGGATGGGCACGATGGCGAGTTTCTTGCCGGCAAGCTGCTTAAACGTGGCGGTGGTGATGGGGGTCTCGACCTCGACGTCTTCCATGGGCAGGTTGCGCATGGCCTCGTAGCCGTCAAAAAGCGCGAGTTCGCGCACGAGCTGGCGGAACTGGTTGGTGCCGGTGTTTTTATCGCGCAGGATCGACAGCTTGTGCTGAACGAGCGGATGATCGACAAGCGTCACACGGGACGCATCGTAGGTGACGGTCATGGGTTGATTGCCCCTTTCGTTGCGGCCGCAAAACGGCCTTGCTGACAAGGCGCGCAGCAATGTCGCCACCGCACGCCATGCATTAGTTTAGCGGTTTGTTGTATCGAGCAGCCCACCGCGGCCCTACTGTGCGGTACTGAGCGAGCGCTTGACTGCATCACGCCAGCCCGCAAGGTTTTGCTCGCGGCGCACGGCGGACATGTGGGGAAGGAAGGTCCTAACGATCTGGGCATTTTGCTCCAGCTCTTCCAGGTCTTCCCAATAGCCGACGGCAAGACCCGCCAAGTACGCGGCACCGATTGCCGTGGTCTCCACCGTCTCGCATTGCAGCACGGGGATATCCAGCAGGTCGGCCTGAAATTGCATGATGAACTCGTTGCGCGAGGCACCGCCATCGACAGACAGGCGCTCGATCGAAAGCCCCACGTCCTGCTCCATGGCGCGCAGCACGTCGTAGCTCTGATATGCCATGGATTCGCAGGCGGCGCGCACGATGGTCGCACGGCTCGAGGCGCCGGTCAGACCGCACACGATACCGCGGGCATGCGGGTCCCACCAGGGAGCGCCCAAACCCGCAAAGGCGGGAACGAAGTAGCAGCCCTCGTTGTCGTTAATCGAAGCGGCGAGTTGTGCCGACTCGCTCACGCTCGAGATGATGCCCATGTTGTTACGAAGCCAGTTCATGGTGGAGCCGGCAGCAAAGATGGAGCCCTCGAGTGCATAGCTGATCTTCCCGTTCGCAGCGATACCGATGGTGGAGACCAGGCCGTTCTTGGATTCGACGATCTCGTCGCCGGTGTTCATGAGCATAAAGCAACCCGTGCCATAGGTGTTTTTGGTCTGGCCAGGATGGAAACAGCAGTGGCCGAACAGCGACGCCTGCTGGTCGCCCGCCACGCCCATGATGGGTGGCATGTTGGTCATGATGTCGCTCGCGACGCGGCCGTAATCGCCCGAGCTCCAACGAACCTCGGGCATCATGGAACGCGGGACGTCGAAAAGTGCCAGCAGATCGTCATCCCAATCGAGCGTATGGATATTAAAGAGCGCGGTGCGGCTGGCATTGGTGTAGTCGGTGGCAAAGACCTGACCGCCGGTGAGGTTGTAGATGAGCCAGGTGTCGATGGTGCCGAACATGAGGTCGCCCGCCGCCGCGCTCTCACGCGCACCGTCGACGTTGTCGAGGATCCACTGCACCTTGGAAGCCGAGAAATACGGATCGAGCGTGAGTCCCGTGCGGGAGCGCACCAGTTCTTCTGCGCCCTGCTCGACCAGCTCGTCGATCAGAGGTGCGGTGCGACGGCATTGCCACACGATGGCGTTATAGATGGGTTGGCCGCTTATGCGGTCCCACACCACCGTGGTCTCGCGCTGGTTGGAGATACCGATGGCGGCAATGCGGTCAGAATGGATGCCGCTCTTAAACTGGACCTCCATCATCACGCCGATCTGGCTGGCAAGCACCTCCGTGGGATCCTGCTCCACCCAGCCGGGGCGCGGGAAGCTGGTTTTGACGCTACGACGCGCCTGGGCGACGATGCAGCCGTACTCGTCGACGATGGTCGCGAGTACCGAGGTGGTGCCGCAGTCGAGCGCCATGATGTAGGAACCGCCAAAGCTAAACGAGGCGTCTTCCATACCCAGGCTACCTAGATTCAACGACATCGCTTACACCTTTCTATTGCATCGGGTCGGACAGGACCCGTTCGATCTCTGATGCGGGAAGCGCGCCTTGGCGCAGGATCTGGAGCTCGCCGTGCTGAAACGACACGATGGTCGAGGCGTCGCGACACGGGGTCTCACCGGCGTCGACGGCCACATCGACCCCCTCCAGGATGCGCTCCTCCACCGTGACAAAACTTGCCGGCGCGGGCGCGCCATGCGTGTTGGCGCTGGTGCAGGCAAGAGGGCTGCCGCAGGCGCGGATGAGCGCTTGCACCACGGGCGAGGCCGAAGCGCGAAGTGCCACCGTGTCGTCGGCGGCGCGCATAAAGGTCGGCACGCAGGGGGCCGCCTTGACCACGATAGTCAGGGCGCCCGGCCAGCATCGTCGCGCGAGTACGCGGGCATCTTCCGGGATATCCACGCCATAGCGGCCGAGTGCTTCGACGCCATCGACCAGCCAAGCGACGGTTTGCGTGAGTTCACGTTGCTTGAGAGTGAAGATACGGCGATAGCCGGTGCCGAGCGCAGGAACTGCGGCGCCATTGACGGCAGCCTGCGGATCGCGCGGCCACGATGGGAATTCGCTTGTATCTTGGGGCACGGCGTCCGAGAAGGCGTTGACTGCCACGGCGACACCGTAGACGGTCTCGGTCGGGATGGCGAGAAGACCGCCGTCCCGGATGATCTTTGCCGCCAGTTCCGGGTCCTGTTCGCTTTCCGGTATGGTTTGCTCGAAAGGAATAATCAGGAACCGGCGGAAAAAGGCGTTGGTATTCTCCACCTCTTTGGGCAGTTCGTTGCAATTGAACATCAGTTTGCCGTATTCCCGCATCACGAAAGGCCGCCCGTATATTTGCCGGGCTTCTACCGGTTCGCCGCTTATGAGTTGCTTGAATATCGACGCCTCCAGTTTTCCGTTGATCTCCGAGGCGTAATTGAGCAGTTTATTGGATAGTTCCGCTCGCTGGTAACTGTCGTATTTGGTCAGGTTCTGCAAGGAATAGGAACAGATATTGTCCGGCCCGATAAGCGCGTTGACGACCTCGAAAAATACGCTTTTGCCGTTCGCCCCGCTGCCGTACAGTATGGCCGCTTTCTCCAGTTTCAGCCCGGTTGTGAAGATATAGCCCATGTATTCGGCCAACACTTTGCGGCAATCCGTGTCCGGCAATACCCGTTGCAGGTACTTATCGAAAAGTGGACACCGGGCCGAAGGGTCGTACTCGAACGGCAACTGATATTTCAGAAAGTCCTCCCGGCGCTGCTCTCGGAGTGTCTGTCCGTTCCCGGAGATCTCGAAGGTCCCGTTTTGCAGGTTTATCAGCGTAATCCCTGCCATTCGTTCCGGGGTCGGCATATTCGCCTCGGATACGAACTGCTTGTACATTTTCTCCTTGAATTGGTGGTATTTGGCCTCGAGGGGTGCCACTCCCATTTTGAGGGCCGCCTCGGCCAGAAAGGGTTTAAACTCTTCTGCGTTGAGAGGCTGCCAGTACCGGCCGTTATACAGGTATATAAAATCGTTTTTGATGCAAAGTCCCCAGTTGTTGGCGGTGGCTTTGCTTATGATCTCCTCCACGGCGATCACGACAAAGATTTTCCGGGTCAGTTTTGCGTCCTCGTCTAATCCGGCGCGCTCCCGAAAATCCAGTTCGTCGAATTGTTCCAACAGCTCGGATAAAACCCTCCGGCAGCTTTTGCCGTTCAAATCCTCGATACGCGTGCGGGCGTTATCTTCTCTCATCCGCTGCTCCCGGCGCTGTATATCCGACCGGAGCAGGCCGATAAAGTCCCCGGTAAAGGGACGGACGGGCGGTTGTCGGCTATCCATTTATCGCCTCCTTTCCTGTCAATTGCAGCATCTCCACGGCAATTCTGCTACGGGGGGTACGATCCTTACCGATCACGCGGATAAATCCGGCATCGAGCAAGTCGTACACAATCCGCGTAATGTGGTTTATCGGCAGTTCCAGCGCCTCAACGAGATCGGCGCGGGAGTAGGTGCGGGTAGGGTGTTCAAGGAAGAATTTGCGGGCTTTCCGCATTTCGATTTCATGCAGCCTTTGAATAGCTGCGATTTCACGAAACCGGGTGTCGGGGAAATACACTTTCCGCTTGCTTTTTCTTGATCTGTGACTATATTTGCAGTAAGAAATTTGTTCACCTGCCAAGGTATTGCCGCTTCTTGTGGGAGCGGCTTTTCTTTTGTCTTTCATCGCCGGGCCCTCCTATCCTTTAGCGTGTTCATCGAACAGTTCGAGGGCCTTTGCTACGTCAATGACGATCTTCCGGCCATTCTGACGGACAGCCGGTTTTAGGAATGTGTCTTTGTAACGCTGGGCGGTGGCGTGGGATACGCCGAAGAGTTTACGGATGCCTTTGAGCCCGTACGCATAACCTTGCGTATAATCACGGGCCGGGGCGCTAGGTGCTGCCGGCGCCGATTTATGCTTATCCAGCAGATCGACAAACTGAGAAACAGTCAGAGCCGCAATAGGGGTTTCCCCTGTAATATTCGCATACATTGCAGTATCATTTTTTGATTCAACATAGGTTGCGGTTAGCTATTCCGCTAAATCAAATTTGATAATGCAAAGAGAATGAAAAAAAGTATGGTGGACCGTACCGGCATAGTCCGCAAATATCCGGTGGTCGGTCCACAAATTAAAAAGGATTATAGATGGCTGTAAAAAGCAAGACTGCTCCAAAAACGATAAATTACAAGCTTGCTCCCGGTAGACTATTTGCGGGGACAAATTATATCGATGAGATATTGTATATCCGGCCGTAGCGTGTCATGCAAATGTTTGGCGGAATATGTATTCCGCCCCTCCGATACGATCTTGCCTCCGGTGACTGCTTCAATGAACATGGCTATATCTTTGGAGCTACAAACACGCGTCACCCCGAAACGGATCAGAAGAGTATAGAGTAAAGCGATGCTTTGCGATCTGGGTATATCCCGGTGCGGCTTTTGTTCGTTATTCTCTGGCAGGGACGCTTCGAGTGCGGCGGGTGGTGCCGCATGGCACCGCAACCATTCCTGAATGTAAGTTGCTACTTCGCCGAGGACGCCGACGGTAAATCGTGGAGGTTCCGACGCAAACCAAATTGCACCCTGACACAGTGCATTATACAGTTCCATGCGAACTGCAAGTGCCCAACCTGTACATTCGGAACCGGGAACAGTGTTTTTGATTAATTCCGGGCAAAACATTTCAGGGGCATCTATAAGTCGTTGCAAGTGTCCGAACAAAAGTTCGTTATTTTTGCTCGGTTGCATATCCCCTATACTTTGCAGTAGATCAAATACAAACTGGTATTCTTTACGGTACATGTCCCTGCAGAGGACGATCGTATCCTCAAAGGTTGGAGCTTCTGTACTTCGATAAGTCTGCAATACTTGTTTAAATGATGTTCCGAAAGCTATCGCATGCTCTGTAAGCCCCGGTGGAATATTACCATAATTGAACTCGAGTGTTTGCATTGGATATATAATTATTTATCAAACAATTTCATTGCCTCGGCTTTCATCGCTTTATAGTCGCTGTGCCCCGTCCACTTCATTACGACCTGCGGAGCTATGCCCATTATCAGGGCGTTGCAGATAAACGTCCGGCGGCCGGCATGGGTGCCCAATAATTCGTATTTGGGATAAATTTCGTCGATACGTTCGTTACCCCGGTAATACGTGATTGTTACCGGTTGATCGATTCCGCAAAGTTTCCCTACCTCTTTCAGATAGTCGTTCATCTTCTGGTTGCTGATTACCGGCAGGGCTAAATTGCCTGGGTACTGTTCATGCGCATACTTATCGAGGATCGCACGGGAATACTTGTTTAGCTCGATCTTAATGCTGTCAGCGGTTTTTATTGTTGTAAGGGAAATATAGCTGCCGAACACGTCCGACCGTTTCAGGTTCGCCACGTCGGAATACCTCAACGACGTAAAGCAGCAGAAGCAAAATACATCCCGTACCCGTTCGAGGCTTTTTTGCTTATCGGTAAACGGATAATTGTAGACGGTCATCAGTTCCGGCCAGTCAAGAAAAATAATCTTTTTCTCGCTTGTCTTTAGCTTCGGTTTGAAATTGATATAGTCGCGCGTCTGACAATATCCCTTTGTGGTTGCCCAGCGCAAAAACCATTTTAGGAATCCGAGTTGTTTAGTTATGGTCGTATTCCGCATCCCCTTAACTTCTCTCAGGTAGTTGACATATTGAGTTAATCCAAACTCTGTCAGATCGGCGAATTGCAAGGAGGCGTTAAAGGTTTCAAGGTGGTGACGAACGGCGGCGAATTTTGTATAGGTTGCTGATGTCCAACTGTTGATATTCCCCATCTCGCGGGTAAAATCATCGAAATAGTCGAACAGCGTTTTGTCCGTGTGTACTTCTGTACTGTTTGTACGGCCTGCCAGAAGATTGAATTTTACCCTTACCTGATCCGGTGCAGGTGATATTCCCTCCAGCTCGAAAGAGGTAAAAACGTTATCTATTGCCGTCTCAAAAGCCTGTATCGCCCCGTTAATCAGGGAGGCGGATTGTTTTTGTAAGTTGGTAGTCTTTACCCGGCAGCGTTGGGTTTGCGTGTCCCATTGGCTTAACTTAATCCGGTACCCTACATTAAAATCGACTTTACGGCCCGACCAACGAACACGCAGCCGGAGTTTTGCGTCCGGCTTGTACCCGTCGCCCTCTTTCTCCTTGTCGGGAAAGAACAGATAACTACGTTTGATTTTTGGGTTTGCTACCATTATCCCTATCTTCGTATGAGTATTTCAGAGGGGCACAACGAGCGGGTGAAAAATGGTCCCTACCTCACAAAAGTAGGGACCAAATTTGATATATCATAATAAATTTTGATGGATTTTGTGAAATAGTTATATTTGCAAACAGCTTGAAAATAAGATACTACGAAATTTTGTTAGATTGCGAAATATAAATGTTATAGACCTGGTGGGTCAATAATATATCTAGATGGGTAATCATCTGGTTATCAGTAAAAATAACTGAAATGGGACTGCTTTAAGTGGTTCCTGTTTTTTTGCCTGGCACTTATCCGCTTTATATCTTTTCCGGGTCGTAGTTTGACAATCTGTTTTTGTCTAAAGTGCAAAGCACCTTACGCTAATCTCATCGTTGTGTCTCTTTGATCTCTTGGACGAATTATGACTATTGCCGTTCAAAGTAAACAAATATGAGCGATATCCGCTGTTTCCGACTTCGCGAAACCCGGCCGCCACGTACATGTGGCGGCCGGGAATGAACGGCGGGTGAGTTTACGTAGTGTTTATTCCGGTTGAGGAGCGTAATATTGGGCGATCGCGATCCATTTGCCGTCTTGCAGGATCAGGACGTACATGTCTTTGAACGAAAAGGTCTCGGTACGGCCTTCCGGGTTTTTGATAGTCATATTTCCATGATAGCTGACGATTGCCGTCCGGTTGTCTTGGAATAACTGTATGGACGGAGTGCTCTCCGTGAAGCTTATCGTTTCGGCGTATTGCATATAATCCCGATAGCTTTTGATAAGCGTCGCGTTCCCGGATTCTTGTCCCTGCGGAGTAATGGCGACCATGTCGTCGTGCAGGAACAGGGCGAGGCTATCCGCATCCTCTTTGATTGCCCATAGACGGTTGATGGTTTTTACAGTGCTCCAAGCCTCCTGCCTGAGGGTTTCGGGCGGGGTTTCGCAGGCTGTGCATACGGGGAGCGTTCCGATGCAGAGCAGTAGCATGATCAATGTTTTCATCAGCGTTTAGCATGCGTTAATAATCGGTTGTTTGCGGATGTTTAGTTATCCACTCCATGCAAAGATAGAGCGGGGAACATTTTCCAACCGAATAAGAAACAGGAAGGAAATAGCACTTTTCAACGTTTTTCGTCGTTCCGGTACCGGAGTGGTGTCAGGCCGGTGTGCTGGCGGAACAGCCGGATAAAGTAGGAAGGGTTTTCAAAGTGAAGCCTGTCGGAGATTTCTGCAACGGCAAGGTCCGTGTAGGTCAGCAGTTTTTTGGCTTCGCGGATGATCCGGTTCTGTATGTAGCGTTTGGCACTCGTCCCGATTGTTCTCTGGACGATCTCGTTTAGATAATTTGGGGTAATGCAAAGTATCCCGGCATAATAGGATGTGTCGTGATGTGCGTGGAAATTGTTGTTTACCAATGCAATAAATCGGGCGGTGTGTCTGCCCGGCTTGTGCAGGCATGCAGGACCGTGTGCTTGCAGGTATTCGCGGTTCAGCAACATCAGCATTTCATAGAGCAATGCCCGGAGGATGTGGCTGTCTTTGGAACGGGAGTTATCGATTTCGCTCCGGATATTCATCAGCAGGTCGTTGATCCGGACATTGTCCGGTGCGATATTGATTTTGGCGGAAATTTTTCCTTCGCTGAAGAACGATAATTTTGCCACGAACGAGGAGTCGTTGAAAAACTGGGATAAAAATTCTTCCTCAAAAATGAGCGCATAACCCTCCGGAATACTCTTCATATCCCACTCCCTGATTTCGCCGGGTTCGGAAAATACGACATCGCCGGGCGCGAGAGGGTATGGCTTGCCTTCCACCGTAAGAAACCCTGCACCCCGGGTGATGAACGTGATGTCGAAATAAGACAGAATGTGGTACGGGTCACGGTCGAGATATTTTCGGATACTGCTCAGGGACACGACATCGATCAGAAGCTCTTCACCGTATTTCGTCTTGTAAAAATGGTATTGGGGTATGGCTTTCATCGGAAGTGTGTTTCGGATGCTTTGTCCTGTGTGGGGTATTTATCGTGTCCAAGATAGGGAAAAAATCCTTCCGGCAGCCTGTCGATTCGGAACGGGAGTCGAAGTGTTTGTACCGTTGTCTGTTGCCGGGTTTGTCGTATCTTTGCCTCGGGAGCACCTTTCCCGGTTCCCTGGATCGGGATTCTTTGATGATGCCGTAAACTTTTGCCGATGGAAATACTGTACGAATGGATCGATGCGACGAACCGCATCCTTTGGTCCTACCTGTTGATCGCGTTGCTGTTGGGATGCGCTGTGTGGTTCACGTTGCGCACCCGTTTCGTACAGTTTCGCATGATGCGCGAAATGGTGCGTGTGCTGGGCGAGTCGGCAAACACTCCGGGAGCGGGATCCGGAGCACATTCCGGCGAGAAACATATTTCATCGTTCCAGGCGTTCGCCGTATCGCTGGCCAGCCGGGTCGGTACGGGCAATCTTGCCGGGGTGGCGACGGCCATTGTGGTCGGCGGTCCCGGCGCTGTTTTTTGGATGTGGGTGATCGCACTGCTGGGGGCTTCGAGCGCATTCGTCGAATCGACGCTAGCCCAGTTGTACAAGCGCCGCGGCCGCGATTCCTATATCGGCGGCCCGGCTTACTACATGCAACAGGGGTTGGGCCTGCGCTGGATGGGACTCTGCTTCGCGGTGCTGATTTCGGTGACGTTCGGCTTCGCATTCAATTCGGTGCAGAGCAACACCATTTGTGCGGCCTGGGAAGGAGCTTTCGGTTTCGATCCCGCGATGATGGGCGTCGTGTTGACGCTGCTGACCCTGTGGATCATCTTCGGCGGAATCCGCCAGATCGCGCGCGTAAGCAGCGTGATCGTTCCGGTGATGGCGCTCGGGTATATCGTGTTGGCATTGGGGATCGTACTGTTCAACGCCGGGCATTTCGTCGGGGTCGTCGAGCTGATCGTAGCGAATGCCTTCGGTTGGGAGCAGGCGTTGGGCGGAGGCATCGGTGCGGCGTTGATGCAGGGCATTAAACGGGGACTGTTCAGTAACGAGGCCGGGATGGGCTCGGCGCCCAATGTCGCCGCTACGGCTCAGGTCTCGCATCCCGTCAAGCAGGGACTGATTCAGACGTTCGGCGTATTTACCGACACGTTGGTGATCTGTACCTGTACGGCTTTCATCATTCTGTTCAGCGGTGCGCCGGCAGACGGCTCGGTGGGAGGCGTGCAGCTCACGCAGGCGGCGCTGAGCCGGGAAATAGGCCCGGCAGGAAGCATTTTTCTTGCGGTGGCGATCCTCCTCTTCGCATTCAGCAGCATTATCGGCAATTACTATTACGGCGAGGCGAACGTCCGGTTTATCACGGCAAACCGCGCGGTGTTGTTCGTTTACCGGTTGCTGGTGGGCGGAATGGTGATGTTCGGCGCGCTGGCGACGCTCGATCTGGCGTGGAGCCTGGCCGATATCACGATGGGGCTGATGACCCTTTGCAACCTCGCGGCGATCGTCCTGCTAGGGAAGCAGGCTTTCCTCCTGCTACAAGATTATACCGCGCAAAAACATGCTGGAATTAGGAACCCGGTCTATGTGCGCGGCCGGATTCCTGAACTCCAGGATAAGGGGGAGTGCTGGTAGCCTTAGGAATTAAAACTTGTCGATATCGA
>CAJMSG010000020.1:0-17462 GCA_905216105.1 uncultured bacterium | reverse complement strand
ATCTGCTCTCCGTCGCTCGAGGCGCTCAAGGCTACCCTTGAGCCGACCGACTCCGATGACCTGTATTTCTACATTACACAGGATGAGGAGTATTTCTCGAAGACCTACGAAGAGCATCAACAGTCTTGGAATTGATCATGAGGATTTTTAGCCCCAAACGATATGTTGCCTCGGTCGACCGCATCGACCTCGATACCCTCTGGGCCGACGGCAAGCGTGCCATTCTACTCGACCGTGACAATACCCTGGTGCCGCGCGATACCGAGCAGGTTCCCGCTGCGGTCTCCGCTTGGCTCGAAGCCGCCCATGCCAAGGGCTTTAAGCTGTGCATGGTGTCCAATAACTGGCATCGCGACCAGGTCATGGCATCGGCGCGCGAGTTGGGGCTCGAGGCCATCAGCCATGCCATGAAGCCAGCGCCATTTGCCCTCAAGGCGGGTCTTAAGCGTCTGGGCGCCACGGGCGACGAGGCCGTGCTGATCGGCGATCAGCTTTACACTGACGTGTGGAGCGGTAACTTTGCCGGTGTTGACACTATTCTGGTCAAGCCGCAGGCAACCCAGGACCTGTGGTACACGCAGATCTTCCGTATCTTTGAGCGCCGGGCCCTGCGCGACCTTCCCTGCGAGGAATAGGTTTCGCCATGTCTCAGCACATCAAACACGGCTGCGACCATATCTTCTTTATCGGCTTTTTGGGCGCGGGCAAGTCGACGCTTGCGCGCAACGTGGGCACTATGTTCAAACGTCGATTCATCGATACCGATCGTTTGGTTGTGCGTCGATGCGGCAAGTCGGTGACCGAGATATTTGAGACCGAGGGCGAGGATCGTTTTCGCGAGCTCGAGACCTCGGCACTCCGTTCGCTTCAAAGTGAGCGCAGCCTGCTGGTATCGTGCGGGGGTGGCATCGTCGAGACGCCGGTGAACATTGAGCTGATGCACGAGATGGGTACCTGTGTGTACCTCGAAGGCGACTTTGAGGACTCGTTGCGCCAGATCCGCCGCTCCGACACCCGGCCCGATTTCCGCTCGCCCGAGCATGCTGCGCGCCTGTTTGAGCATCGCCGTCCGCTGTATCGTCAGGCCGCCGATATTACCCTTGATATTCGCAACAAGTCCTTCGAGGACGTTTCCTATCTTTGTGCCGAGAAGCTTTTGGAGCGTGGACTGCTATGATTCGCCGTCAACTTATCAATTTCCAAAACCGCAGTGTCGATGTCCGCGTCGGATTGGGCGCGTTCGAGGAGCTGTCGCGCATGTTTGCCTCGGCTGTGGGCAAGCCTAAGCGCGCGATGGTGGTTTGGAACGACGCCACATCCGAGCGTTTTGGCGAGGTTGTCGAGCATGCGCTGGTCGACGCCGGTTTTGCCGTGTCGCTGCTCGTCCTCGAGGTTTCGCCTGCTTGCGCTACGCTGGCCGATGCCGATACCGTCTTTGACGCCCTGTCGGCTAACGGCATTACCTGCGACGATCTCGTTGTCGCTGTCGGCGACACGGCGACTTGCTCGGTCGTTTGCTGGTGTGCCAATCAGTGGTGCGGTCGCACTGAGTGCGCCTTGCTGCCGACGACGCTCGACGCCATGCTCACGGTTGCGACGACCATGAAGCCGCTCGTCGCCTCGTCGGCGAATGCACTTCCCGCTATCGCGTTCCGTCCCGAGCCAGGCTTGGTCGTGTGTGACCTCGACCTTGTTCGCGAGGCGGACCCTGAGGACCTCAAGCTCGGCTATGCGGTACTTGTTGGCACCATGCTTTCGAGCAGCAAGTCCCGCTGGAATCAGTTTACTGAGACCGTCCCCGAGATTCTCGCGGGTGAGGAGGTCGCGCTTGTCAATGCCATTCAGTGGTCTCAGACTGCCCGCAAGGACGTACTGATGGCCACGAACCCGAGCGCCCGCCATGCGCTCGATTTTGGCAAGACGGGGGAGCGTACCCTGCGCGCCTGCTTGGGCGATGCCGCTTCGCAGGTCCCTGCCTACCAGCTGTTGTCCGAGGGCATGCGCTTTGAGGCGCGCCTAGCACATGACGCCTGCGACTTCGATATCGATTACGTCTTTGAGGTCGATGACTGCCTGGAGGACTTTGGTATCGAGGAGCTTGCCTTCGATCTGGAGCCTGCCGCATATATCGAGGAGTTCCGCAGGCAGCAGTTTGTCCGCTCGAACCGCAGTATGTTGCCGCTGCCCGCGGCACTCGGCGCCATTCGTCTAACGAGCGTTGAGGACGAGGTTCTTGAGCGTCATGCTCACGCCTACTTGGCTTCTCGCAAAGAACTTCTCTAAGATTTATTGACATCCATCGTCTTTCGTATCATGTTGAGGGGCGGGTTTTCAATCGGTTACGGATCGCATGCGATTCCGTCGTTCGGTTGAGACCCGTCCCGCACTTTTTGAGGCAACAAGAAAGGAATCTGCATGTCTGAGTTTGCTGCCGGTCCTGCCGGTCGTATCGAGCGTGTCCGTACCCTGATGGCTGAGCGCGGCTACGACGCTATCGTCGTGCGCGACGAGGCCAATCTTCGTTGGCTCACGGGCGTGAAGGGCGTCTTCGACTACACCTTCGAGTTCCCGCACGCGGCGTTTATTACGGCTGACCAGTGCCTGTTCCATACCGACTCGCGCTACCTCAACAGCTTTGAGGAGAACACGCCCGCCGGCAGCCCCTGGGTCTACGACATGGACGAGGGCACCATCCCCGGTTGGGTCGCCGGCAAGATCGCGGCCAACAAGTGCCGCGTCTGCGCTGTCGAGGACGACATGCAGATCAACTTCTACCAGGGTATTCAGCGTGGACTGGAGGACCGTTCCGTTGCCTGCATGTTGCCGCTGATGCATGACGACATTCGCAAGATGCGCGCCATCAAGGACGCCGAGGAGATCGAGCTCATGCGCCATGCGCAGTCGATCACCGACGCCGCCTTCCAGCATATGCTCGGCTTTATTAAGCCCGGTATGACCGAGAAGCAGGTTCGCAACGAGCTCGAGAACTTTATGTTCGCCAACGGTGCCGACAGCCTGGCCTTCGGCTCCATCGTGGCGAGCGGTCCCAACACCGCCAACCCGCACGCCGTGCCGAGTGACCGCGTGATCGAGAAGGGCGACTTCGTCCTCATGGATTACGGTGCGGGCTACTGCGATTATCGTTCCGACATGACGCGCACCGTCGTGATGGGCGAGCCTACCCAGGAGCAGCTCGACCTGTACGCGCTCGTGCGCCGCACCCACGAGGAGTGTGTCGCCGCCATCCATCCGGGCGTCGAGGGCAACGACATTTTCAAGCTTTCCAAGAAGATCATCGGTGATGCCGGCTATGGCGATTACTACAACCATGGCCTGGGTCACGGTGTGGGCATCGACATCCACGAGCTGCCCAACTTTAACCGCAGCAAGAATATCATCGAGGTCGGCTCGGTTGTCACCATGGAGCCCGGCGTGTACCTGCCCGGTGTGGGCGGCGTGCGCCTGGAGGACTACGGCGTGGTCACCGAGAACGGCTACGAGCCCTTCACCAAGACCCCGCACGACCTGCACGTTATCGATTGCTAGCCCATTTCGATAGATTTTTGGGCGGGGCGTTCGAAATGATTCGGGCGCCCCGCGTTCTCTTTTTATGCGCTCGCTGCAGGCGCCGTCTGCAAGTGTATAATTTCGGTCGTATGTAATTTGGACGCTTGTGCGTTCTGCCCATAACAAGAAAGGTCGCTATGCCTACCATTTCTACCGCCGACTTCAAGAACGGCCTCGGTCTCCGCATTAAGGACAAGGTCTACACCATCGTCGAGTTCCAGCATGTCAAGCCGGGCAAGGGCGGCGCGTTTGTGCGCTACAAGACCCGCGACATCAAGAGCGGCCGCGTCGTCGAGAACACCTGCAACGCCGGCACCAAGTTCGAGAGCGTCATGCTCACCACCCGTGAGTTCCAGTACCTCTACAACGATGGCACCGACTACATCTTCATGGACAACGAGTCCTATGAGCAGGTTCCCGTTCCCGAGGACATGGTGGGCGAGAACTCCAAGTGGTTGCGCGAGAACGACATCTGCCAGCTGCTCTTCGCCGACGATGAGCTCATGGGCGTGACCCCGCCGATGTTCATCGAGACCACCATCGTCCAGACCGACCCGGGCTTTAAGGGCGACACCGTCCAGGGTTCCACCAAGCCGGCCACGATCGACACCGGCGCTGTCATCCAGGTCCCCATGTACCTCAACGAGGGCGAGGTCATCAAGGTTGACACCCGCGACGGCAAGTTCGTCTCCCGCGTCTAGCAACCAACTCTTCTAGGAGGACTCATGCCCCAGGAAATCAAGATTGACGGCATCGGCATTTCGCCCGATGTTCTGACCGCCATCGTCTCGCGCGCCGTGTCGGATGTCGAGGGCATCGCCTCCGTTGGCGTCAAGGACCTTGCCACCAACCTTGTCTCCATGATGCTCTCGTCCAAGGCCCCGGCTTCCGAGCCGGCGGTCGAGGCCGAGGTCATCGGCGACAAGCTCGCACTCACCGTGCGTGTCGTGGTGTTCTTTGGCTATCCGTTCAAGAAACTCGCCGAGGCCGTTCGCGCCGCCGTGGTCGCCGCCATCGATGCCCAGGTGGGCGTCGAGGTCGAGCGCGTTGACGTTTGCATTGACGGCCTCGTTTTCCCCAAGGAGTAACCTTTGAGCCTTAAGGTTTATCGCGGGCGCACGCTTGCCCGCAGTCAGGCGCTGCAGCTGCTGTTCCAGGCCGAGGCCACGGATAGCCCGCTCGAGCGCGTCCTCGAGGGCGATTTCCTGATCTCGAAGGGTCCCCTCGACCCCTATGCGCTGGAGCTTTGCCGCGGTGCCTACGAGCACATCGATCGCATCGACTGTGCCCTGCGCGCCGTCGCCAAGAACTGGGATCTTATGCGCATGCCCGGCGCCGACCGTAACCTGCTGCGTATCGCCGTCTACGAGATGCGCTTCCTCACCGACGAAGAGGTCTCGGACGCTATCGTGATCAACGAGGCAGTCGAAATCGCAAAGGCTTATGGTACCGACCAGTCCGCGTCGTTTGTCAATGGCGTGCTGGGCAAGATCGCTCGCAGCGAGGAGCTGCCGGGCGAGGACCTGTACCAAGAGCTGCTGGCCGAGGATCGCGCTCGCGAGGAGGCACAGGCTGCCGAGGCGGCCGCCAAGGTCGCCGCCGCTCAGGCTGCCGCTGGTGTACTTGCCGAGGATGCGGACGCTGCTGAGGCCGTCGAGGCCGACTCCGTCGAGGAGTAGCCATGCCAGAGGGTTCCGTCCGCAACTTCGATGAGATCTCGGATCGCCTGGACCAGATTATCGCCACCGTTCGCTCCAAGGATACGTCCTTGGAGCGTTCGCTCGATTTGTTTGACGAGGCGATTGAGCTGGGCTCCCGTGCGGTCGATATGGTCGACAAGTTTGAGCTGACGCCGCGTGAGGCCGACAAGCTCGAGCAGGAATACGATGAGGATGCGGCAAACGAGTCCCAAGATAGACAGGCTGCATCCCCGGATACGAATGGTTGATGGCATTCATGAAACGCGTGCGTCTCGATGACGAACTGATTTCACAGGGCATCTGCGCCGATCGCGCGGATGCCCTTCGCACTCTTATGGCCGGCTTGGTTTCGAGTGGCGGTGAGCGTTTGACCTCTCCGGGGCTCAAGGTGACGCCGGGCCTGCCACTGCACGTTAAGGGGCGCATTCCGTACGTTGGGCGCGGCGGCCTTAAGCTCGAGGGTGCGCTCGATGCGTTTGGGATTGATCCGACGGACCTTGCTTGCCTCGATGTGGGCTGCTCCACGGGTGGCTTCACTGATTGCCTGCTCAAGCGCGGCGCTGCGACCGTTGTCTCGGTCGACGTGGGCCGTGCCCAGTTCGACTGGTCGCTTCGTCAGGACGATCGAGTGACGCTCCACGAGCGCACGAATGTGACGCAGCTGCCCGAGCTCGGCTACGGCGGCGCTATCGATCTGGCCGTGTGCGATGTGTCGTTTACGAGTATCGCGAATATCATCGACGCCGTGCTGGCGTGCCTGAAGCCTTCGGGTTCGTTTTGCACGCTCGTAAAGCCGCAGTTTGAGGCTCCGGCTGCGCTGGTGGGCGAGGGCGGTATCGTGACCGACCCTGTCGTGCGTGTCGACACGCTTGTTGCGGTAATCGAGTTGTTTGCCGCGAAGGGCCTCTTCCCGGTCGACGTGTGCGTGTCGCCCATCCATGGCGCCAAGGGCAACGTTGAGTTTTTCCTGTACGGCACGAGACTTGTCCCCGGCGAGCGCTCCGATGACGAGTTGCAATCCCAGGTATCGGCTTTGAGCGAGAAAGCTGCAACGCTATGAAGGTCTTTCTGGTTCCCAATTACTACAAGCAAGAGGCTGTCGAGAGCGGCCTGATGCTCGAGCTTTGGCTTTCGCGCCAAGGCTATGAGGTCGCATGGGCCGCCGACCAGCGCTCCAAGATTCAGAGCACGCCCGATGTTGACGATGCCGACCTGGTCATTACGCTCGGCGGCGACGGCACGTTGCTGCGCGCCGCCCGTATCCTCAATTACCGCGAGATTCCCATTTTGGGGCTTTCCTATGGTCACCTGGGCTTTTTGACGGCGGCCAGTCCTGAGGAACGCGATATTTTGCAGGTTGTGAGCGATGCCCTGTCCGGTGAGCTCCACGTGAGCCGCCGCGCCACCATCGCCGCGGATATCGTCTCGGTGCGCGATGACGGCACGAAGGACGTCGTGCGCACGTTTGCCCTCAACGATATGGCGCTTACGCGCGGGCCCCTGTCCGATATGGTCGAGTTTGACATCACGGTGTCCGGCCATCATATCGATCGCCTGCGCGGTGACGGTGTCGTCGTGTCGACGGCGACTGGCTCCACCGGCTACGCGCTTTCTGCCGGCGGCCCTATCGTGAGCCCCGATTACACGGGCATGGTTTGCGTGCCCATCGCTCCGCATACCATTCAGGCTCGAGCCTTCTTGACCTCGCCAAGCGATGTCGTCGAGATCTTTATGTCCGATGACCGCCCGAGCGTGCCGGCCATCGCCATCGACGGACAGTTTATCACCTGCGACGGCACCGTCGAGAGCGTGGCTGTGCGCCGTGGTCCCGGCGACGTGTTGCTACTCGATTACGGCCCCGAGAGCTTCTACAACTCGGTGAGCCGCGTTTTCTACGGAGTCCGTCATGATCGATGAGCTGCAGGTTTCCAACATTGCACTCATTCGCGAGGCTACGCTGGTGCCGAGTGCCGGCCTGACCGTCCTGACCGGCGAGACCGGTGCCGGCAAGACCGCGCTGCTGTCTGCCCTCAAGCTCATTTTGGGCGAGCGCGCGGATTCGTCGACGGTGCGCGAGGGCGAGGCGCTGGCGAGCGTTGAGGCTCGACTGTTCGACGGCCCGCACGACGCCGAGGGCTTCACCGTGCAGCGCAGCCTTTCTGCCGAGGGCCGCAGCCGCGTGAAGATCGATGGCCGTATCGCCAGCGTTCGTGAGCTTTCGGAGCGCGTGGGCGTGATGATGGACCTGTGCGGTCAGCACGAGCATCAGCGCTTGCTCGACCCGGCGCACCACGTTGCCATGGTCGACGCGTGGGCGGGCCGTTCGGCGCTCGAGGCGCTCGACCGTTACCGCACTTGTTTTAAGGCATCGCGCACCGCTGCCAAGGAGCTTCGCCGTGTTGAGGATGCCTCGCGCGCGCAGGGGAGTCGCGTCGAGGAAGCGCGTTTTGCCCTCGAGCGTATCGCCGAGGTCGATCCCAAGCCAGGCGAGTACGAGGAACTCGAGGAGCTGCTGCCGCGCTCGGAGCACGCCGAAGTCTTGGTGGCCACCGCCAACGAGGCCCATGCATCGCTTGCTGCTGAAGGTGGAGCGCTCGATGCTGTGAACAGCGCTGTAGCCGAGCTTTCGCGCATGGCGACCGTCGATCGCAAGCTAGGCGATATCGCCGACGCGCTTTCGGACGCCTGCATATCACTCGAGGATTGCGCCAATGAGCTGCGTGCTTATCGCGATGGCGTTGCGTTTGATCCTCGTGAGCTCGCTCGTATGCGCGAGCGTTATTCCGACCTCAAGGGTCTGCTTCGCCAGTGGGGCCCCACCATGGACGATGTCTTCGCCATGCGCGACCGTTCGAAAGAACTGTTAGCGCTGGTAGATGATGGCGATGAGCAGATTAGGAAGGCGCGCGAAGCGCTTGGTGCGGCTGAGCGTGAGCTGTTCGCCGCCGCTAAGGCGCTGAAGCGTGCGCGCAATACGGCTGCCCCGCGTTTTTGTCACGAGGTTGGCCGTCAGATGGCACGACTGGAGATGGGCGGCGCCGAGCTGGTCTGGGAGTCGCGCGATTTGCCGCGCGCCGAGTGGACGCCTGCGGGTCCTTCGAGCTACGAGCTGCTCTATCGCAGCGGTGCTGGTCTGACGCCGCGTCCCTTGCGTCGCATCGCCTCGGGTGGCGAGCTTAGTCGCGTGATGCTGGCGAGCAAAGTGGTCCTGGGTAATGCCGACGGTGTCGATACGCTCGTATTCGATGAGGTCGATGCCGGTGTCGGCGGCTCCACCGCTCGTGCATTGGCCGGCGTGCTGGCCGATCTCGCCGCTACGCATCAGGTGATCGTCGTAACTCACTTGGCGCAGGTCGCCGTCATGGCCGATAAGCATTACGTGGTCAGCAAGGAGCCGGGCGATGTTCCTCAGACGCACCTGGACGAGGTAGCCGGTGAGGCTCGAACCGCCGAGATCGCCCGCATGCTGAGTGGTGACCAATCGGAGGCCAGCCTGGCCCATGCAAGGCAGATGCTCGAAGAAGCGCGAGGGTAATTAAGCCCCACCACGTGCTTGTTCAGAGCCGTTCGCCACGAAATGGGGCTATCTACTACGTTTAATAGGGCACCGGCTTCCATGCCAAAACTTGTAAAAAGAAAACCGCAGGTAGAACGCCTGCGGTTTTCTTTGTTTTGGGTGTATGGTTGGCGCAAGCGGTTTAAACGTAGTAGATAGGCACGTTTCGTGGCAGACGGCGCCTTTCGGCTCCCTAAGTTGCCTACTCCACGACCTTATCCGGCTGGATGAGCTCCTCGTAGTAGCTGATGTGCTCGCGCGCGTCCTCGATTTCGGGCAGCAGGAAGTTGTAGATGACCTCTATGATCATCGTGGCGCTCATCTTGGAGAACGCGAAGTCGCCCGTTGTCAGCAGCGCCTCGTGGTTCACCGTATTAAAGGTATAGTCGGCTAGGCGCGCGAGCGGGGATTTGTTGTCACCGCTGATGACGACTACGGTGGCGCCAGCCTCGCGTGCGGCCTTGGCCATGCGGTTAAGACGGCGCGATTTGCCGGAGTTCGAAATCAGCACGATGACGTCTCCGGGCTTTAAGGTCAATGCAAAGCCGATCGAGGTTTCGCTGATGGTGCTTGCCATGCAGCGCAGACCAAGCTGCGAAAACTTAAACGTCGCATCAAGTGCTACCGCGTTTGTATTGCCCACGGCGGCGAACTCGATAACGCCGGCATTCTTAAGCGCATGTACAACAGCTGCCAGCGTATCGTGGTCGATGCCGTCGATAGTCGCATTAAGCTCGCTCACTTTGGCGGCGAGGATGTTCTTAAGACTCTGCTCCATGTTGTCGAGCGATACTTCGTCGGTCAGGCCCTCATTACGCTGGCTTTCCAAGTCGCGCGCCAGCGAAAACTGAAAGCTGCGGAAGCTGCCAAAGCCCAACTTGCGGCAAAAGCGTGAAACCGTCGCCTCGGACGTGGCGGCGGCTCGTGAGAGCTGGGCGGCCGTCAGGCGCGGCGCCTCGGACTGGTGCTCCAATATATAGTCGACAATGCGCTGCTCGGATTCGCTGTATCCCTTGTGGGTGCTAATAAGGGAGAGCGCGCTCTTGCTGCTATCTGTCATGGATGGCTCCTGGTTGGCATGAAAATCGGACTTTTTTTAATGCCATAGTATACGGGCATTTTCGATTACAAGATACACCTTGCCGTTTCAAGCGTTGATGGTAAACTTTCATCGACCGTTTACGGTCGTGAAAGAACCTTTCACCGGAGAATTGCGCCTTGTCTCTTCTCACGCAAGCGGTGGGTTGGTATCTTTCAGTTGTGGAAAAGCGCGCCACGAGGCGCGTGTAGGGGAGCGCCCGCGGGCGCAGAACTCAAGAAGGAGGGACACATGGCTAAGTTTGACATCATTGCCGCCACCGGTTGCCCGACCGGTATCGCGCACACCTTCATGGCGAAGGAGGCGCTGGAGAAGGCAGCTGCCGAGCGCGGTCTGACCATTAAGGTCGAGACCCATGGCCAGGTCGGTGTCGAGAACGAGCTCACGAAGGGTGAGATCGCCGGTGCCAAGGCCGTCGTCGTCGCAGCCGATAAGGATGTCCAGGCGGAGCGTTTCGCCGGTAAGCCCATGGTTTCCGTTGGCGTTTCCAAGGCCCTGTCCGTCGAGGCCGCCGGTAAGCTGATTGACCGCGCGCTTGCCGCCAAGGGCGACGGCTCGGTTGCCGCCGCTGCCGATGTCGAGGATGAGGTCGAGGAGAAGGAATCTATCGGCCACGTCATCTACAAGCACCTCATGAACGGCGTCAGCCACATGCTGGTCTTCGTCGTCGCCGGTGGTGTCCTGACCGCCGTTTCGTTCCTGTGGGGCATCACGTCCTTCGATTCGACGGCGTCTGACTACAACACCTTCGCCGCGATGCTCAAGATCATCGGCGGCATTGCCATGAACCTCATGGTTCCCGTGCTTTCCGCTTATATCGCCGAGTCCATCGGCAAGCGCCCGGCGCTCGTCCCCGGCTTCGTTGCCGGTATGATCGCCATCCAGGGCCTGCCCGTTAACGCCGAGACCGGCATGATCGACGCCGGCGGCGCCGGCGTGGGCTTCGGCTTCCTGGGCGGCATCGTCGGCGGCTTCCTCGCTGGCTATGTCATCCTGCTGCTCGAGAAGGTCTTTGCCGGTCTGCCCAAGAACCTGGACGGCCTCAAGGCTATCTTCCTGTACCCGCTGTTCTCGACGGCTATCGTCGGTCTCGTGATGCTCGGCATCTCCGGCCCCATGGCTGCCATCAACACCGCCATGATGGACTTCCTCAAGGGCCTGTCCGCTTCTGGCGCCGTCGTCCTGGGTCTTGCCATCGGCTGCATGTGCGCCTTTGACATGGGTGGCCCGGTCAACAAGGCTGCCTACGTCACCGGTACCGCTATGCTTACCGAGGCCTTGGCCGCTGGTGTCGGTACCGACACCTACAACTTCGGCACCAACTTCATGGCTGCCGTCTCCGCCGCTTGCATCGTTCCGCCGCTGATCACCACCTTTGCCGTCGTTGTCGGCAAGAAGTACTTCAGCCAGGAGGATCACGACGCCGGTGTCGTCAACCTCATCCTTGGTTGCACCCACATCACCGAGGGCGCCATTCCGTTCATGACCAAGAACATCTGGCCCGTCATGCCCATCATGATGCTCGGTTCCTCCATCGCTTCGATCCTGACCATTATGTTCAACGTTCACGATCCGGCGCCCCACGGTGGCTTCCTGGTCCTGCCCGTTGTCGAGAACGGTCCGCTGTGGGTCCTCGCTATCCTCATCGGCGCTGTGGTCGGTGGCATCCTGTTCGTGGCCTTCAAGAAGTATGACTTCGAAAAGAACCAGAAGGCCGCTCCTGCAGCCAAGCCGGCTGAGGCCCCCAAGGCCGCTGCTGTCGAGGCCCCCAAGGCCGAGGCTGCCGACTTCGTGAAGGTCGAGAACGTCTTTGTCGCCGAGAACTTCGCTTCTCGTGACGAGGCCCTGAGCTTCGTCTCCAATCAGGCCGTCAAGGCCGGTCTCGCCGGCGACGCCGATGCCGTGATGAACGCCTTCCTGGCCCGCGAGGCCGAGGGCACCACGGGCATGATGGAGGGCTTCGCCATCCCGCATGCCAAGTCCGATGCCATTACCGAGGCCGCCGTCATCGTCGTCAAGGACGAGTCCGGCGTGACCGGTTGGGATACCATGGACGGCGCTCCCGTCAACGTGGCCATCGCCCTGCTCATCCCGGGCGCTCAGGCTGGCACCACGCACCTCAAGATCCTGTCCAAGGTCGCCGAGGCGCTCATGGACGAGGACTTCCGTGCCACCGTCAAGGGTTCCACCGACGCCGCTGAGATCGCCAAGACGATCAACGCCCGCCTGGTCTAATCCAGCAGTTAGCGAATAATATCGCCCCTTGTAACAAAGGCGGAGACCCTCTCCAGGGCCTCCGCCTTTTTTCATCCCGCCCATAAGTTGCGGTGAAATAGGGACTGTTTAAACGATTCAACCCCAAATTCAGTCCCTATTTCACCGCAACTTACAAAAGGGTATAGATAGGCCCCATCAACTAGTTCAACCAGGCGAACAAAAATCAGCCAGAATTCCGTTTGCACGATATTGCTCTGGACCGACTGAGTTTCCGCAGCTCGCCTGCCGGGCGGGGCGGTTAAGTTTGTCGCGAGTTCCGCACGCAAAGGAAAGCACTTAATGTGCTTTCCGTCTTGCGCAGGACTGTAGAGCAGCAAACTTAACCGCCCCGCCCGGCAGGCGAGCGTGCAGGAACGACATCTGTCCAACAATTCGTGCGAAACATAATGAAAAACCGTTTGATGTGAGTTAATATAAACAACGTCGTGAATCTGACTCCTGCCGCATGCACGACAGGGGTTAAACACAAAAAAGGAGTCAATTATGGTTTCTGAGAAGGCTACCCTCGTCAATCCGCAGGGTCTTCACATGCGTCCGGCCGGCCTCTTCGCCTCCACCATGGGCAAGTACGCCTGCGACGTGACTGTCGTCACCCCCGAGAAGGAGGTCAACGGTAAGTCCCCGATGGCCCTCATGGCTGCTGGTATCCCCTGTGGCACCGAGGTTGAGGTTAAGTGCGACGGCGCTGACGAGGCCGAGGCTCTGGCTGCTGCCATCGAGCTCATCAAGAGCGGTCTTGGCGAGTAGAACTCAAACGGGTCGCATGTTGAACAATTAAGTTCATACTTGGGGGCGCAGTGACCTGTATCAAGGTAGCTGCGCTCTTTTGTCATGGATATGGCAAAACGCTTTATCACATGACACGGAGAGAGGAATGGGAATGTATCAGGGAGTCAACGCATCCGAGGGAATCGGAATCGGCACCGTCATGGTCGCCGTCGATCCCGACTTGACGTTTGAGCCGCACGAGGTCGCTGATTCGGCAGCAGAGAAGGAGCGCTATCAGACCGCTCTTTCGGTCTTCTGCGAGAAGACCCAGGCTCAGGCCGACCACATGAAGGAGACGGTGGGCGAGGCCGAGGCCGAGATCATGAGCGGACACATCGTCCTGGCTCAGGATCCGGGCATGACCGACGCCATCAACGCCGCCATTGACGGTGGCACCTGCGCCGAGCAGGCACTCATGGACACCTCGACCATGTTCGAGAACATGTTCCTGTCCATGGACGACGAGATGTTCCGTCTGCGCGCGGCCGACATCGCCGACATCCGCACCGGCATTCTGGCCGAGCTGCTGCACGTGGAGGTCGTCGACCTCTCCGTCCTGCCCGAGAACACCGTCGTTGTCGTGCATGACCTTACGCCGTCCATGACCGCCACGATCGACAAGGCTCACGTTGCCGGCATCGTCACCGAGACCGGTGGCCGTACGTCGCACTCCGCGATCATCGCCCGTGCCCTCGAGATCCCGGCCGTCCTTTCGGTTTCCAACAGCTGCACTGCGCTTCGCAACGGCATGACCGTCATCGTCGACGGCGGCAAGGGCATCGTTGAGGCCGATCCCGACGAGGAGACGCTTGCCGCCTACACCGCCAAGGCCGAGGCCTTCGCTGCCGAGAAGGCAGCCCTCGAGGCCTTCCGCGGCAAGCCTTCTGTGACTGCCGACGGCATCAAGAAGATCATCGCCTGCAACATCGGTAACCCCGATGACGTTCCCAACGCGCTCGATCACGACGCCGAGGCCATCGGTCTGTTCCGCTCCGAGTTCCTGTTCATGGACTCTGCCGAGCTTCCTTCCGAGGAGGAGCAGTTCAACGCTTACCGCAAGGTCGCCAGTGCACTCAAGGGCGCTCCTGTCATCATCCGTACGCTCGACGTGGGTGGCGACAAGGAGATCCCGTACCTGCACATGGTCAAGGAAGAGAACCCCTTCATGGGCTTCCGCGCCGTGCGCTACTGCCTGGCCAACCCCGATCAGTACAAGGTCCAGCTGCGCGCCCTGCTGCGTGCCAGCGCCTTTGGCGACGTCAAGATCATGATTCCGCTCGTCACCTGCGTCGAGGAGGTCTTGGCCGTCAAGGAGCTCGTCGAGGAGTGCAAGGCCGAGCTGACCGAAGAGGGTCGCAAGTTCAACGAGAACATCGAGGTCGGCATCATGGTCGAGACGCCTGCTGCGTCGCTGCTCGCTGACCGCCTGGCCGAGGTCGCCGACTTCTTCTCCATCGGCACCAACGACCTGATCGGCTACACCATGTGCGCCGACCGTGGTAACGACACCATTTCCAACCTGTACCAGGTGTACTATCCCGCCGTGCTCCGCTCGCTCAAGAACATCATCGAGAGCGGCGTGAAGGCCGGCATCATGGTCGGTATGTGCGGCGAGGCCGCTGCCGATCCGCTGCTCGAGCCGCTGCTGATCAGCTGGGGCCTGGAGGAGTTCTCGATGAGCGCTCCGTCCATCCTGCGCGCCCGCAAGACCATCAGCCAGTGGACCAAGGCCGAGTGCGACGAGCTCGCCGAGAAGGCGCTCGCCTGCAACACCGCCGCCGAGGTCAAGGCGCTGCTCGAGTCTGCAGCTCGCTAATTTGGTATCAGAGGTAACCGCGTGGTTGGAATGGGCCGGCCACGCGGCCCTCACATATACAGGGGGTACTGTAAATGTTCTACACGCTAACCGCTAATCCGGCTGTCGACATGACGGTTTCGAGCTCTCCGCTCGAGCCCGACGAGAACGTCCGCACCGGCTCGGCCAGCTACACGGCCAACGGCAAGGGCCTCGACGTGTCCTTCGCCTTTAAGAAGATGGGCGTCGACACCGTCGCGCTCGGCTTCTTCGCCGGCTTCACGGGCAAGTTCATCGTCGAGGAGGTCATGAACCTGGGTTGCCTGTGCCGCCCGGTCTGGACCGACGGCATCACGCGTATCAACACCTACGTCAACGATGGCCAGCACGAGTACGGCATCCTGAACCCCGGCGCCCCGATCACGCCGGAGCACCAGAAGGAGCTCTACAACATCCTGGACACCGCGGGCGACCTTGAGTGCCTGATCGTCTCTGGTTCCGTGCCTCCCAAAGCTACGTCCGACTTCCTGGCTCAGGTCATGGAGCACGCTCAGGCCCGTGGCGCCGACGTCGTCCTGGACCTGTCCTCCGACAAGCTCAAGGAGCTTGCTCACAAGAAGCCGCTGCTCATCAAGCCGAACCATCACGAGATGAAGGCCATCTTCGGCGTGCCGGTCGACACCGACGACGAGGTCCGCGTTGCCATGAAGCTCGCCCACGAGGCTGGCGTTCAGAACGTGCTGCTCACCCGTGGCAGCCGCGGCGACGCCTACTTCTCCAACGGCGAGGACATCTGGTACGCCAAGCGTGAGTTCAACATCAAGCTGGTCTCTTCCGTCTGCGCCGGCGACTGCACCCTCGCTGCGTTCCTGCACAAGTGGTACAGGGATCGCGACAATGTCGAGGAGGCCATGAAGCTCGCCATGGCCACCGGTGCCAACGTTGCCGAGTCCGTGGGCATTGGCGACTTCGGTCACGTTGACGAGTACAGCAAGCGCGTTGCTGTCCGTAAGCTCGATCGCAAGTAAGCGAAAAGCGACAAATTTGTGCGCGTTCGGCGTCCCGGTTTTGATCGGGGCGCCGTTTTTTCGTGGGAAAAGTGAGATGAAACCGCCCTTCACCGCTTCCACACCGTTCGCCGAGTTGCTATAGCCTTTTGCCGAACCGTGGAATATACTTTCATTAACACGTTGCTTCGTGAAAGGAACATTCATGATTTACACGCTCACTGCAAATCCCGCTATTGACTACAACATCGCCTGCGACGGCCTGTCCGCCAATACCGTTACGCGCACCCGTAACGCGGTCTACACTCCCAACGGCAAGGGTCTCAACGTCTCGTTTACGCTCGATCACTACGGCGTCGACACCACGATCCTGGGCTTCTTCGCCGGCTTCTCGGGCGAGTTCATCGTCAAGGGCGCCGAGGCCCTTGGCGTGCCCGTCAAGCCCGTGTGGACTGACGGCATCACGCGTGTCAACGTGTTCCTCAACGCCGGTCCCGACACCGAGTACAACATGGTCAACGCCGGTGCTGCCATCAACGAGGCCAACGAGCAGGAGATGTTTGAGCTCATCGACTCGCTCGACGACATGACCTGTCTGGTCATCAGCGGCTCGCTGCCCCCCAATACCTCCGAGGGCTTCCTGGCCGAGGTCCTGCGCCGCGTGAAGGCGAAAGGCGCCGAGTTCGTGCTCGATATCTCGAGCCATCAGCTGGCTGACCTCATTGCCATGGAGCCGTTGCTCATTAAGCCCAACGACGACGAGCTGCTCGACATCTTTGGCATCAAGGTGAGCGGTGGCGACGACGAGTCCGTCAAGCGCGCGATGGCCGAACTGCACGCCAAGGGCGCCAAGAATGTGCTGCTGACCCTCGGCGGCGCCGGCGCGTACTTCTCCAATGGCGAGCACATCTGGTTTGCCAACCGTACCTTTGAGGTCAAGCTGCTGTCGACGGTCTGCGCCGGCGACTCCTCGCTCGCTGCCTTCCTGTCCGTGTGGCACGATGCTCCCGAGCGCGTCGAGGACGCCCTGCGCCTTTCGATGGCCACCGGCGCCAACGTGGTCGAGTGCCCGGGTCTGGGCGATTTTGCCAAGGTGGATGAATACAAGAAGAACATCGAAGTTCGCCAGGTCTGCTAGCCGTATCGAAAAACCGTTGCCGAACACCCGCTTTGGATCTCCGAGGCGGGTGTTTTTTTGCACGCTGAACGTATATGGCGTCTGCCGACTCGTTTTATCGAATCGACGACGCGATTGCGTGTGCGCTCTTTCTCGTTTCTTGTTAGACTTCTTGAGAACCATCGATTTACGCTCGAAAGTGCAGGAGGCTATAGGCATGTGTAATGTTTCGCTCAACGGTGCGCAGCCGACCGATGCCTCCATCCGTGTCCTGCGTGCGCTTGAGGCAGCCGGTCTTGAGGCTTGGTATGTAGGCGGTTGGGTACGTGATGCCCTGATGGGGTGTCCCAGCCACGATGTTGACATGTGTTGCAGCGGCCTGTGGCAGGAGTCCAAAGCGGCGCTCGAGGCGGCTGATATTGCCGTGATTGAGTCGGGCATTAAATTTGGCGGCATCACGGCCATTTGCGATGGCGAGCGCATTGAGGTCACCACCTACCGCCTGGACGGCTTTTACACCGATGGTCGCCATCCCCAGAGTGTGGAGCGCGCGGCGTCGCTTGAGGACGATCTGGC
>CAJMSG010000019.1:0-17769 GCA_905216105.1 uncultured bacterium | reverse complement strand
CGGTCGCCCTCGGCAAGGAGATTCTCCAGATAGCGCTGGTCGCGGTCCTTAAGGGCGCGGCTGTAGGCGCCGAGCGATTCGATCAGATGGTCAATCTCGAAGGCGAGCGCATCGGCGTCGTCGATCATGAGCTCGGACCACATCTGCGGATTGAGATGCGCCACGCGGGTGAGGTCGCGGTAGCTGCCGGCCGAAAAGCCGTGGTGGACCTGAGCGGTCGGGCTCTTAACATAGGCGTTGGAGACGACGTGCGCGAGCTGGCTCGTAAAGGCGATGACGCGGTCGTGCTCGGCGGCGCTTGTTACGCTGAACTTGCCAAAGCCCAAGGGGCGTACCATCTCGCGCACCTGGCCCAAAAGCTCCAGCTTAAGTGCGTCGTCCACTGCGGGCGGTACGAGCACGAGCGGTGCGCCCTGGAACAGGTCGGCGCGGGAGTGCGCGTAGCCCGAGAACTGCGTGCCCGCCATGGGATGCGCGCCCACAAAGTAAAAACCGTGCTCGCGGGCAAGCTTAAAGGCGCGCTCGCACACGATGCCCTTGACGCCCACGGTGTCGATCACCACGGGGCCCATGATGGCCTCGGTGTCGGTGGCGTCGGCGAGTGCCTGGGCGTGCGTCTCGAGCCACTCGATGCAGGCCTCGGGGTAGCATGCCAGGACGATGATGTCGCATTCGCCGAGCGTCTCGTCGTTGAGCTCGCCGGCAACGGTGCCCATGCTGGCGGCCGTCATGACGTCGTCGTCGGGGTCCCAGGCCAGCACGCGGACGCCCGCCTGCGCATAACCGCGGGCAAAGCTACCGCCGATGAGGCCCAGGCCCACGATACCGGCGCACTTGGGGCCGCCCTGGTTAACGCGTGCGTTTCTCACCGTACCCATGGCCTACTCCTGAACGGTCTCTTGGCAGACGACCTCGCGGATGGCGCGGATGCGGCGCATGGTGTCGTCGAACTGGTCGGGGGTGAGGGCCTGAGCGCCGTCGGACCAAGCGCGGCTCGGGTCGTCGTGGACCTCGATCTCCAGACCGTTGGCGCCGCAGGCGGTCGCGGCGAGCGCCATGGGCTCAACGTAGCGGGTGTAGCCGGTGGCGTGGCTGGGGTCGGCGACGACGGGCAGGTGCGACAGGTGGTGCAGCACCGGCACGGCGTTGAGGTCGAAGGTGTTGCGGGTGCGGGTCTCGAAGGTGCGAATGCCGCGCTCGCACAGGATGACGTTGTCGTTGCCCTCGCTCATGATGTACTCGGCTGCCATAAGCAGCTCGTCGACGGTGCCGGACATGCCGCGCTTGAGCAGGATCGGGGTCTGCGTCTTGCCGACCTCCTTGAGCAGGGGGAAGTTCTGGGCGTTGCGAGCGCCGATCTGCATGACGTCGATCTTCTTGTCGAGGAAAACCTGCACGTCGCGCGGGTCCATGATCTCGGTGACGATCGGCATGTCGAGCTCGGCGGATGCTTCGCACAGCAGGTCCAGTCCGGCGGGACCCATGCCCTGGTAGGCGTACGGGGAGGTGCGGGGCTTGTAGGCGCCGCCGCGCAGCATCGTGGCGCCGGCGGCCTTTACGCGGCGGGCGATGCGGATGAGGTTCTCGCCCTCGACGGAGCAGGGGCCGGCGATGACCTGGAACTGGTCGCCGCCGATCTTGACGCCGTGGCCGCAGTCGATGACGGAGTCCTCGGGGTGGAACTTGCGGTTGGCGCGCTTGAACGGCTCGGAGACGCGTTGCACGCGCTCGACGACGTCCATGGACTCGAGCAGGAACGGGTCGATCTTGGTCGTGTCGCCCACCAGGCCGATGATGGTCTCGTTCTCGCCGCGCGAGACGTCGGTCTTGAGTCCCTTTTTCTCGATCCAGCTGACGATGTGGCTGACGGCCTCGTCGCTGGCGCTCTGCTTTAAAATCGCAATCATGGTGTGCCTCTCACCTCGATGGATAGCCCTTGCAAAAACGGCCCGCATCGCGAGCCGTTATATATGTGCATGAGAGTTTATACTATCTGACTTGCTTTTGCCGCCTAAAGCGCGCCGTCGCGACGCGTCTCCCACGTAATTGCAAAGCTTTTTCTATTATTTTGTTAGCCCGTGGCGCACTTGGGTATAATGCCTACCGTTCGCCCTATTAGCTCAGGGGATTAGAGCGTCTGCCTCCGGAGCAGAAGGCCGTTGGTTCGAATCCAACATGGGGCACCATCGAACGTAAGACCGTCCGAACCTCGCATGGTCCGGGCGGTTTTCTTATACCGACGCGACATGATGGGACGTGGTATGGCAGCAACGGATATCGAGCGCGGACTCTCGACCGCCGAGGTCGAGGAGCGCATCGCCGCTGGTAAGATCAACCGCAACATGGAGCTCAAGACCAAGTCGGTCCGCGAGCTCATCATCGAGAACCTCTGCACGCTGTTTAACTTGATCAACGTGGTCTTGGCGATTTTGGTGTTGCTGACCGGTTCGTTTAAGAACCTGACGTTCCTGTTCGTGGTGTTCTTGAACACGGCAATTGGCGTCATTCAGTCCATGCGTTCCAAGAAGATGGTCGATAAGCTCACGCTGCTGACCTCCAAGAAGGCCATCGCGGTGCGCGACGGCGCCGAGGTGGAGCTCGACTTGGACCAGATCGTGCTCGACGACATCATTCGCCTGGGGCGCGGCGACCAGATTCCCGCCGACGCCGTGGTGGTTTCGGGCGAGGCGCTCGTGAACGAGAGCTTGCTGACGGGCGAGAGCGACCTTATCAAGAAACAGCCAGGTTCCGAGCTCATGAGCGGCAGCTTTATCGACTCGGGCCTGCTGCGCGCCCGCGTGATCCATGTCGGCGCCGACAACTACGTGGCCAAAATTAATAACGAGGCCAAGTACGTCAAAAAGGTCAATTCCGAGATCATGAACGCGCTTAACGCCATCGTGCGCTTTGCGAGCATCATCATGATCCCGCTCGGTTTGGCGTTGTTTGCCTCGAGTGTGAGCGAGCTGTGGGATGCCGCGGGAACCCCGGGCGATAGCGCGCTTTCCTGGTGCTTCTCCGAGCTGCTGGCCGGTCGTGTGCCTTCTTCGGCGCTGCTGTCCACGGTGGGCGCCCTGCTGGGCATGATTCCGCAGGGCCTGGTGCTGCTGACCTCGTCGGTGCTCGCGATTGCCACGGTGCGCCTTGCGCGTCGCAAGGTGCTGGCGCAGCAGCTCTACTGCATCGAGACGCTCGCTCGCGTCGACGTGCTGTGCCTGGACAAGACGGGCACCATCACGTCGGGCCGCATGGAGGTCGAGGGCACCTACCCGCTGCCTGTTGAGGGTGTTGGCTTTGGCGTGGACTCGGAGGAGGCGGCTGTTCCCGTCGATACCACAGTGCTCGATTTTGCGCTGGCTAACGTGGCGCGTGCGACTTCGGCCGATGCCAACGAGACCTGCCAGGCGCTGCTCAACTATTACGCCGATCGGCCGGTCGAGGTGTCTGAGCCGCTGTCGGTCATTCCATTCTCATCGTCTAAAAAATGGAGTGGTGCTTCGTTTGCGCAGGGCTCCTACGTAATGGGTGCGGCGCAGTTTGTGCTCTCTGATCGTGCGTTTTCGCAGGTCGAGAACCGTGTCGCCGAGCTTGCCGATACCTGCCGCGTGCTCGTGGTGGCACTCGTGGACGGCTTTACGCCCGATGGCGATATGGTGGGCGAGGCCGAGCCCGTGGGCTTTGTGACCATCCGCGACGAGATTCGTACCTCGGCGGCCGAGACCATCGGCTACTTTAACGAGCAGGGCGTGACCCTCAACGTGATCAGTGGCGACGACCCGCGTACGGTGTCGTCGATCGCGCGCGTTGTGGGCGTGCCGGGGGCGGACGCTTATGTGGACGCCACGACGCTCGATACGCCGGCCAAGCTCGATGCCGCAGTGGACCGCTACCATGTCTTTGGTCGTGTGACCCCGCAGCAGAAGCGCGAGCTCGTGCAGGCGCTCAAGCGCCGCGAGCACACCGTGGCCATGACGGGCGACGGCGTCAACGACGTGTTGGCGCTCAAGGAGGCCGACTGCTCCGTCGCCATGGCGGCCGGCTCCGATGCCGCGCGCAACGTGGCCGAGATCGTGCTCGTCGACAACGACTTTGCCTCGATGCCCGCCGTGGTGGCCGAAGGCCGTCGCTCCATCAACAACCTGCAGCGTTCGGCTTCGCTGTTCTTGACCAAGACGCTGTTCTCGATGGGCCTGGCGGCGCTGTGCATCGCGCTGCCGCCGTACCCTTTCGAGCCGATTCAGATGACGCTCATCAACTTCTTCTGCATCGGCGCGCCGGGCTTTGTGTTGGGCCTGGAGCCCAACAATGCTCGCGTGAAGGGTGCGTTTTTGACCAACGTGCTCAAGCGGGCACTGCCGGCGTCGATTGCGGTCATTTTGGCTGCGGCGCTCGATATCTTTGTGGCGCGCGTGTTTGGCTTTAGCCAGCTCACGCTGTCTACGATGTGCCTGCTTACGTCGTGCGCGGCGAGCGTCAGCCTGATCTGGCGCATCTCGCAGCCTCTCACGCCCTTGCGCGTGGTGCTCTTTGTGTTTGTAGTCGCTGGCATCTTGGTGGGCGTTATCGGATTCCCGGAGCTGCTGTCTATTGCCAACCTGTCGATGGGCCAGATGGTTATCTTGGCTGTCATCGTGGTCTTTACCTGCTCGGTGTTCTTTAAGCTCGCCACGATGATGGATTCGCTCAAGCCGCGTCGTCGTCATGCCGCAACTGGTTTTGGACGCGGTGTGCGCGTCCGCCTGGGTCGCGGTGGCGGCAAGGTGAGCTCGACGGGTTCGACGGCGGAGCGTTTTGCCAAGCGCGTCGCCGCCGACATGGCGCAGCGCCGCGAAGATCGCACCGCTCGCGAGGCCGAGGCCCGCGCACTCGAGGGCGTGGCCCAGGTCCAGCCCAAGAAAAAGAAGGGTAGCGGAGCCAAGCGCTCTCGCGTAACCAAGTCCGCCCAAGGCATCAAAGTCTCGATGCCGAGCAAAAAGAAGAAGTAACTACGCGCCCTGGCGATGTTGAATTGGTGCCTTGTTCCTGTGGGGCCGTGGCGATGTTATGCTCTAACCTCGATTGTTTGAATTGCTTCGAAAAGAGGATGCCGTGATCTGCCCGCATTGCCTTAAGACTATCGAGGACGGCGCCTCGTTCTGCCCCTACTGCAACGCCTATGTGGGTCCGGGCGATGGTCCCGAGCACACCGAGTTTGTGTTCTGTGAGGGCT
Organism: uncultured bacterium; assembly: GCA_905216105.1. GTDB lineage: Bacteria > Actinomycetota > Coriobacteriia > Coriobacteriales > Coriobacteriaceae > Collinsella. The sequence continues at coordinate 12,560 of CAJMSG010000019.1, read as the reverse complement.
GCGGTGCCCGTCTTTCTCCGCATGATCGTACATGCCCCAAATGCGGACGCCCGGCTCCGGGTATCCTCTCCGAGGACGCGGCTGCATCCGATCTGGCAGCGGGCCGCACGGCGGGCTTTCCGCGCCTAACGCAAGAGCAGATCGATACCGAGGTGCCGCATGCGCCGGCCTCTGCCGCTGCGGTGCTTTCGGACGCCGCCGACCCTAACGAGACCTGCGTGCTGCCAGCTTTCGATAAGGATTTCGGTATCCCCAAGGTCGATATTCCCATGCCCGTTTCCCTGCATGACGATGCTCAAAAACCCAAGCGCAAGGTGCACCCCGACGAGGATGCCTATCACAAGCACAAGCGTCATATTCCCAAGCCGCTTATCGTCATCGCGGTCCTTGCCGTCGTTTGCGGCGGTGCCTATTGGTTCGTGACGACCGATCCCATGGGTGTCATGCCTGGCTTCTACGACCAGTTTGGCCAGGCCGCGCAGACGACCTTCCCCACGCGCCAAAAGGGCGAGGCCACTGAGGACGATACCAAGCAGGACGATTCTGCCGAGGTGGTCCAGGAAGAAACCGTGCTCACCGATGATCAGCTCTATACCAGGCTCGACGGTCTGTATCAGACCATCGTGTCCTACGCTGACGAGGACCAGATCGGCGAGGTCATCGATTCCTTTAACAACGGCTATCTCCGAACGCCGCTGTCCACCCGTCAGGAGCTGTCGCAGAGTGCCTACGCCCTGCGCGACCAGATCAAAAAGACGCAAGATGAGCTTAACAACCTGAAAGTACAGGACGATACGGTCTATGCGGACGACATCGCCCACTTAAAGCAGCTTGCCGAGTGGATGTATGAGCGCGTCGACGTGATTTGCCAGAGCTGGGATATCTCGCTGGCCATTCCCGATGGCGAGTCGATGAGTTCCCACCAAAGCGAGATCCTGGCGCCCATCGCGCAGGGCGGCAACAGCGCGCTGAACCAGTACGACGCCAATGTGGGTTCCTGGAAGCCGCAGCAGCATTCCTAAAATTAGTTCGCCATAGTCGGCATAACCTACGTGCGCAATTGATGTAAGCCCATGCTTATTGCTACAATTCGTACAAATATGCTTTAAACGCACGAGGAAGGAACCACATGTTTGGTTTTAAGAAAGAGCTCTACACGCCCGAGTATCAGCTTGCCGGCGACGAGTGCGCCGTTATCGAGACGTCGAAGGGTACCATCAAGGTCAAGTTTGACGGCGAGGGCGCTCCCATTCATGTCGCGAACTTCTGCGAGCTTTCCACGATGGGTTTCTATGATGGCCTTAAGTTCCATCGCTATGTGCCCGGTTTTGTCATCCAGGGCGGCGACCCCAATACCCGCGACATGTCCGGCGCCGACGTCGCTGCCGGTCTTGAGGGCCCCGACGGCATGCCCGGTACCGGTGGCCCCGGCTACTGCATCAAGGGTGAGTTTGCCACCAATCCGCGCAACAGCCATGTCGATGGTGCCCTTGCCATGGCACGCTCCATGGACCCCGATTCCGCGGGTTCGCAGTTCTACTTCTGCTTGGGTGCCCAGCATAACCTCGATTCCGGTTACACCGTCTTTGGTACCACGGTCGAGGGTCTCGATGTGATTTCGCAGCTGCGTGCCGGCGACGAGATCGTCCATGTCGAGATCGTTCACGAGTAAAGGGGACTTCCTTGAATAGCCAGCTGATCCAACAGGGCCGCGCCGCTTACCGCGCGGGTGATTTTTCCGCTGCAGCCCAGATGCTTGGGGCGGCAAAGACTCCCGATGAGATTATGGGCGAGTCCGATCACCTCCGCGGCAACGCCTTGATGCACCTGGGCATGTATGCCGAGGCCGCTGAGGCCTATGCCGCCGCCCTCAACGACGGCACCTACGGCAAGCGCGGCGCGCTGCTCACCAACCGCGGCAAGGCGCTCGCCGCCGTGGGCGACTACACGACGGCCGCCCAGGCGTTCTCTGCCGCTACGCAGGATGCTTCCTACGCCACGCCGTTCAAGGCCTATCTGGGCCTGGGTAACGCACTGTTCCAGTCGGGCGACTATGCCAACGCGGGTACCGCCTTCCGTCAGGCCGCCATCGACGGCGCCAATCCGGCCCCTGCCGCCGCACTAGGCGAGCTCGGTCGTTGCTTCATTAAGCTCGGTCGTCCGGCGGATGCCGTGGAGACCTACCGCACGGCTATCGACTTTGCCGGCCCCCGCGACGACACACGTGCGCTCAACGCCGGCATGGGTCAGGCGCTTTCTGCCGCCGGCCGTCCCTCCGACGCACTCGACGCCTTTAACGCCGCTACTGCCGATGGCATCTACCAGCTCACCTCCGAGCAGGCCGATGAGCTTGCCCGCGTGCACGATTCGCTTGCCGCGCTGTCTGCCCAGACGGCTATGGCCACGGCTCCGGCGCCCGCGATGGACGCTCCTGCCGTCGATCCGCTCGATCCTACGGGCGCGACCGGTCAGTTTATGCCCGATCCCTCGGACACCGGCTTCTTTACGCTGTCCGAGTCCGAGATGGTCCAGCAGGACCGTCAGGATCGTAAGCAGGCCAAGGTCCGTCGTCGCCATCGCCACACGGGTCTCAAAGTCTTCATCGTGCTGCTTCTGCTTATTTTGATCGCCGCGGGCGGTCTGGGCTTTGCCTACACGCGCGGCTTTGGCTTCCCGTCTCAGGAGTCTGTCGTTACCGATCTGTTCCAGGCTGCCGGCGACGGTGACACCGCAAAGGCCGAGTCTTGCCTGGCATCGAGCCTGTCCGAGGACGCTAAGTCGATGATCATCTCCTCGATTCCGCAGGGTGCCACCGTGTCCGTCGAGGGCATGGATCAGTCCATGACCGAGACGACCGCTAAGGTGAAGGCATCGCTGTCCAAGGGCGGCGAGCAGGAGTACACCGTCAAATTCGTGCGCTCCGACAACCATATCGGCTGGGCCGTTTCCTCGCTCGATATGGATTTCTCGGCTGCTGACAACCAGTAGTGACCTTATGGGATTTAGCTTTGCCCGGCGCTTCACCGCAAGTGAGGTGCCGGGCTTGCGCTAGTATGATGAGCTAGTAGTTTTCCAGCAATCATCCAACACATCAGGAGTTGCGTTGTTTTCTTTGATGGATATGTTCTTCGGTAGCTATGCGGGCGATCTTGCCATCGACCTCGGCACCGCAAATACGCTTGTCTCCGTGCGCGGCAAGGGCATCGTCATTCGCGAGCCCTCTGTAGTCGCCATCGACAAGAACGACGAGCGCATCCTAGCGGTCGGTATCGAGGCAAAGCGCATGCTCGGCCGTACGCCCGGCAACATCGTGGCCGTTCGTCCCCTCAAGGACGGCGTTATCGCCGACTTCGATGTTACCGAGGCAATGCTGCGCTACTTTATCGACAAGGCGTCCGAGAAGCGCTATCCGTGGACTCCGCGTCCGCGCGTCGTCGTCTGTGTTCCCTCCGGCGTCACGTCGGTCGAGAAGCGCGCCGTCTTTGAGGCCACGATTCAGGCCGGCGCTCGCCAGGCCTATTTGATCGAGGAGCCCATGGCGGCTGCCATCGGTGCCGACCTGCCCGTCGAGGAGCCCACCGGCTCCATGGTCATCGATATCGGCGGCGGTACCACCGAGGTCGCCGTTATCGCCATGGGCGGCATCGTCGTCTCGCAGTCCATCCGCATTGCCGGCGACGAGTTCGATCAGGCTATCCTCACGCACGTCCGCGATGCCTATAACCTGGCTATCGGCGAGCGTACGGCAGAGGATATTAAGATCAAGGTCGGCTCTGCCGTGCCGCTCAAGGACGAGCTCGATGTCGAGGTTAACGGCCGCGACGTAATCACGGGTCTGCCCAAGACCGTGCGCATCGAGAGCGAGGAGATCCGTCGCGCGCTCAACAAGCCGCTCGACGAGATGGCAAAGGCCGTCAAGGACGCGCTCGACGCCACGCCACCCGATCTTGCCTCCGACCTCATGTATTACGGCATTTTGCTGACCGGTGGCGGCGCGCTGCTGCGCGGTCTCGACGTGCGCCTGCGCGACGAGACCGGCGTTTCGGTCAACGTCAGCCCCACGGCACTCGACAACGTCGTAAACGGCTGTGCCCGCGTGCTCGAGGCCAACGCGTTTGACGGCGGCTTCGTCCAGACCAATGCTTAATTTCCAAAAGGTGGATTCCATTTGGCACGATCTTCGGGTTTCTCCACAAATCTGAATACCAAGCGACAATCAACGGGTATGCGCCCGTTGATTGTTTTCAGCCTGATTTCGGTGTTGCTGCTCACGTTTTACATCCGCGAGGGCCAGGCTGGACCGATTCATGCCGTCCGTTCGGGCGTGACGACGATCACCTCGCCGGTACGCTTTGTGGGCTCGGCCGTGGCGGCGCCGTTCAATGCGATCGGCAACGTGTTCTCCAACCTCACGGCGTCGCAGGAGACGCTCGACGAGCTCAAAAAGCAAAACGAGGACCTGACCTCAAAGGTTGCTGAGCTTTCCGAGGCCCAGAAGACCGCCGAGCGCTTGGAGGGTCTGGTCGGTCTGCAGTCCACCTACAACCTCAAGTCGACCGCGGCCCGTATCGTCGGCGCCTCGGGCGATGCCTGGACTTCGACCGTAACCATCGATAAGGGTTCTGCCGACGGGCTTTCCATTAACATGCCCGTGACGAGCTCGGCCGGTGTTATCGGCCAGATTATCGAGGTTTCGGCCAAGACGTCGACCGTGCGCCTGATCGGCGACGAGAACTCGGGCGTGTCCGCCATGGTGCAGGACACGCGCGCCCAGGGCATGCTGCAGGGTCAGGCTGACGGCACGCTGCGTCTTGAGTACGTGAGCGTCGACTCCGATGTTAAGGTTGGCGATATCATCGTGACCTCGGGCATCGGCGGTGTGTTCCCCAAGGGCCTTCCGCTCGGCACCGTCTCGTCGGTTGAGAAATCGGCAAACGACGTGTACTACACCATTGTGGTGCGCGCTCAGACGACGGCCGAGAACAACGAGGAAGTGCTGGTCATCACCTCGCTGACCGACGAACAGTCGGCCTCGGATGAGGACGTGAGCACAGCCAACAGCACGCCGCAGGGAACGTCGCGCGATGCTGCGACCAAGACGAAGGACGAGAGCTCGGATGACAGTTCCGACACGTCCGAGACGACCGATTCCGGCTCGAGCGAATAGGGGGCATGTCCATGGATCTACACGAGCAGGGGATGAGCTCCCGCACGTTTGTGATCGCCGCCATCGTGTGCGTGCTGCTGCAGGCAGGCCTGGCACCGCAGATCTCCATTGCGGGCGGTCGCGTCAACTTCATGATTATCCTGGTGTGCCTAAGCGTGTTCTCGGGCGACCCGACCCGTGCCGTCGTGTGCGGTTTTTGCAGCGGCTTGTTTTATGACCTGTCCGCTGCCGTTCCGGTGGGCGTTATGTCGCTCCTGCTGACCGTGGGTTCTTTTGCCCTGGTGCACAGCGCTGTCGGTCAGACGGGCGGTACCCCGAGTGCGCGCGGCATCACTGTGGGCGCCTTCGCGCTCGTCATTAATGTGATCTACAGCATCATCTTGCTGTTTATGGGTTTGGAGACGAGCTTTGTCGTGGCGATCTTCGGCCATGCGCTGCCGTCCTCGATCCTGACGGGTCTGGTTGCCATTCCGTTTTTGATGTCCGGCGTCGTGCCGCAGTCCGGCTATGGATTCTCCGCACGTGGCGGACGCCAGACGGGTATGCGCTTTAAGCCCAAGACCCGCAAGCTCAAATAGGGGAGGCCCGTAGATGTCTTCCCAGTTGACGGTTATTATCGCCGGTATCGTACTGGTTGTGGCCATCGTGGTCGCGCTGGTCATCATGCGTCGTGGCGATTCCCGTTTTACCTACGATACACAGCATGGAACGGCCCCGCGCGCCACCGAGGGCGAGGGCAATACCGCGGCGACCGCCTTTAAGGGCCGCTTTTCCATCCTCACCACGGGTGTGGGCGCGATGTTCGCGGCGCTTGCCGTCAAGCTGTGGGGCATGCAGATGGTCTCGTCGGACTATTACGAAAAGCAGGCTAATAGCAATCAGACGCGCACCGTTACCACACCCGCTGTGCGCGGCCGCATCCTCGACCGCAATGGCGTGGCGCTTGTCCAGAACCGTCCCTCACTTGCTGTCGTGGCCTACCGCGACCTTGCCGAGGATGAGGTTCTGGTTCGCCATCTTGCCAACGTGCTTGGAATGCCTTACGTGGCGGTCCTTCGCAATATTCAGGACAATACAGAGGGCGCTCAGAGCCTACATACCATCGCGACGGACGTCCGTCGCTCCACGGTTGCCTATATTCAGGAGCATGCCGGCGAGTTCCCGGGCGTCAAGATTGCCGAGCGTACCGAGCGCCAGTATCCATATGGCGAGACAGCATGCCATATCTTGGGCTATACCGGCACCATTACCTCCGAGCAGCTCGAGGCCCAGAATAAGAAAACCTCTGGCGATGATGATGCTTCTGCTGGCAAGATTACGTACCAGTCGGGCGATATCGTGGGCCAGGCGGGCGTTGAGAGCTACTACGAAAACCTGCTGCAGGGTATTCGTGGCGAGCAGACCGTCAAGGTCGATGCCTCGGGCAATGTGACCGGTCAGGCCGGCGCCGTTCCCGCGAAGGCCGGCTCCGACATTAAGCTCACGCTCGACCTTAAGATCCAACAGGCCTGCGAGACGGCACTGGCGAGCGCTATCGAGCTTGCCAAGACCACTGGCTACAGCAATGCCGGCAACGGCGCTGTGGTGTGTCTCGATCCCAACAATGGCGAGATCCTGGGCATGGCGAGCGAGCCCAAGTTCGATCCGTCCGTCTTTATCGGCGGCGTCTCAAATGACGTGTGGACCGAGCTCAATGATGACAAAGGTTCGCACCCGCTGCTCAACCGCGCCATTAGCGGACAGTACATGTCGGCTTCGACCATCAAGCCGCTCTCGGCACTGGCCGGTCTTGAGTTTGGAACCTACACGTCGGGGCAGACGACCAACTGCACGGGCTATTGGACGGGTCTGGGCAAGTCGTGGGGCAAGTACTGCTGGCTGCATTCCGGCCACGGCACCATGACGCTGCAGTCCGGTATCGCCAACTCCTGCGACCCCGTGTTCTACGATATGGGCAAGGCGTTTTTCTACAACGACCAGCATCCCGAGGGCCTGCAAGAGATCTTTCGTCGCTGGGGCCTGGGCAAGACCTGCGGTATCGATCTGCCGAGTGAGGGCACGGGCCGTATTCCCGATGCCGAGTGGAAAGAGTCTTACTTTACCGACGCATCTGCCGAGGACCGCAAGTGGAACGCTGGCGATATGACGAACATCGCCATCGGCCAGGGCGACATTCTGGTGACACCGCTGCAGATGGCCTGCGCCTATATGGGCATTGCCAACGGCGGCAAACAGTATGTGCCGCATGTGTTCTTGTCTGCTGTCTCGCGTGATGGCGACGGCGATGCCTACAAGTACAACGGCAAGGGCAAGAAGAAGCGCCTGGAGGCCAAGATCAACAGCGATTCGGATTTGGCTCTTGTTCGCAACGGCATGCACGATGTGATTTACTCCGCGTCGACTTCGACCGCCGCGCACTTTAACTCCCTGACCCCTACGGTCTACGGTAAGTCCGGCACGGGCGAGAAGAGCGGCGAGGACGATTACGCGTGGTTTTGCGCCTACGCGCCGGCCGATGACCCTAAGTACGTGATTGCCACTATCTTGGAGCAGGGCGGTGGCGGCTCCGATACCGCGTTGCACGTCGTGCGCGATGTCCTCGGTGCGATTTATGATGAGCCCGACACGTCGACGGCCACGGGCGATTCCTCGGTTCGATAGGAGGTTGCGATGGACTTTTCGCCGGCGGACCTGTTCCGCTCAACCAAAACCGGCTCTCGCAGCAGCCTGGACCGCGTTAACAAGCAGCTCTCGGCCTCGCGCGGCACGTTCCGCCAGAAGGTACACATCGGTGTGCTGCTGGCTACCGTCGCGCTCGTTGCCTATGGCGCCATCATCATTTGGTCGGCCTCGCAGTTTAAGGCCGATGCCTCGTTCTCGCGCCACCTGCTGGGCATTGGCATTGGCGCGGTGCTGGCGGTGCTCGTCTGGCGCACCGACCTGCGTGGCATTTCCAATTTCTCGACGGCTCTGCTCGTCGTCGATCTCATCGTGATCTTCTCGCCTAAGATTCCGGGCCTGTCCTACACGGGCGGCTTGGGAATGACGGGTTGGATCAAGATTCCCGGTATCGGTCTGACCTTCCAGCCCGTTGAGCTTGCCAAGCTCATCACCATCTTCTTTATGGCCACGCTTGGCTCGCAATACAACGGCCGCATCGATACTGTTCGCGACTACGTCAAGCTCTGCGGTATGCTGTCCATCCCGTTTTTGGCCGTCGTCGCCATGGGCGACCTGGGCTCGGGCCTGGTCGTGCTGGTCTCGGGTGCCATCGTCATCTGCATGAGCGGTGCACGGCGCGAATGGGTGCTGTCGACCTTGGCCCTGCTGGTTGGTTTGATTGCGCTCATCTTGGCGCTCGACTCGGTCTTTGATTCGCTCCTTGGCCACGACGTGCTAATCAAGCAGTATCAGATGAACCGTCTGACAGTCTTCATCGACCCCGACAATGCCAATTCGGATGATGCCTACAACCTGCAGCAGTCGCTCATCGCCGTCGGCTCGGGTGGCTTCTTTGGTAAGGGCCTGGGCCACGCGACGCAGTCGGCCGGCGGCTTTCTACCCGAGTTCCACACCGACTTCGTCTTCGCCTTCCTGTCCGAGACGTTCGGCTTCTGCGGCTCCTTTTTGCTTCTGTGCCTCTACGTGATGCTGATTTTCTCGACGATCCGCGTTGCCTTTAAGTGCGAGTCACTGTTTTTGCGCCTATCGTGCGTGGGTATCGTCGGCATGTGGGCGTTCCAGACCTTCGAGAACATCGGCATGTGCATTGGCATGATGCCGATTACTGGTATTCCGCTGCCGTTTATTAGTTTTGGTTCGTCGTCGATGATGATTCAGTTGCTGACGGTGGGTATCGTACAATCCATATGGCGGCATCGTTCGGGCGCCGCGTAACCGCTGGAGGGGTTTGCCATGAAGATTCCCGTAGATAAGTTGACCAGCGCTTTTAAGATGGGCGCGTCTGTTAAGAAGGATTCCGATACACCGGTGCGTGTCTCGGTTTACCTTGATTCGACCGCGTCTCGCTTTTTGGTCGAGACGGTGCGCGATGCCTTTGTGCCGCAGACGACTTCGGGCATTGTGCGTGTTGATCGCCTGGGGGAGGACCGTATCGTTCCCAAGGCCGATACCGACGTGGTGCTGGTCCTCTCGTGCGGATCCGACCGCCTGGAGAGTGCTGTGCAGGAGCTCGTGATTGCCGGCGCGCCCGTGTGCGTGCTTGCCGAGTCCGCTGTCGAGGTGCCGTTCGTTGAGGAATCTACGCCCATGCTCGGCGTGGTGGCGGCTACCGATAAGACCTATCTGCTCGAGACGCTTGCCCGCTGGATCCTCGATCGTACGGACAAGGAGACGGCTTTTGCCGCCAACTTTGCCTTTATGCGCATCGCGGCGGCAAATCGCATCATTACCTCGTGCGCGCTTACCAACATGGCGACGGGCGCCCTGGTGTTTTTGCCGGGTGCCGACTATCCCGTGATGGCGCTGGCGCAGGTGGGCATGCTCTTTGAGCTCGCGGCCATCTTTGGGCGCGGCATTAAGCCCGAGCGCGGCTATGAGGTCGCAGGCGTGCTCGCCGGCGGTCTGGTGATTCGCGCCGTCACCCGCGCATTGGTGAAGCAGACGCCGCACATCGGCTTTGCCGTTAAGGCGCTTACCGCCGCCGCGGGTACCTATGGCATGGGCCGCGCGCTCGTGTCGCTCTACGAGCGCGATGTGGACTACAGCCGTGCCAATGAGGTTGTCAACGCCACGTTTTCGCGCGTTCGCGACCTGGTGACCACGGTCGCCGGTGCCACCCGTCCCATGAGTCCTTTCGAGGATGCATCCGATCTCGCTGCTTAGGGGTTTCTTTTGCGCGTTCCATACCAAGACTGTTTTCATCTGATCGAGCCACTTCTCGCCAAGGTCGAAAAGCCGAGTCGCTATATCGACCACGAGTGGGGCACGCTGTCAAAGGCCGATGCCGACTATCGCTGCTGCATGATCTATCCGGACGTGTATGAGGTCGGTCTGCCCAACCAGGGCATCGCCATTCTCTATAACATCCTTAATCAGGCCGAGGGCATTTCCTGTGAGCGCGGCTACGTGCCGTGGCCCGATATGGGCGATGCCATGCGCGAGGCGGGGATTCCGCTGTTGTCGCTCGAGGGTGCAGCGCCTGTGGCCTCGTTCGACATTGTCGGCATGCACGTGCCGCACGAGATGGCTGTGACGAACTTCCTCGAAGCGCTCGATCTCGCCGGCATTCCGCTGTTGGCTGCTGACCGTACCGAGGACGACCCCATCATCGTCGCCGGTGGTCCCTCGGTGTATAACCCCGAGCCGTACGCGGCCTTTTTCGACGCCATCCTCATTGGCGAGGGCGAGGAGTCGCTCCTCGAGATCTGCCAGCTGCATCGCCGCTTGCGCGACGAGGGCGTCTCGCGCGCTCAGATTGTCGAGCAGCTCGCGACGGTCGCCGGTACCTATGTGCCGTCCCTGTATGAGGTGCGCTATGACGAGCCCTGCTCGCCGCATGGCTACACCGTGCCGCGCGAGGGCAAGGACGTCCCGCCGGTAGTCTACAAGCGCGTCGTCGAGGACTTTGGTGCCACCAACCCGCTTTCTCAGTCGTGCGTGCCGTATGCGCAGCTCGTCCACGATCGCCTGTCTATCGAGATCCTGCGTGGCTGCGCCCGCGGCTGCCGTTTTTGCCAGGCGGGCATGACGTATCGTCCGGTACGTGAGCGCTCGGCCGACCAGATCGTGTCATCGGTGATTCAGGGCTTGGAAAAGACTGGCTATGACGAGGTGTCGCTTACCTCGCTTTCGACGACCGACCACTCCTGTATCCGCGACGTGCTCGGTAGGCTCAACCGTCGTCTGGAGGACACGGGCATTCGCGTGTCCATTCCGTCGCAGCGCTTGGATTCGTTTGGCGTTGACATGGCCGAGTCGGTTGCCGGCGAAAAGAAGGGCGGCCTGACGTTCGCGCCCGAGGCGGGCAGCCAGCGTATGCGCGACATTATCAACAAGAACGTGACCGAGGAGGATTTGGATCGCGCGGCCAAGGCAGCCTTCGAGGCCGGCTGGAACCGCATGAAGCTCTACTTCATGATGGGCCTTCCCGGCGAGCGCGACGAGGACATCGTGGCTATCGCCAACCTGGCCGATCACGTGCTGGAGCTCGGCCGCTCCGTGGTGCCCAAGGCGCGGCGCGGGTCTATCTCGGTGTCTATCTCTGTTTCGGTGTTCATCCCCAAGGCGGCAACGCCCTTCCAGTGGTGCCCGCAGCTCGATTACGACGACGTCAAGCGCCGCCAGAAGCTGCTCATCACGAGCGTGCGCAATCGCGCCGTTCGCGTGCACTACCACGATGCCGAGACCTCGCTTATCGAGGCCGCGCTGTCTCGCGCCGGCCGCGATATGACGCCGGTCATCATCGATGCCTGGCGTGCGGGCTCGCGCTTCGACGCCTGGGTGGAGCACTTCTCGCTCGACAACTGGAAGGAGGCCGCTGCCAAAAACGGCATCGACCTTAACGAGCTGGTACACCTGCCCTACGAGCTGGACTGGCGCCTGCCCTGGGAGCACGTGAGCCCCGGCTGCTCGCGCGGCTTCCTCGAGCGCGAATACCGCCGTTCGCTCGAGGGCGTCACGACGCCCGATTGCACCCGCACGTCGTGCACCGGCTGCGGAATCTGTCCCACGCTCCACGCCAAGAACGTATTGATGGGTGATCGCGCATGAGTGAGCGCTTGACCGACAATCCCACGCTCTTCAGGCTGCGCGTTCGCTACGGCAAGCGTGATCGCCTTAAGTACCTGGGCCACCTGGAACTAATCCATACCATTGAGCGTATCGTGCGCCGTGCGGGCCTGCCCTATGCCGTGACGCAGGGTTTCTCGCCGCATATGCGCGTGGGCTTTTCGTCGGCGCTGCCCGTGGGCACGTCGTCGACCTGCGAGTGGTATGACCTGTTTATGACCGAGTTCGTCGCTCTCGACGAGGCCTTTGAGCGCCTAGCCGCTGCATCGCCTGCCGATCTGGCGCCTATCGAGGCTGCCTACATCGACGTGCGCACGCCGGCGCTGACGGCTCAGCTTACGCGTCTGTCGTACCGCATCGACTTGCACCTGGACCCCGAGGCCCCCGTGAGCGCCGACGAGGTTCGCGCTGCGATCGACACGCTGCGCGCGGGTCATGGCATCGACTACGCGCGTGGAAAAAAGAGTAAGCGTCTTGATCTGGACCATACGCTCGTTGGCTATGAGCTCGCGGCGGGGGAGCGTCCGGACCATCTGGTGCTCACGCTCGACACCCATGCCGACAACGAGGGCTCCATGCGTCCGGAGATTTTGCTTTCTGCTGCTGATGTTTTGTTGCAGGGCTTGACCCCGGGCGTCGATGC
>CAJMSG010000018.1:0-17986 GCA_905216105.1 uncultured bacterium | reverse complement strand
GCCCTCCGCCGAGCTCTCCCGCGGCCGCGGCGGCCCGCGCTGCATGAGCATGCCCTTCTGGCGCGAGGACCTCTAAGTTTTTCCGTTTCCGGTGCGGTCCCCCTACAACCGCACCGGTTTCGCCCGTCAAACGGGCAACACTAATACTTACGTAATTCATTTCTTCGAAAGGAAACGAACCATGGGTGTTAACCTCTCCGGCCGTAGCTTCCTCAAGCTTCTCGACCTCACCACCGAGGAGATCGAGTACCTGCTCAAGCTCTCCAAGAACTTCAAGGACATGAAGCGCGCTGGCGTTCCGCACCGCTATCTCGAGGGCAAGAACATCGTTCTGCTCTTCCAGAAGACCTCCACTCGTACCCGCTGCGCCTTCGAGGTCGGCGGCATGGATCTGGGCATGGGCGTCACCTACCTCGATCCCGGTTCGTCGCAGATGGGCAAGAAGGAGTCCATCGAGGACACCGCCCGCGTTCTTGGCCGCATGTATGACGGCATCGAGTTCCGTGGCTTTGCCCAGGACGACGTCGAGGAGCTCGCTGCTAAGTCCGGCGTGCCCGTGTGGAACGGCCTGACCACTGAGTGGCATCCCACCCAGATGCTCGCCGACATCCTGACCGTCCAGGAGAACTTCAACTACGACATCAAGGGCAAGACCCTCGTCTTCATGGGCGACTGCAAGAACAATGTCGCTCGTTCCCTCATGGTTGTCTGCTCCAAGCTCGGCATGAACTTCGTGGCCTGCGGCCCCGAGGAGTGCATGCCCGCCGACGACGTCATCGAGGCCTGCAAGCCCATCGCCGAGGCCAACGGCTGCACCATCAAGCTGACCACCGACGTCAAGGACGGCGTCACCGGTGCCGACGTCCTCTACACCGACGTGTGGGTCTCCATGGGCGAGCCCGACGAGGTCTGGGCCGAGCGCATCGCTCAGCTCACCCCGTATCGCGTTACCTCCGAGGTCATGGCTATGGCCAACCCGGGTGCCATCTTCCTGCACTGCCTGCCCAGCTTCCACGACACCAACACCACGATTGGCGCCGAGAAGTGCGAGCAGTTCGGCATCACCGAGCAGGAGGTCACCGACGAGGTCTTCGAGAGCCCCGCTTCCAAGGTCTTCGACGAGGCCGAGAACCGCATGCACACCATCAAGGCTGTCATGTACGCCACGCTCAAGTAAGAGCATCTAGCATCTCGCTCGGGGTGTATTGCTGCACACCCCGAGCGGCTTTGTCTGGTAAATATCTCGCGTCGGGCGGTGGGCACGGCACGGAAGATCCGCTTCGCGCGAGAAAGTTAAATGATTTATGAAGGGGGGATGAGAACCATGACTGAGACCGCTAAGAAAAAGCGCGGTATGCCTTCATCGTTCACCATTCTTCTAGCTCTGCTGGCAATTGTTGCAGTGATTACCGTTATCGTCTCCGGCACGTCCGGCGGCGCGGTTACTGCAGCCCGCCTGAGCGATTTCTGCACCGCCCCGATCCTGGGCTTCGCTGACGCTCTGCCCGTCTGCCTCTTCGTTATGATCCTGGGCGGCTTCCTCGGTATGATGACCGAGACCGGCGCTCTGGACAACGGCATCGCCGTTCTGGTGCAGAAGCTTAAGGGCAACGAGATCATGCTCGTTCCTGTCCTTATGCTCATCTTCTCCCTCGGTGGTACCACCTATGGTATGTGCGAGGAGACCGTTCCCTTCTACGCCCTGCTCGCCGCTACCATGATGGCCGCTGGCTTCGACCCCATGGTCGGCGCCGCTACCGTCCTGCTCGGCGCTGGCTGCGGCTGCCTGGGCTCCACGGTTAACCCGTTCGCCGTCGGCGCTGCCGTCGACGCTCTGACCGGCGTTGGCATTGAGGTCAACCAGTCCATCATCATCGGCCTCGGTGCCGTCCTGTGGATTGTCACCACCGCTATGTCCATCGTCTTCGTGATGAACTATGCCAAGAAGGTCAAGGCTGACAAGGGTTCCACCATCCTGTCGATGCAGGAGCTCAAGGACGCCGAAGAGGCTCACGGCAAGGCTGCTTCCGAGGTCCACAAGGAGGTCAAGCTCACCGGTCGTCAGAAGGGTGTTCTGATCGCCTTCGCCTTCACCTTCGTCGTCATGATCGTCGGCTTCATCCCGCTGGCCGACCTCAACGAGGGCGTCGCCAACTTCTTTGACGCTGGCGCTGTCTACGACGCCGACGGTAATGCCGTCGTCCAGGGCTGGTCTGCCCTGATCACCGGCCTGCCCATTGGCCAGTGGTACTTCGACGAGGCTTCCACCTGGTTCTTCCTCATGGCTATCCTGATCGGTATCATCGGTGGCCTGTCCGAGAAGCAGATCGTCAACACCTTCATCACCGGCGCTGCCGACATGATGTCCGTTGTTCTCGTCATCGCCCTCGCCCGTGGCATCTCCGTCCTCATGGCTAGCACCGGCCTCGACGTTTACGTCCTCGACGCTGCCGCCAATGCCCTGGCTGGCCTGTCCGGCGTGATCTTCGCTCCCATGAGCTTCCTGGTCTACTTCGGCCTGTCCTTCCTGATCCCCTCGACCTCCGGTATGGCCACCGTCTCCATGCCCATCATGGGACCGCTGGCTGTTAAGCTCGGCTTCTCGCCCGAGGTCATGGTCATGATCTTCTCCGCCGCCATCGGTGTCGTGAACCTGTTCACCCCGACCTCCGGCGCCATCATGGGCGGTCTCGCCCTGGCCAAGATCGAGTGGACGACCTGGCTCAAGTTTGCCCTTAAGCTCATCGTCGCGCTCTCCGTCGTCTGCGCCATCATCCTGACCGTCGCCTGCGTGTTGCTCTAAGTACCCAACGGGTACCCCACGGAAACCTTGACGATCCTGTAAAGGATCATCTGGTCATCGTCTGTCCGGTGGGGTAAACCCACCGGTAGACTCCTACCTTTAGCCCCCTCCCGTTCCGTGCGCGGGAGGGGGCGCGCTTATGTTGCGCGGTTCTACGAACCGCGCAACCAGTCGACGCTGCGCGCCGCCCAGAACGACAATTTGTCATTCAAAAGGCAAGGCATGACCAGAAGGTCTATGCCTTGCCTTTTTCATGCCAACTTGTGCGTTCTGGGCGGCGCTCGCTGACTTATGCTCAACCTGCGACGTTTCCATTATTGATGCAAAGGGGTCAGGTTAGTTTGCGCCAAAAAGGGGAACTATTTCTCCGCAACTTATCGATGGCGTGTTTGGTTGGTGCCTGTTGATGGCCTGGGCTTCGGGAAGGGTCTGCTCCGTTATAATCGCCTAGAACATAAATTGGAAACGGGACGGGAGCCATACATGCGCCAGGGTTTCGACAACGCGAAGTATATCGAGCTGCAGGCCGCTCATATTAAGGAGCGCATCTCGCAGTTTGGCGGCAAGCTGTATTTGGAGTTTGGCGGCAAGCTGTTTGACGACTATCACGCGAGCCGCGTGCTGCCGGGTTTTGAGCCGGATAGCAAGTTTCGCATGCTCAAGAGCATTGCAGACGACGTCGAGGTCATCATCGCCATTAACGCGAACCACATCGAGAAGAACAAGGCTCGCGGTGACCTGGGCATTACCTATGACGAGGACGTTTTGCGCCTGGTCGACCTGTTCCGCGGCAACGGTTTTGCTGTCGCGGCCGTGGTTATCACCCAGTACGCCGGCCAGCCCGCCGCTGACGTCTTCCGTAATCGCCTGAACGCGCTCGGCATTCCCGCCAAGTTGCACTATCCCATCGAGGGCTATCCGCACGACGTCGACCTGATCGTGTCCGACGACGGCTATGGCAAGAACGAGTTTGTCGAGACCACTCGTCCGCTCGTCGTGGTCACCGCCCCCGGCCCCGGCTCGGGCAAGCTCGCCACCTGCCTGTCTCAGCTCTATCACGAGCACAAGCACGGCACCGCTGCCGGCTACGCCAAGTTCGAGACCTTCCCGGTCTGGAACCTTCCCCTCACGCATCCGGTCAACATCGCCTATGAGGCCGCCACGGCCGACCTTGACGACGCCAACATCATCGACTCCTTCCACTTGGAGGCCTATAACAAGACTACGGTCAACTACAACCGCGACGTCGAGGCCTTCCCGGTGGTCCGTGCCCTGATGGAAAAGATCCTGGGCAAGAGCCCCTACCAGAGCCCCACGGACATGGGCGTCAATATGGTCGGCTTTGCCATCACCGATGACGATGCCTGCCGCGACGCTTCCAAGATGGAGATTGTCCGCCGCTACTTTGCTGCGGTCGAGGCCGTGCGCCGCACCGGTGTGGGCGATGAGCAGGTTGATCGTCTCGAGCTCATTATGAAGAAGGCCGGTATCGACAAGAACTACTCGCCGGCACGCTCGGCCGCCCTTACCAGGGAGCAGCTGACGGGCGGCCCCGTAGGCGCCATGGTCATGCCCGACGGCTCCGTGGTGACCGGCAAGACTTCCACGCGCCTGGGCGCCGCGAGCTCGCTCATCATGAATGCACTTAAGCACGTCTCGGGCGTTGACCTCGAGCTCGAGGTCATTAGCGATGAAGCGATCGAGCCTATCAGCAAGCTCAAGACGCATTTCCTTGGTAGCAAGAACCCGCGCCTGCACACCGACGAGACGCTTATGGCGCTCTCGATCACCTCGGCAACGAGCGAGACGGCGGCCCGCGTCCTTTCGGGCCTGGAGCAGCTGCGCGGCTGCGATGCCTTCTTTAGCGTGATCATCTCGCCGACGGACGAGACGGTGTTGCGCAAGCTGGGCATCAACGTGTGCTGCGAGCCCAAGTTCGAGCGCCGTGGTTTCTTCCACCGCTGAGCCTGGATTAATTGGTCTGAAAGGGGCGCATCGGATATACATTCGGTGTGCCCCTTTTATCAACAAAGCTACCGTTTAACCTAAAAATAGCCCTTTTACCTGCCTATAAGCGATTTGGGCGGTATACAATAACCCTAACTGTTTCATCCTTTTGCGGGGATGCCGCATGATGGATGTTGCCGGCCATCATGGGGTGTGCCGGTCGCGCACGGTGCAGGTGATGCCCGTGCTCGGTTTGAGGAGGCTGCCATGGCTGGCAAGGGTCGTGCGAGTGTCAACGATATGAAGCGTGTCGAGGTGCAGGTGCTGATGGAGATCGCACGGCTGTCCGAAGACAACGGCGGATTTTATGGCTTTTCGCGCAAGACGCTTGCCGAGCGTGTGGGGGTGTCTCCGTATCGCGCCCGCGCGGCAATTGAACGCTTGGAATCCGAAGACATCATCGAGGTCGTCTCGCGCTACAGCGACGACGGCGGCCAGCTCGCAAATGGTATTTGTCTCACGGAGCGTGGCGAGTGGTATCTAGAGGGCATCCGTGCCGGTATGCTCGTTCAGGACTTGATCAAGGACGAAGTCGCCGATCGATAACAGCGTGCATTCATAGTGGAAACGACGCCGTCTGGGCAACCGGACGGCGTTTTGTTTCGAGATGGAGAAATGCGATTGCGCGTAAGAAAAATTGCGTGCGGCGCGCGTCGCGAGTATTACAATGAAGACCCGTAAGATGTGTATGGACAACTTCTACGGGAAGCGCAGGTAACTCAATATGACCAAGCATGTGTTCGTGACCGGCGGCGTGGTTTCGTCTCTGGGCAAGGGTATTACCGCGGCCTCGCTGGGCCGTCTGCTCAAGTCGCGCGGCTACAAGGTAACGATGCAAAAGGCCGACCCGTATCTGAACGTCGACCCCGGCACCATGAGCCCGTTCCAACATGGCGAGGTCTTTGTGACCGAGGACGGCTACGAGTCCGATCTGGACCTGGGCCACTACGAGCGCTTTATTGACGAGAACCTGACCCGCGATTCCAACTTTACGACTGGTGCCATCTATAAGAGCCTGATCGCCCGTGAACGTCGCGGTGACTTTTTGGGCGGCACCGTGCAGGTGATTCCGCACGTCACGAACGCCATTAAGGATAAGTTCCGTCGTATTGAGGAGCAGACCGGCTCCGACGTGGTCATCACTGAGTTGGGCGGCACCATCGGCGACATCGAGTCGCAGCCGTTTGTCGAGGCCATTCGCCAGTATCGCAAGGAGGCCGGCCCCGAGAACGTCTGCTACATCCACGTGTCGCTCGTTCCCTATATCGCCGCCGCCCACGAGGTTAAGACCAAGCCGACGCAGCACTCCGTTAAGGAGCTCCGCAGCTTTGGTATCCAGCCCGATATTATCGTTCTGCGCTCCGACCACCATATCGACGATGCCATCCGCGGCAAGATTGCAAGCTTCTGCGACGTCGACACCGACTGTGTCTTTACCAACGAGGACTGCGCGAGCATCTACGATGTTCCGCAGTTGCTTGCCGAGCAGGACTTTGACCTGCGCATTTGCGAGCGCCTGGGTCTGGACCCGCGTGAGCGCGACATGAGCGAGTGGAACGAGTTCCTGCGCAAGCAGAACCATGCCAACCATCACGCCGACAAGGTGAAGATCGCCGTCGTGGGCAAGTACACGCAGCTGCCCGATGCCTACCTGTCGGTTATCGAGGCCCTGCACCACGCGGGCGTGTTCTACGATCGCCACGTTGACGTGCAGCTGGTCGATGGCGAGAGCCTCGACGAGCAGAACGTCTCCGAGGTCCTGGGTGACGCCTCGGGCATCTTGGTCCCTGGCGGCTTTGGCAAGCGCGCCCTGGAGGGCAAGATCCTCGCGGCCGAGTTCGCCCGCGAGCACAAGATTCCGTATCTGGGCATTTGCCTGGGTATGCAGGTGGCCGTGTGCGAGTTCGCCCGCAACGTGGTCGGCCTTGCCGGCGCCAGCTCTTCCGAGTTCGATCCGGACGGCCCGTATAGTGTCATCGACCTGATGAGCTCGCAGGAGGACGTGACCGAGAAGGGCGGCACCATGCGTCTGGGTGCCTATCCGTGCAAGCTTGCTGCCGATTCCCTCGCGCGCGAGGCCTATGGCGAGGAGCTCGTCTACGAGCGTCACCGTCACCGTTTTGAGTTCAACAACGCCTTCCGTGACCAGCTCGAGGACGCCGGTCTGGTTATCTCGGGTCTTTCGCCCGACGAGCGTCTGGTCGAGATGGTCGAGCTGCCGCGCGACGTACATCCGTGGTATGTGGCCACCCAGGCTCATCCCGAGTTCAAGAGCCGTCCGACCAACCCGCAGCCGCTGTTCCGCGAGTTCGTGCGCGCCTCGATCGGCCAGCACGAGGGTGTCGACCGTCTGCAGGTGACGCCCAAGAACCTCGCTACGGACTAAGGGTGCCGGCGAATAAGGAACATACCGAAGCTACTCCCTCGTCGCTTGCCGTGGCGGCGGGGGAGTATCTCGATTACCTCGCGGTCGAGCGGGGCTTGGCGCGCAACACGATTGCGGCCTATCGTCGTGACCTGACGACGTACTGCGCCTATCTGGAGCGGGCTGACATTGCGTCTTTTGAAGAGGTGACCCGTCAGGTCGTGGAGGGCTTTGTTGCCGATCGCCGCGACGGAGGCTATTCCGACGCCTCGGTGGAGCGCGCGCTTGCTGCCGTGAAGGGCCTGCATGCCTTTTTGGTGCGCGATGGGGCCGTGGCCCAAAACCCGACGGCGGCGTTGCACCTGCCCAAAAAGGCAGATCGCCTGCCGGAATACCTTTCGGTGGAGGATGTCTCGGCACTGCTCGATCAAGACTTTCCCGAGGGCGAGATGGGACTGCGCGATCATGCCATCTTGGAAGTGCTTTACGGTTGCGGCCTGCGCGTGAGTGAGCTGGTTGGGCTCGATGTGGGCGATATCCATATTGATGACGGGTTTGTCCTGGTGCGCGGTAAGGGCTCCAAGGAGCGTCTGGCCCCGTTGGTGGGAAGCGCGGCGCGTGCCCTGACACACTATATAGGTGACGGGCGCACTCTCTTGGCCGCGCATGCTCACGGGACGGAGACCTCGGCGGTCTTTTTAAATAAGAACGGACGTCGCCTGTCGCGCCAGGCCGTGCATGCGATATGCGAGCGGTATGGGCGCCAGGTGGGGCTGGTTGGGCTCCATCCCCACACCCTGCGCCACTCCTTTGCCACCCACATGCTCGCGGGCGGTGCCGACCTGCGTGTGCTGCAGGAGATTTTGGGCCATGCCGATATTTCGACCACGCAGGTCTACACGCATGTCGACCGCACGCAACTGACCGAGGTCTATCTGGCGGCGCATCCGCTGGCACATCGCTAGCACCTCGCTGACCTGCATATTTATAAATATTAAAGGGGACGGGCCCCAGATTGCCGAGACGCACTTTTGCGCACATGGGCAATCTGGGGCCCGTCCCATTTTTCGCTAGACACCGACGCGGTGGTGGGCCGTGTGTACCATGGGTGGGGGAGTTTGGGGGCGATGTGAACGGTGTGTAAAGGGACGTAAAAATCGCCTCAAGGTCAACTTGAAGGTTGAGGTTCGCGGGCGTGGTTCTACAGGTGGCATCCCGCCTTTGCTGCAAACACAACATATTGTGTTTTCGAACATATGCTCGGGGGTGTTTTACAACATATTGGGGGTGGAGTGGTGGGGTGGGGTGGGGGAAGAGGTGGGGAAAGGTGTTGAAAAATGGGGCAGTTCCCCATATTATTGATGACGTCGACAGGCGGGGTGGTTCCCCGCGTACGTGCCATCTGAGTAACCGAGGGGAGGGCGCACATGGGAATGACGGGTGCATACGAGCGCAATCTCGATGCAAAAGGTCGTCTGTCCCTGCCTGCACCCCTTCGCGAGGAGCTTGGAGAGCGCGTTCGCGTGTTCAAAGCCCTGGATGTCGATGCTCTGTACGTGTTCTCTGCCGAGGCCTTCGATAAGTGGGTCGAAGGACTCTTCGCGGGTCGTGAGGGCCACGAGGGTTTTAACCCGCGTGACATCAACGACCAGAAGCTCATGAGGGCGATCAACAAGCGCACCACGTCGATGGATGTGGACAGCGCCGGTCGTATCGGTCTTTCTGAGTCTCTCCGCAAGCAGGCGAACCTCGACCGCGAGGTCACGGTTGTGGGCAACTACGACCACCTTGAGGTTTGGGACCGCGCTACGGCCGATGAGGACGATGACGACGAGGCCCTGCTGGACCTCTTCTTCTCGTAAGGGCAAGGCACGAGTAACGGATGGAGCGTGGGATCTTGACACAAGAATATCGGCATGAACCTGTCATGCTCGGCGAAGTGCTTGAGTCGCTGCAGCTGAAGAGCGGCTCCGTCGTCTGCGACTGCACCCTTGGCGGTGCCGGCCATTCGGTAAAGATGGCCGCGCAGGTGGGGGAGACCGGCCTTTTGCTCGGCGTCGATCAGGACGACATGGCCCTCGAGGCCGCTGGTGCCCGTCTGGACCGCGAGGTTCCCGGCGTACCGCACCAGCTGCTGAAGGGCAACTTCGGCGACTTGGACGAGCTGCTTTGCTCGGCCGAGGTGCCCGGGGTCGATGGCTTCCTGTTCGACTTGGGCGTTTCGTCACCGCAACTCGATATCCCTGGCAGGGGCTTTTCGTATAACGAGGACGCCCCATTGGACATGCGGATGGATCCGGGTAACAACACCTTAAACGCAGCTGAGGTCATCAACACCTATAACGAACACGACCTCGCCCGGATTCTACGCGTCTACGGCGAAGAGAAGTTCGCCTCGCAGATCGCGCGTGAGATCGTGCGTCGCCGCGAGCATGAGCCGATTGAAACCACCGGCCAGTTTGTCGAGATCATCAAGGCTGGTATCCCCGCTGCCGCTCGTCGGCATGGCGGACACCCAGCCAAGAAGAGTTTCCAGGCCATTCGCATCGAGGTCAATCACGAACTCGATGTGCTCGAGCGAGGGCTTGACGCCGCCACAAGGTGGCTCAACCCGGGCGGACGCATCTGCGTCATCTCGTATCACTCGCTCGAGGACCGTATCGTAAAGAACCACTTTAAGGAGATGAGCCAGGGGTGCACGTGTCCGCCGGAGATTCCGGTGTGCGTGTGCGGCAACGTGCCGATACTCAAGGTCATCACCCGCAAACCCCTGGTTGCCCAACCCGATGAGGTTGCGCGCAACCCTCGGGCGAGATCAGCCAAGATCCGCGTGGCGCAGCGTCTGTAGACGCGACCGCGCGATATTGGACCTCCCGCTCGTACCACAAACGAAGCTTAAACACACTACCAACGTACTCGGGATGGGAGGCGGCATATCATGGGCTACAACAACTCAAACGCAGCACTCGCCTATGATATGAACGCCATGCCCGCCTATCGTGAGGCACCGCAGGCTCCCGTTGCTCCCCACGAGCAGCGCACGCCGCGCTTTGATGTCTACACGGGCGCGGGCCGTCAGGCAAACCAGGCGGTAAGCCCGGTTTTCATGAGCGTTCTTAAAACGTTTTGCATCATTGCGGCCATCTTCATGACGATCGGTGTCGCCCGTGTGGCGCTCGCCGGCGTTACGGCCCAGGTGCTCAACAGCAACGCCGCGCTTACCAACACGCTCGAGAAGGCGACCGACGAGAGCTCCGACCTGGAGGTCATGCATTCGGTCTATGGTGCCGACACGCGCATTCGCGACCTTGCGGGCGCTTATGGCATGGTGGAGCCCAGCGAGAGCGTTACACTTGATTTTTCGCAGGATGCAGCCGCGGGCGCTAGCTCGACCGCGACCGCTCAGTAACAAGACGGTAGCTGAGTATGACAAATGACTATCGCCGCGGCTCCGACGGGGGTCGCGGTTCTGGACGTCCCTCATCGCGGGGACGTTCTGGTTATCAAGGAACGGGTCGGCCATCTTACAACGCGAGGCCGTCCTATGGCAACGACCCTGCGTCGCGTCTCCGTGGCTCGAGTGGCCCTCAAATGCATAACACCAGACCGCGCAAGAGCTCGTCGACCGAATGGCTCACGGGCACGCCGCTGCCCCGCCGCAAGGCCGTCATGGGCTTTATCGGGTTTGGCTTGGGTTTGGGCGTCCTTCGCCTTGCCGACTATCAAATCGTGGAAGCCGATAAGTTGCGCGACCGCGCCGATGCACGTCGCTTGCTTGCGCAGACGCTATATGCCAAGCGCGGTACCATCTACGACCGTAACGGCAACGTGCTGACGTCGTCGGTCGAATGCCGTAACATCGCCGTGAATCCTCAGCTTATCGAGGACGTTGACAAAACGGTATCGGCACTGGTCAAAGCTACGGGCATCGATAAAAAGACCTGTCGCGAGCTCGTTGAGTCGGATGGCACCTGGGTGTATATCAAACGTCAGGTGGACGAGGATGATGTCGCGGCGCTGGAGAAGAAGAACCTGCCAGGCGTGCTCTTTGAGCAGGCCATGAAGCGCGTGTACCCCTACGGCAACCTGGCATCGCAGGTGCTTGGCGTGGTAAACGTGGACAACGACGGTCTGACGGGCCTCGAAAAACAGTACAACAAGCTTTTGACCGGAACGAACGGTTCGCTGGTGCGTGAGCGGGCGAGGGACGGTAGCTATATCGCGGGCGGCGCCTATAAGAAGGTTGCCGCGGTGGACGGCGTGGACATCGTGACGACGCTCGATGTCAATATCCAGCGTGCCGCCGAGGACGCCCTGGCCGAGGCGGTCGAAAAGACCAAGGCCAAGAATGGCTCGGCTCTGGTCACCGATCCCGCGACGGGCGAGATTCTGGCGGCATGCTCGTATCCGACATATGACCAGACCGATCTGGAAAATGCCAAGACCGAGGACATGAACTTGCGCCTGGTTACCGATGCCTACGAGCCCGGCTCGGTCTTTAAGACGCTCGTGGCCGGTGCCGGCTTCGACTTGGGCGCCGTGCGTTCGAGCACGTCGTTTGAGGTGCCGGCGAGCATCAAGGTTGGCGACGACACCGTTACCGACGCCGATAAGCGCGACTACACCATGACCATGGACGTGCGCGAGATGATGCGCCGTTCGTCCAATGTGGGCTTTGTCCTGGTGGGACGCAAGATCGGTGCCGATGATTTTGCCACCTATGTGGACAAGTGGGGTATCGGCCATAGCTCCGGTGTCGATTTTCCGGGTGAGAGCCTGGGCATCGTCAAGGAGCGCGACCAGTACGACGGCGCCACGCTGGGCTCGATGAGCTTTGGCCAGGCGCTGTCCGTCTCGCCGATTGAGGTCGCACGTGCTGTGGGCGGCATCGCGAACGGCGGCGTGATGATGACTCCGCACTTCTATAAGTCCAGCAAGGGCGATGAGAAGGACTGGGGCGAAGGCGAGCGTGCGATTTCGGAGGACGCTGCCGCTCAGGTGACATCGTGCATGCAGACGGTCGTGTCCGAAGGCACGGGCGTTGGCGGTGCGGTTGATGGCTATGACGTGGCGGGCAAGACCGGTACGGCCGAGCGTGCTGACGAGAACGGCGGTTATCTCAAGGAGAACTACATGTCGTCCTTTATGGGCTTTGCGCCGGCACAATCGCCCAAGGTGCTGTGCTATATCACACTCGATGGAACGCCGAGCGGCTCGGATGCCGCCGCGGTGCCATTCCAGTCCATTATGGCCAACGCACTCGACGTGCTGGGTATCCCGCGCACGAAGTAGGGGGTTACAATCTTGAGCGTGGTCTGCCGTTTGATCTGAAGGGTGTTCACATGCCCTGCACCACGCGCGCATGGCACTGGGATACAATACGCCGATAGCATTATTAGGTTTACAGGGGAGCTGCAATGATAGAGATCGCCGTCAACAACCTCGCGGCCTCAACGGGGGCCCGAACCGTGACGGAAGAAGTCGACCGGGTATGCCGCGGGTGCGTTATCGACTCGCGTCAGGTCGAGGAGGGGACGATCTTTGTCGCCTTCCCCGGCGAAAAGGTCGACGGCAATGATTTTGCCTCCCGTGCCATCGAGTCGGGTGCCGGTGCCGTCGTGATGACGCGCGAGCCCGATGCCGAGCTGGTTTCGTTGGCGCAGGACAAGGGATGCGCCATCTTGCTGACCGACGACCCCGTGGAGTTCTTGCTGCGCCTGGCGCACGTATATCGCTTGGAGCTTGGCTGCCTGGTCGTCGGCATTACCGGTTCGATTGGCAAGACGACGACCAAGGACGTGCTCGCCGCCGTGCTCGCCAAGCGTTATCGCGTCTGGGCCACGAAGGGCAATTTCAACAACTTGATCGGCATGCCGCTCACGGTGCTTTCCGCTCCGGCCGATACCGAGGTCCTGGTGCTCGAGATGGGCATGAACCATTTTCATGAGATTGAGCGCCTGTCCCAGTCTGCCAACCCCAATCTTGCCATCGTGAGCAAGATCGGAACCTCCCACATCGGCATCCTGGGCAGCCGCGAGAACATCGCCCGCGCCAAGTCCGAGATTGTCCAGGGCATGTGCGCCGCCGGCGATTTCTCGCCGTTGCTGGTTTTGGGCGGCGAGGACGACTTTACGCCGTTCATTCGCGATACGTTCGCCCAGCCTGCGGGTATTGACGTGATGCTGGCCGGTGTCTCGGACGACGACGAGGTCCGCGCGCGCGACATTCGCGTCGACGACGAGGGCCATCCGGTCTTTACGCTCGACTTTGGTCAGGGCGACACGGTCGATACCATGTTGGCTATTCCCGGTGTGCAGTCCGTGCCCAATGCCGTCAAGGCCGCCGCGGTCGCCTATCGTCTTGGCGTGACGCCCGAGCAGATCGATGCTGCCTTTAGGGGCCTTACGATCACCGGTCACCGTCAGGAGATCAAGCGCGCCAAGAGCGGAGCACGCATCATCGACGACTCCTATAACGCCAGTGCCGAGTCTATGGCTGCCGGCCTCGATTTGCTGTGCTCGCTCATCTGTGACGGTTCGCGCATGGCGATCTTGGGCGAGATGGGCGAGATGGGCGACGAGGCTCCCCGCATGCATGAGCTCGTGGGCGCGTATGCCGCCGCCAAGAAGCTCGACATGCTCGCGTGCGTCGGCGGCGAGCTGGCTCTGCTCATGGCCGATGCCGCACGTATGATGGGTATGGATGAGGACCGCATCCAGGTGTTCTCCGATTATCAGCAGGTGCTCGACCGCATGGGCGGCGCGCTTGAAAATCATGATGTTGTACTGGTCAAGGGTTCCCGTTTTGTTGAGCTCGACCGCTTTGTGGAAGGTGTGTGCTAGCCCATGTTCGGCAATCCCTCGTATCCTACGTATCAGGCCTTTTTGGGACTTGGCATCGCTGCCGCCATTGCGTTGCTGCTTATGCCGTGGTGGATCAAGCTGCTGAAGGTCGAGGGTATCGGCCAACAGGTTCGAGCCGACGGCCCCAAGCGTCATTTGATTAAACAGGGTACGCCCACCATGGGCGGCGTTATCATCCTTGTCGCGATCTCGCTGACCTGCCTGCTGATGGGCAAGCTCACCACCGAGCTCGTGCTCGTGCTGCTTGCAACGCTGGCCACCGGCGTTCTGGGCCTCATCGACGACCTGACCTCCGTCACGCATGGTCGCTCGCTCGGCCTGACGCCTCACGCCAAGATGATCGGTCTGACCATCATCTGCGTCACCTTTACCGTGCTCGCCGTCAATTGGTGCGGCGTCGCCCCCGAGATTCGTTTTCCCGGCGGCCTGACGATTGACCTCGGTGTTCTTTCGACCACCATCTGCGGCCTTTCGTTTCCGTGGCTCTACATTGTATTTTGCTGGCTGATGATCGCCGGTCTTTCCAATGCCGTGAACCTGACCGATGGTCTGGACGGCCTTGCCGGCGGCACTTCCATGATCGCCATGCTCGCCATGGCCGCCATGGCGTTTTTGCACGGTGACGTGAACCTGTCCATCTTCTGCACGGCGTGCGCCGGTGCCTGCCTGGGCTTTTTGTGGTTCAACTGCTACCCGGCGAGCATCTTTATGGGCGATACCGGCTCGCTTGCCCTGGGTGCCGCTTTTGCCTGCACCTCCATCATGACCAACACCGAAGTCGTTTCCCTCATCATCGGCGGTCTGTTTATCGTCGAGACCCTGTCGGTCATGATCCAGGTTGTCTATTTCCACTTTACGCACAAGCGCGTCTTCCTTATGGCGCCCATTCATCATCATTTCGAAAAGAAGGGCTGGGCCGAGACCAAGGTCGTTATCCGTTTTTGGATTATCGCCGCGGCCTTTGGCGCCGTTGGCCTCGCCCTGTTCTTCCAGTTGGGATAGTGGTCTTTCATGCCTCTTGCTGATATCTTTAGCCTGCTTGTTTTGGGGCAGGGTAAATCCGGTCTCGATGTCGCCCGTTGGGCGTTGGCTCACCCCGAGCGCGTGAGCGCTACGACCGTGTATGGCGGCGGTGGCTCCGAGCCCAATGACGCCACACGTGCGCTCGAGGCGCAGGGCGCGTCGTTTGTCTACGGCACCGAGCAGGTCGAGGGTGACTATGACGTGTGCGTGACATGCCCGGGTATCTCGGAGTTCTCGGCCTTTTTTAAGGCCGGGCGTGAGCATGCTGCCCAGATTATGGGCGAGCCTGAGTTTGCCTATCGCCTGTCGCCCCAAAATTGGATCGCCATCACGGGTACCAACGGCAAGACAACTACCACGTCGCTGACCGATTATCTGCTCAAGGCCGCCGGTGAAGCCAGCGTGGCCGTCGGCAATATCGGCGAGCCGCCGGTGAACGAGATCGACGGCCGCGCACACAATGAGTGGTTTGTGGCCGAGCTGTCGAGTTATCAGATTGCTACGACCGCCGAGCTTCATCCTCGCGTGGCGGTGCTGCTCAACATCACGCCCGACCACCTGGGCTGGCACAAGAGCCACAAGAACTATGCGCTTGCCAAGATCAAGTTGTTCGAGAATATGGTCGATGACGACCTCGTGGTTATCGACGTCGAGGATGCCGGCATCCATGAGTTCGATGAGTACATCTACACACCGGGTCGCCGCATCTGCAAGGTCGCTTTTGACGAGCCCAAGGGTGCAGACGCCGCCTTTGTGCGCGACGGCAAGATGGTCGTTCGCCTGAAGGGCGTCGAGACTCAGCTTGTCGCCACTTCCGAGCTCAAGATCTCGGGCCATCACAATGTCATCAATGCCCTATGTGCCGCCACGGCTGCTCTGGCCGTCGGTGCCGATCCCGAGGGCGTTTGCCGCGGTTTGGCATCGTTCCAGCCGCTGGAGCACCGCGTTGAGCCCTGTGGCGAGATCGATGGCGTGCGCTACGTTAACGATTCCAAGGCAACGAACACCGATGCAGTCGAAAAGGCTCTGACGGCGTTTCCTGATGACGACGTGATCTTGCTGCTCGGCGGCCACGATAAGGGCACGCCGCTTGCGGACTTTGCCCGCGTCGTTATGGACAACGTGCGCTCGGTCGTTTGCTTTGGCGATGCGCGCGAGCGCTTTACCGCCGCTATGGACGAGGCCGATGTCGATGGTGACGTGGATATCGCCCAGGCCGATGATCTGCGCGATGCCGTTGACGTTGCCCGCTCGCTCTCGAGCCGCGGCGACGTGATCCTGCTTTCGCCTGCTTGCTCTTCGTTCGACGAGTTCTCGGGCTACGAGGAGCGCGGTCGCGTGTTTAAGGACTACGTGGCCCAGCTTGCCGCAGCAGCGAAATCGCAAACGGAATAGGGGTTGCCGGTGAGAGAGGAGAGCCCCCGAAGTGATATGAGGAGGCCCGACTCGGACCGTGCTTCCTCGCTGCGTAGCACGCCGCGTTCCGGACGCGGCGGGCAGACGTTCAGTGAGCGCTATATTGCCGG
Organism: uncultured bacterium; assembly: GCA_905216105.1. Classification (GTDB taxonomy): domain Bacteria; phylum Actinomycetota; class Coriobacteriia; order Coriobacteriales; family Coriobacteriaceae; genus Collinsella. Next base: position 1,399 of record CAJMSG010000018.1, on the reverse strand, counting down.
CGTCCCCGCCCGCATCATGCGCCCCCGTTTGATATTTATGGCTTGCCTGTTTAGCTTGGTTTGCTTTGGCTTGCTGATGGTGTACTCGGCATCTTCGGTCGAGGCGATGCACGAGAATGGTTCGGCGACGTTTTTCCTGTTTCGACAGGCCGCGTTTGCCGGAGTTGGCGTGCTGGCTATGGTTGCCATCGTGCGCGTCTTGCCGGACAGTTGGTTTGGGGAAGACGTGCTCAGGATCTTCCTCATGGGCATGATAGGTCTACTGGTTCTGGTGTTCTTTATGGGTAGCGGCAGTCGTGGCGCCACGCGCTGGCTCAACATCGCCGGTATTCAGTTCCAGCCGTCTGAGTTTTTAAAGCCGTTCGCCATCGCGTATTCGGCCATCATGCTCGACCGCATCTTTTCGCCCGGCGGCAACATCAACGAGTTTCTTCGCAAGATGGGCGTCTACCTGGGCATTTCGCTCTTTCTGATTTTTGTTCAGCCCGATTTTGGCACCGTTCTGATCATCTTGTTGACCCTCATGTGCATGGCGTTGTTTGCGGGATTGGACCCCAAATATATCGTTTGGACGGTCGTTGCCGGCATCGCCGTCATTGCGATCGCCCTTATCGCCGAGCCGTATCGTATGACGCGTGTCGAGGTTGCTTGGAATCCTTGGGCAGACGAATATGGTGATGGCTATCAGGCCACGCTTGCCATCATGGCGTTTGCCTCGGGCGGCCTGTTCGGTCGCGGTATCGGTAACTCCACCATGAAGTACTCGTATTTGCCCGAGGCGCATAACGACTACATCTTGGCTATTATCGGCGAGGAAGTTGGCTTTATCGGAACCGTGCTGTTCTTTTTGGTGTTCGCGATGCTGATCTACTCGGCGTTTCGCATTGCCGAGCAGGCGACCGACCGTCGCGGAGCACTTATGGCATCGGGTTCCGCGGTCATCCTTGCGGTGCAGTTTTTGATCAACGCGCTGGGCATTCTCAATGTGTTTCCCATGACGGGCAAGCCGCTGCCGTTTATTAGCTACGGCGGCTCCTCGATTATTGTGTCGCTTATGCTCGCCGGTCTGATCCTGCGCGTTTCGTATGAGAGCGCCCGTCGCGATGAGTACGACCGTCGCCGCGAGAGCTTTGCCGTTATGGATGAGAGTACCGCCGGCGTGCCCCACGTGCGCGGCGAGCGATCTTCGCGTAACGGCTTTACCGTCCTGGATGGCTCTGCGACCGAGCCGTCGGCCCGTCCGCGTCAGCGAACGGCGCCGCAAGGTCGTCCTCAGCGCCCCACTCCTCGCAATGTGGGCGGCGGATATAATCGAATCGATTTGAATTCGGACCCGTCGGCGCGTTTGCGCACCGATGACCAGGGGCCGCGCGTACGAAGGGATTACCATGACCGATAA
>CAJMSG010000017.1:0-18082 GCA_905216105.1 uncultured bacterium | reverse complement strand
TGCGATCTTTGCGTACTCGGCGATGCCGCGCACGTCTTTCTCGCTGAGTGCCATAGGCGCTCCCTTCCGCATAACAGATAAACCGCTCTAGTATACAAGGCAACGCCACTTGGAGCAGGTGCTTTACCCAAATGCAGCGAAAACGTAACGAGGGCGGTGGATTGGCAGGCTGCGGGCTGGCGGCTCTGCAGCGAAAACCGCGCCGTCCGTAGCGAAAACCGTACCGTCCATAGCGAAAACCGTCTCGACCACAACGAAAAGCATCACAACATTCGACGTTTTTCGGCAAAATCGCGATTTTCATCGAATGTTGTGATGGTTTTTACTGCTTTGCGGCACAATCCAAGTGCCAGCGGCCAAGCAGCAGCAACGCCGCGGGAACCGCCGTCACGACCATGCCCGCCCCTACGAGCGTCTGCTGCACGCCAAATGTTGCCGCCAGCCACGGGGCAATCGCCAGCGGGGCCACGCCGGCAAACATATTGCCAAAGCCCATGACCGAGTTCACGCGACCGAGCTGCTCGAGCGGAGCCGTCGTTTGCACGATGGTGTTGTGGAGCGGGTTGACGATGCCCCAAGCTATGCCCAGGGCGATTTGGCCGACGAGGGCCACGCCCACGTACGGTGTCCCCACATAGAGCAGACTTCCCAGGCCCACGGACATGAGCGCCACGAGCAGTGTTTTAAGGTTGACCAGGTGCGGCGGCAAGCGGAGCGCGAGCACGGCACCCAGCACCGCGCCCACACCCGAAGCCGACGAGAGCCAGCCCATCCACTCAACGCCGACATGCAGGACATCGCGGTAGAAGAACGACTCCAGCGGATCGAAGGCTCCGTAGCCAAAGTTCGAAAGAAAAATGATGCAGAAAAGTAGCGCGAGGACGCTGTTGGTGAAGACTGTCTTGATGCTGGCTGCGAAGGTGGCGCGGGCGGACGTGCTGGGGTTGGAGCTTTGTCCCGCACGCTCCCCTTCCTCTGCCGAATCGGCATCCGCATGCCCGGCGACATGGCTGGTCTGCGGCCTAAAGCCCCAGCCGGCGACGAGCGCCAGTACGGTAAAGAGCATCATGAGCACAAACACCGCGCGCGACGACGCAGCCGCCGCGACAAAGCCGCCCAGCGTGGGGCCAACGATGATACTCACGTTTGAAAACATGGCGATGGCGGAGTTGATGTCTTTGAGCTCGACGGGATCATCGGTGAGGTAGGCCGGATAGGATGTAGCAATGGGCTGGGCGAATCCCATCGTAAAGCCTAGAAACACCGCGCCGAGCAGAACGACGCCGGTCGCGCTGCCAAAGGCGAGGATTGCCGCGCCAGTTGCGAGAGCGCCGACGATGCTCAGCAAGAAATGGCGGCGCGGACCCCAGGCATCGAGCGCCGCGCCACCCGCAAAGGATCCCAGGATCACGAAGACGTTCATGAACAGGACGGCCAGCGATGTCGCGACGACCGAAGCGCCGTCCGCATAGGTGAGCGTTCCGATGACGCCGATAAAATAACTGGTCTGAAACCCGGTGTAGATGAGAAAGCGCATCGCCACCAGGCGCTTGGCCTGCACAGACAGCGATGATTGAGGCTTTGAGAAAAGAGATGCGAGCATGGCGACTCCTTGTTTCATACGAATACGGGCGGTGGGCATTCGCCACCGTCTGTCAAATCAATCTATCCGCATGAAACATTAAGGACGCATCAAGCCCCTTCTCTCCGTTTTTCGCTCAGCATGAACTACTTGGTAGATTATAAGGCATGTCCCACACATCTACCAAAGCAAAAACCACCACAAAGGTGCCTGTGAACTGCGCCCCGAAACTTGGACTGAATAAATAGCGACTACGCCGCAAGGGCCCGGTCCCGGAACTCCTCCGGCGTCAGGCCCTTCAATCTTACCTGCCTGCGTCGCGTGTTCCAATGGACTATGTACTCCTCCAGGTCGCGCTTGAAGTCCTCGAAGCTGCCCCACTCCCTGCCGCGGTAGAACTCGTCCTTCACGTGGCCGAAGAGCTGCTCGGTGGCGGCGTTGTCGATGCAGTTCCCCTTGCGCGACATGCTCTGGGTGATGCCCGCCCCCTCCAGCCTGGAGGCGTAGGACTCGTGCTGGTACTGCCAGCCCATGTCCGAGTGCATGGTCGGTGCCGCCCCGTCGGGCAGGGCCTCGAGGAGCCGGTCGAGCATCCTGTGCTGCTGGGCGAGGTCCGGCGAGGTCGATATGTCGCTCGCCACGATCTCCTTCGTGCAGAAGTCGAGCACCGGGGCCCAGTAGGCCTTGGCGCCGGCGACCTTGAACTCGGTGACGTCGGTGCCGAGCTTCTGCCACGGCCCCTCGGCGCCGAAGTCCCTCGCGATGACGTTCTCGAACGTGCTCCCCACGAGCCCCCTGTAGGAGCTGTACCGGCGGCGGGAGCCCCGGCGGCGTATCCCGCACCGGATGCCCATCTCGCGCATCATCTTGAGCACGGTCTTGTCGGCCACGACCGCGCCCAGCTCGGCGCGCAGGCACATGGCTATCTGCCGGTGCCCGCAGCCGTTGGCGGTGCGCGAGAATATCTCGGCCGCGGCGTCGCGCAGCTCGGGCCTGGTCGGCCTCCGCGGGTGCGCCAGCGCGTAGTAGTAGGTCGACCTCCTGAGCCCCGAGCACTCCAGCAGGTGGCGCAGGGAGTGCCCCTCCGCCCTCAGCGCCCCCACCGCCTCGGCCGCCGCCCTGGTCAGAGCCCGTCCCGCTCGACCAGGGCGCGCAATTTTTTTAGGTAGGCGACCTCGGCCTCGAGCCTGCGGCAGCGCTCCTCGAGCTCCTGCTCGCGGGTGCGGGCCCGGGGTTTCGACCTCGACCCCCTCGGCCTGCCCTTCGGGCCGGGCCGCAGCGCCTCGGCGCCGCCCTCGCGGTAGAGCCTGCACCAGCGCTCCAGCGGGGACTTCGACCTGATCCCGAACTCAGCCATGGCGTCGGTCTTCGCCATCCCGCCGTCGACCACGGCCGATGCCGCGGCGACCCTCTGCTCGAATGTGTACCTGGATTGTTTCCCGCCCATGGACAGCAGCGCCTCGCTTCCGAACGCCCGGTATACCCACTGCCATTCTCTCACGGTCTCGCGGGGGACGGACAGGGCCTCGGCCGCCGGTTTGCAGCCGACGCCGGCGTCGAAGAGCTCGACGGCCCGCCTCCTGGACTCCAGGTCGTGCTTCACCCTGAGGTCTATACTCATGGAAAACCTCCCATTTCCCGATGTCCAAGAAATGGGAGGCAGTTCACCGGCACCTTTGTGGTGGTTTTGCTGACTCGTCCGACCTGTCCCAACGGTTTGTCTCAATCTGTAACAGGTAGGGCCCAAATAATCGGTTAGCTGTTACAGATCGAGACAGACCACGGATGCTCAGCCGAAAATCTCAATCTGTAACAGGTAGGAACGATTTTGCCCCTTAGATGTTACAGATTGAGATATTTGACAGCTTGAATCGGCATCGCCTACAGCGCGGCGACGACCTTGTCGCCCATCGTCGTGGTGCCGAGGATCTTATCTGCCGGGGTGTTGACATCGGCGATGTCACGGGTGCGCCAGCCCTCGTCGAGCACGCGCGCCACGGCGCTCTCGATCCACGCGGCTTGCTCGCCCATGTCGAGCGCGTAGGTCAGCAGCATCGCCACCGACAAGATTTGAGCCAGCGGATTGGCCACGCCGAGCCCCGCGATGTCAGGAGCGCTGCCAGCGCTCGGCCCAAACAGCGATACGCCATCATCCAGCGAGGCAGAGGCAAGCATACCGAGCGATCCGGTAATCTGAGCCGCCTCATCGGACAGGATGTCGCCGAACATGTTCTCCGTCACCACGACGTCAAAGTCTGCCGGTCGACTGATGAGCTGCATGGCGGCGTTGTCGACGAGCAGGTCCTCAAGCTCCACGTCGGAGTACTCCTCGTCTTGCACGCGATGCACGATCTCGCGCCACATGCGGCTCGTCTCCAGCACGTTGCGCTTATCAACGCTCGTCACCTTGCCGCGACGTTTGCGCGCCGCCTCAAATGCCTGGCGCGCAATGCGCTCAATCTCGTACTCGCGATACTCCATCACGTCGACCGCACGCTGACCGGCCGCACCCGCAGCGCCCGCGCAGGTCACGGATGCGGGCGCCAAAGTCCCACGGCATGTTGTAGCCCATCGTATCGGGGATGTTCACGACCGTGGCACCGGCCTTTACGGCCGCCTCGATAATGCGCACCAGAAACTCCTGATCGGAGCGGCCGGCATCCTCGGCATAAAACTCAACATCGTCAACGAACTTGCGAGCATGTTTGACGGCATGGATCGCTCACTCAATTGCCCTTTCCTCAGTCATATGGAGCTTGTCGCGCAGGTGACTGGTGCTCACACCCAGCCCTGTATGGATACGGGGCCTCTGGGCCGTTTTGAGCGCCTCTGCAGCCACTTCGATATCCCTGTCGACAGCGCGCGTTAGGCCGCATACCGTGCATCGGTCGCCCGCAATCTTGCCAATCTCCTGTACGGAGCGAAAGTCACCAGGACTCGAGATGGGAAAGCCCGCCTCGATAACGTCCACGTTCATGCGCACCAGCTGGCGGGCGATGAAGAGCTTTTCCTCGGTATTCATGCTGGCGCCCGGCGACTGCTCACCGTCGCACAGGGTGGCGTCAAAGATTGTGATTTTGCGGCTTATATGTTCCTCCTGATTGACCGTTTTATGACAGATGGCTTTCAGGAGAGAGAGAAGGCCTAGAGATAGAAAAATACCCGTGTCGCTCATCACGCCTGAAAGCGGCAGACGATAGCGCACCCGGGTACAACAAATCGTTATAGCGAGATTACAACCCTAGCGCGCTATCCAATCTAGTAGCGCTAGGCCTAGGAGCTGTTGCGTGTTCTTAAACATGTTGGGCTCCCTTCGGCCTCGGGTAGTACTACATCGCGCTAAAGTACAACACAAGTAAAACCACCACAAGGGTGCCTGTCCCCTTCGTGGTGGTTTCGTTGACTCAAAAGCAAGAGACCCGGTCTTGCACGAGGCAGAACCGGGTTTCTTTAGCAATGCTTGCTTTGCTCAGGCAGTAACTAAAAGTTACTCAGCCAGGAAGTCACGCTGGACAGCGGGATCGACCTTGACGCCAGGGCCCATGGTGGAAGACACGGAGATGGACTTGACGTACTTGCCCTTAGCAGAAGAGGGCTTGACGCGCAGAATCTCGGTGTACAGGGCAGCGTAGTTCTCGACGAGCTGCTGCTCAGAGAAGGACTTCTTGCCCAGGGGCACGTGGCAGATGCCGTAGCGGTCGGCGCGGTACTCAACGCGGCCAGCCTTGAGCTCGGAAACCATCTTGGCGACGTCCATGGTCACGGTGCCGAGCTTGGGGTTCGGCATGAGGCCACGGGGACCAAGGATCTTACCGATGCGGCCAACCTTGGCCATCATGTTCGGCGTAGCGATAGCGGCGTCGAAGTTGATCTCGCCCTTCTGAATCTGGGCGACGAGCTCGTCGGAACCGATGATGTCGGCGCCGGCAGCCTCAGCCTCACGGGCCTTCTCGCCCTCGGCGAAGACGGCAACACGAACGGTCTTGCCGGTACCGTGGGGCAGGGAGATGGAACCACGGATGTTCTGGTCAGCCTTACGAGTATCGATGCCCAAACGGAAGTGAGCCTCGACGGTCTCGTCGAACTTGGCGGTGTCGAGCTCCTTGATGAGCTTGGCAGCCTGAAGGGGGGTGTAGAGCGTGGCGCGGTCGATCTTCTCGGCAGCGGCGTTATAGCTCTTACCATGCTTAGCCATGTGCATTACCTCCTGTGGTTAAACGGGCGTGAGCCCTCCCACATCGTATCGTGTGCCCTATTGCACACATTTAACGGGCGCCACGGTCGGAGCACCCGCCGTTACCATAAGAAATCGCTACTCAGCGATGGTGACGCCCATGGAACGGGCGGTACCGGCGATGATCTTCTTGGCGGCGTCAATGTCGTTGGCATTGAGGTCCGGCATCTTGATCTCGGCGATCTTGGTGAGCTGCTCCTGGGAGAGCTGACCAACCTTGTCAGCCTGGGGCTTAGCGGAACCAGACTTGAGGTTCAACTCCTTCTTGATAAGGTGAGCCGCCGGCGGGGTCTTGGTGATGAAGGAGAAGGACTTATCCTCGTAGACAGAGATTTCAACGGGGATGATGTCACCCTTCTTGTCCTGCGTCTCGGCGTTAAAGGCCTGGCAGAACTGCATGATGTTCACGCCAGCAGCGCCCAGGGCGGGGCCGACGGGAGGAGCGGGGTTAGCTGCACCAGCAGGAATCTGGAGCTTAATGACGTTGGCAACCTTCTTCTCAGCCATGGTCATTCCTTTCGAATCACGAGTGTGAAGTACTTGCTATATCGTAAGCACGCACGTGTTAGAAGCACTCCTGAGATGAGCAGTCACAGAAGAAGCACGCTCGCGCGAACGGACGAAAACTTAAGCGATGACAGCGACCTGGTTAAAGTCGAGCTCGACCGGCGTCTCGCGGCCAAAGATCATCAGCGTGACCTTGAGCTTGCCAGCCTCGGTGTTAACCTCGGAGACCTTGCCATCAAAGTCGGTAAGCGGGCCATCGGTGACGCGGACGGACGTGCCGACCTGAATATCAACCGAGGTGCGCTTGGGCGAATCGCCCTTACCGGGACGACGAGTCATCTTGTTGTACTCGTCGCGGGAAAGCGGAGCGGGCTTACCGTTGCCGCCTAGGAAACCGGTGACGCCGGGCGTGTTGCGAACGCACGTCCAAGCATCGTCATCCATCTCCATGCGGACCAGGACATAACCCGGGAAGATCTTGGAATCCTTGGTCTCGCGCTTGCCACCCTCTTTGATCTCGGTGACGCGCTCCATAGGAATCTCGATATCAAAGATACGGTCCTGCATGCCCATGGTCTCGATACGATGCTCGAGATCGGACTTTACGCGGTTCTCGTATCCGGAGTAAGTGTGAACGACGTACCAACGCTTAGACATGGTTTAGCCCCTCAATCCAGAGAACAGAGCAAGAGCCTCGCCAAAGCCAGCATCGAGCAGAGCGATGACGACGCCGACGACGACCAAAGAAGCGCAAACGACGACCGAGTAGTTCACGAGCTCCTTCTTATCGGGCCACGTGACACGCTTCATCTCGGACTTGACCGAAGCGAAATACTTCTTGGTGCGGGCGAAGAAACCAGGCTTCTCGTTCTTCTTGGACTTCGCAGCCTTCTCGTTCTTCTTGGCAACGGCCTTCTTGGCCTCAACCTTGGAGTTGGCGGCAGCGCTGTTGGCAGGTGCCGGCTGCTGAGCCTTCTTCTTGTTCTTCTTGTTGGCCATTTGGGTTACCTCCGCGCAATGCGCTTATACATGAGTAAACCGTAAGCCCCCAAGTGGGAGCTTACGGAATAATGACTGGCACGCCAGGAAGGACTCGAACCCTCAACACTCGGTTTTGGAGACCGATGCTCTACCAATTGAACTACTGGCGTATGTGACTAGAGACTAGCGAGTCTCTTTGTGCAGCGTGTGGTGACGGCACCAGGGGCAATACTTCTTGATCTCCATACGATCAGGCATGGTCGACTTGTTCTTGGTGGTCGTATAGTTGCGGCGCTTGCACTCAGTGCACGCAAGAGTAACTAGAGTACGCATGTATCCTGAACCTTTCATTTCCGCCCCGTACGGGCACGAGTTGTTACTTTATCAGCTCCACGTAAGTGCTGTCAATGAAAACCTCGAGTCAATTGGTTCTCGGTGGGTCCATTCATATTTGGAACACATCAATGAAGCCATCGAGAGCTAATCGACGGTGCATCCAGGACCATTATCGATCCTCTCGACACCAGCAACGGCTCAACATCCATTGCAGAAAAGAACCCGGCACCCATATAAGTGCCGGGTTCTCTAAGTCAGCTATATCAAAGAGCTAATTTACTCAATGATCGTGGAGACGATGCCCGAACCGACGGTGTGGCCGCCCTCGCGGATAGCGAAGCGCAGGCCCTCCTCCATGGCGATCGGGTGGATGAGGTCGCCCTCGATGGTGATGTGGTCACCAGGCATAGCCATCTCGGTGCCCTCGGGGAGCTTGACCGTACCGGTAACGTCGGTGGTACGGAAGTAGAACTGAGGACGATAACCATCGAAGAACGGGGTGTGACGGCCGCCCTCCTCCTTGGTCAGAACGTAAATCTCGCCGGTGAACTTGGTGTGCGGGGTAACCGAACCGGGCTTGCAGAGAACCTGGCCGCGCTCGATGTCCTCGCGCTTGATGCCGCGGAGCAGCAGACCGACGTTGTCGCCAGCCTCGCAGAAGTCCATGGACTTACGGAACATCTCGATACCGGTAACAACGGTGTTCTGGGTATCCTTGATGCCGACGATCTCGACAGGCTCGTTGAGCTTGAGCTCACCGCGCTCGACACGGCCGGTAGCAACGGTACCACGGCCGGAGATGGTCATAACGTCCTCAACGGCCATCAGGAACGGGAGGTCGTTGTTACGAGCAGGCGTCGGGATGTACTCGTCGACAGCGTTCATGAGCTCGCGAATGGCGTCCATCCACTTGGCGTCGCCCTCGAGAGCGCCCAGAGCGGAACCACGGATGACGGGGATGTCGTCGCCGGGGAAATCGTACTCGGAGAGGAGCTCACGGGTCTCCATCTCGACGAGGTCGATGAGCTCGTCATCGTCGACCATGTCGCACTTGTTCAGGAAGACGACGATGTAGGGAACGCCGACCTGACGGGCGAGCAGGATGTGCTCGCGGGTCTGAGCCATGGGGCCGTCGGTAGCGGCGATGACCAGGATAGCGCCGTCCATCTGAGCAGCACCGGAGATCATGTTCTTGACGTAGTCAGCGTGGCCCGGGCAGTCAACGTGAGCGTAGTGACGGGCAGCAGTCTCGTACTCGACGTGGGAGACGGAGATCGTAATGCCGCGCTCGCGCTCCTCGGGAGCCTTGTCGATGTTCTCGAACGCAGTGAAGTCAGCCTTGCAGCCCTCGGTCTCGGAGAGAACCTTGGTGATGGCAGCGGTCAGCGTGGTCTTGCCGTGGTCGACGTGACCAATGGTGCCGATGTTAACATGCGGCTTAGTGCGCTCAAACTTCTCTTTGGCCATAAAGCCCTCCTCTAAACAGGTCGTCCCCGGACGGGACTTTGCCTTTATACCATAGTGGCCTCTCAACATACTATTGAGAAGCCACCGTGTTACCTATGGTAGCGGTGACTGGATTCGAACCAGTGACGCCACGGGTATGAACCGTGTGCTCTAACCAACTGAGCTACACCGCCGGATGGAGCCTGCAACCAGACTTGAACTGGTGACCTCTTCGTTACCAACGAAGTGCTCTACCGACTGAGCTATACAGGCACTTGACGGGTGGGAGCTATAGGATTCGAACCTATGTAGGCAGAGCCAACGGGTTTACAGCCCGTCCCCATTAACCACTCGGGCAAACTCCCAATCGTTCAAGTATCCGCAGGTTCTTTGGTCTTTTGGACCGCCGCCCCCGCGAACGAAAAAGATAATACGATGCAACCTTGGGGGCTGTCAACGAAAACCTCTAGATACACGGTGCCGGGCGTATCTATGTACCTTTTACCTGCGATTTTGTTGGGTTTTGATATGAAGGACGGTGGTTTTGGATACAGCGGTGACGTTTCCCAAGGTAACACTTTGGTGTAGTGGAGTACACCTTCAGGATCGAACTTCGATAACAGCCTATTTGCACCTTTATATAGGTCGAGATCGGGCTTCCGTGGCAGATTCGAGCGTGGTTTTTCTCCCGTTTGAAATCGAGCGTGGATAATCTCCCACTATTGGCGTGCCCCCAAGGCCAAATTGGCAGATTATCCACGATCATTCACTAAGCGGGAGATTTTCCACGCTCGTACGTCCGATAATCCACGCTCAGGGGGGGGCAGCCGAGCTCGACACGGCTTTTGTCTCGATCTGTAACATATAGAGAACATTTTCTCCCCTATCTGTTACAGGTCGAGATATTACGCAGAGACCTCCGCTTACGTCTCATTCTGTAACAGTAAGAAAGGTTTTCAGCTTCTTCGTGTTACAGATCGAGACAAACCTGAAGCTTGGTTGGCGCCAAACACGCTGACTTATCGACATAAATAGAAACGGGCCCTGTCCCTCAGGGGGACAGGGCCCGAAACTCTCATGGAGCCAGTGACAGGAATCGAACCTGCAACCCACTGATTACAAATCAGTTGCGCTACCGTTGCGCCACACTGGCACACTTGGCGCTTTCGCGCGAAGCCAGTTAAGAATAAAGGAATTACGGACGAGGCGCAACAGACCCTTCGACCGACCACATCTCAAAACTATTCGCCAGAACGAATAGTTTTAATTACAATGGAATAGATAAAACTGTTCGTTCTGACGAAGGGTTTCGCGATGCTTACTACCAAGGAAGCCGCCGAACTGCTCGGCATCACTCCGCGCAGGGTGCAGGAGCTCATAAAAAACGGAGCACTTGAGGCCCGGAAGGCTTCTGGTGTGTGGCTTATCGACAAAGACAGCATCGACACGCGACTCCGCTCCGTGACCAAAACGGGAGGACGTCCCCGCCGCGGCCACGGTAAGAGCGAGATCGCGTTCACCCTCATGAATCGCACGCACGAGGTCGCTCAGCTGGTCTACAGCACATCGCGAAAAGACTTTACCCACATCGGTGCCGACATCGATTACGCCCACGCCCCTATTGGAGTATTTGGCCCTAATAGCCCCATATCGCTCGACTCCTTCCGCATCTGGTGGCGCGGCCGCGGTATCCCGCTCGCACGCATCGGACTAGCCTCCCTGCTTGCAGAAGCCGCAGTCGATGTTCCCGATGAACTCGTCCAGCGAAATCTCGGCCTCTCCCTATCCGACCAGTATTGGATTAGACCCCAAAGTTCCGGTCTCGCCTGGGAGGATATTAACTTCTTCAATAACGCCTTTGATGACGTCTCACTGTCCATTGCGCCCTTTGCCCCAGAGGGAAAAGCGGCTGCCGCAAAGCCCGACAACACCTCGGACGGCAATCTTCAAAAGTACTGGACATGCGAGCGCGGGCGTCGAATTCTGCATAAGGCAGGAGCACACCTAAACCAGGAACCTTATAACGAGATGGTAGCGACTGCACTTCACCGTCGCATCCTAAACGCCTGCGATTATGTGCCTTACTCGCTCGAGGGCACGGGCACTTCCGCCCTGAGCATATGCGATGTCTTCTTAACTGATGAAGAAGAGTATGTCCCTGCGTTCTATGCAAACCAGCACGCAAACGTAGATGAACGGCTAACCGACTACGAGCGATATGTAGCAAACTGCGAGGAGCTCGGGGTGACAGGCGTCAAGGATGCCCTTGACCGCATGATCGTATGCGACGACATCATCGCCAACTATGACCGCCATTGGCGTAACTTTGGCCTTGTACGAAACATCAACACGCTAATCTGCAGACCTGCCCCCATCTTCGATTCGGGCTCATCGCTCTGGTGCAACATTTCTCTTGAGGAGCTTCGGGCAGGAGAGCACAGTTTTACCAGTGCGCAGTTTCATTCAAGCCCCGCGAAACAAATGCTGCTTGTTGAGGATATGAGCTGGTTTGACGGCGACAAACTCGAAGGCTTCGTTGACGAGGCAATCGAGACTCTGTCCAGAAACGACGCGATCAAGGCAAGGCTGCCATATCTAAAAGAGGCGCTTACATGGCGCCTCCGTAGAATGATCGATATCGCTGAATGGAATTAGCGAGACAGCGTCGCGCCGTCAGCTCCCCTACCTCCCGCGCAGGGCCTTGAGCTTGGCCAGGGCATCGGGGCTCAGGCGACTGCCCAGAGTCATCTTGATCTGCGGAGCTTCCTCTGCCTCGTGAACGTCGTTATCGATCTGCTTGATCTCGTCCACCAGCATGCGGCTCGAGATGCGCGTAACGCCCTTACCCATGACAACGGCCTGGATCGTGCCGTCGCTCGACACCACGGAGCACGCGCGGCCTTCCTCGCGCGCCTCGATGCAGAGCTTCTGCACCACGGTATCGGCAGAGACGCCCGTCGGCGAAAACTCGATACGCACGCCGCGGGCCGGCAGGTTGGGGCGCTCGTTAGAGATATTGCCCGCGCCGTCGAACACGATCACGGCCTCGTAGCGGCCCTGGGCAAAGGCGGCGACGTCGTTGATGAGGGCGGTGCGCGCCATATCGTGGACGTCGCTGGAATACGGATCGTCGGAATGGTCGTACACGAGCTTTTCGTAGCGCGGCGTGCAGTGGATCACGTTGTAACCGTCGACCACCAGCAGCTCGGGCTTGTTGGAGTGCACCGTCGAGACTGGGTCGGCGATAGCCTGCGCAAACGCATTGCCGCCCACGCCGTAGGTCGCGGCCGAAACAATCGGCTTGGCCGAGCCCTCGCCAAAGCGCTTGGCCTTGGACTTGGCGCGGTTCTTCTTGGACATGCGCTACTCCTCCCCCATGAGCTCGCCGGCATTGCGGCGCAGCCACTCAAAGCACAGCGCGGTGGTCGCCTGGGCCACATTGAGACTCTCGGTCATGCCGCGCTGGGGAAGCTTGGTCAAAAAGTCGCATTTCTCGAGCACCAGGCGCGAGATGCCGTCGCCCTCGGAGCCCATGACGAGCGCAACGCGGCCCTCAAAGGGAGCATCCCAGCAGCTGCCCTCGGCGTGCTCGGAAGCACCGCCCACCCAAAAGCCAGCAGCCTTGAGGTCGTCGAGCGCTCGAGCGATGTTGGGAACCTGTGCGATGGGCAGATGCATAACGGCACCAGCAGAGGTTTTGTAGCTGCCCACGGTCACACCGGCGGCGCGCTTGTTGGCAATGATGACGCCCGCCGCGCCCACGACCTCGGCAGAGCGCACGATGGCACCAAAGTTACCGTCGTCGGTCACATGGTCGAGTACGACGACGAGCGCCGGGCCGTCACCCGCGCGGTCAAGGATATCGGCGACGTCCGCATAGGGGAAATTACCCACCTCGAGCGCAATGCCCTGATGAGCGCCATGGCTCGACAGCGCATCGAGCTGCGCGCGCGGCACATACTTAATGCGGACGTCCGCGGCGTTGAGATCGTCGACCAGGCGCGACAAGGCAGCATCGCGCTCCCCGCCCTCGGCGATGAGCGCGCACTTGATGGGAAAACCAGTGCGTAGCGCCTCGGCGGCAGCACGACGACCTTCGATAAACTCGCCCTTGGGAGCCTGGACAGCGTCGCGGTTGCGATCGCGCTGCGGACGTGCGGCCTGGGCGCGATCGCGCTGGCCCTTGGAAGCGGCAGCGCGATCATTTCGGCGAATCGGACGCGAGCCAGAAGCGGCCTGCTTGCCGCCACGAGGCGCACGCTTGCGATTGTCGGCCATAAAACGGCCTCCTTAAATAGATAACGAACAAGAATCGACCGTCCGAGCCACGGCACTTTGCCTTTCAATCGTCGGCCATGACCACCAGGTCTATGCCCTCCTCTTTCAAGGCAATCTGCCGCACCTCGAACGGTCGACAAATACTAGAGACTCTTAATACGAGTACCCGCGGCAGTGTCCTCGATCGTCAGGCCTAGGTCCTTGAGCTGGTCGCGGATGGCGTCGGCCAGATCCCAGTTCTTGGCGGCGCGGGCCTCGGCGCGGGCCTCGAGAATCTTGGCAGCGGCCTCGTCCACGTCGTCACCCGTGTAGGCAACCAAACCGGCGGCAACGCCCAGCAGGCCCAGTGGCAACTCGACCTTGGGCTCGGGGAGCTCAACGCCAAACGTATCGAGCAGCTCGACCAGCGTATCGGCGGCGGCAAGCGCGGCGGCCTTGTCGGCAGCGTCGCCCGCCTGCTCCAGGTACTGGTTGCACTCGGTTACAAAGCCAAAGACGGCACCCATGGCACCAGCGGTGTTAAAGTCGTCGTCCATGCACTCCTTAAAGGTGGCACGGGTCTCGGCGGCCTTGGCGGCAAACGCCTCGGATGCCGCCTCATCGGCATCGGCCGTCGCATGGTTCGCGGCCCAGCGCAGGTTCTCGACCGTACCGGCGATACGCGTGAGCGAGTTCTCGGCACCCTCCAGGCGCTCCCAAGAAAAGTCGAGCGGCGAGCGATAGCTCGTCTGCAGCATCAGCAGGCGCAGGGCGGCAGCGGAGTGCTGCTCGAGGACCTCGGCCAGCGTAAAGAAGTTTCCGAGCGACTTGGACATCTTCTCGCCGTCAACCAGCAGCATGCCCGTGTGCATCCAGGTGTTGGAGAAGCCCTGGTGCCAGGCGCAGGTGGCCTGAGCGCACTCGTTCTCGTGATGCGGGAAGGCAAGGTCGGAGCCGCCGCCGTGGATGTCGATCGGAGTGCCCAGGTAGCGATGCACCATGGCGGCGCACTCGGTGTGCCAACCGGGGCGACCCTCGCCCCAGGGGCTCGGCCAGCTGGGCTCGCCGGGCTTGGCGGCCTTCCACAGGGCAAAGTCGAGCGGGTCGTTCTTGTCCTCGTTCTCCTCGATGCGCGCGCCAACCATAAGGTCGTCGATGTTGCGGCCCGAAACCTGACCATAGTTGGGATCGCTGCGCACGGCAAAGTACACATCGCCGTTATCGGCTGCGTAAGCGTGGCCCTGCTCGATAAGCGTCTTGATCATGGCGATCATGGGGCCGATCTCCTTGGTGGCGCGGGGGCGCACATCGGGATCGAGCACGTTGGCGGCGCGCATGACGCCGATAAACTTGTCGGAGAACTCCGTCGCGACCTCGGCGGCCGTTCGGCCCTGCTCGTTGGCGCGCTTGATGATCTTGTCATCGACATCGGTGAGGTTCTGGGCGAACGTGACCTCGTAGCCGCTCGCGATGAGCCAGCGACGAATCACGTCAAAGCTGATGAACGTGCGGGCATTGCCGATGTGGATGTTGTCGTAGACCGTGGGGCCGCACACGTACATGCGGACCTTGCCGGACTCGATGGGCTGGAACTCTTCCTTTTTATGGGTAGCGCTGTTGTAGATACGCATTCGTTACTCCTTAACGGTTTTCTGTAGCAGGCAGACGGCCCAGGCACCGATTCCCTCGCCCTGGCCTTCCCAACCGAGCTTTTCGGTCGTAGTGGCGGCGACGCCCACGTTTTCGACGTCGACGCCCAGGGCATGGGCAAGGTTGGCGCGCATGGCATCGCGGTGCGGGGTGATCTTGGGTTGCTGACAGGCAATGGTGCAATCGGCATCGACAAACTCGAAGCCCAGCTCGCGCGCGTAGTCCATCACGCGAGCGAGCAGCACCATCGAATCAGCACCCTCATAGGCGGGGTCGGTATCGGGGAATAGCTTGCCGATGTCTCCCCCGCGGCAGGCGCCCAGAATGGCGTCGGCCAAGGCGTGCGCGAGCACATCGGCATCCGAGTGGCCCAGCAGGCCGCGCTCGTAGGGAATGTCAACACCGCCGATGATACATCGACGCCCCTCCACCAGACGGTGGACGTCGTAGCCATGGCCAATGCGCAGGTTACTGAACATGGGGAAGGTCCTCTCCCTCGGCCATACGGCCAAGCAGAATCGCGGTTACGGGACGAAGGTCCTCGGGCACCGTCACCTTTAGGTTGTCGCGTGGGCTCTGGACGCAGCGGACGCGCCCACCCATGCGCTCGACCAGCGATGAATCGTCGGTACCGATAAAGCCCTCGGCGATAGCAGCGGCGTGAGCGCGCTTCATGGCGTCGACGCTAAAGATCTGCGGCGTCTGCGCGGCCCAATAGAGCTCGCGCGGCGGCGTCTCGACGATGTTGTCGCCATCGACGATCTTGAGCGTATCGATCGCGGGCTGACCGCACACGACACCGTCGAGGGCACGGTCGCTCACGAGCACGTCGATAGCGTGGTCGATAGCCTCGGTCGTAATGAGCGGACGGGCGCCATCGTGGATGGCGACATATTCAAAGCCCGCCGGCACCGCATGCACGCCGGCGCGGGTGGAATCCTGGCGGGTCTCGCCGGCATCGGCAAAGCTGATGGGCGTGCTATACGAATACGGGCTGATGGCCAGGCGGCGCATCTCGGCACGACGCTCGGCAGGGCAAACCACGACGATGTGGCCGACCTTATTGCTACGGTCAAATGCGCGGATGGACCAGCTCATAAGCGGACGGCCCGCTACATTGACGAGCTGCTTACCACCGGGGTTACCAAAGCGCTGGCCGCTGCCACCGGCAACGACCACGGCGCATACGGGCGCCATTATGCGTTCCCCTGTTTGGTGCCCTTCATGCGGTACAGGGAGTCCGCAAGAATGGCAGGGTTGTTAACGCCAAAGTCGCCCAGGCGCTCCGGATCCTCGCTGATGTCGTCCATGAGCTCCTGCAGCGATCCATACTCGTCGACGATTTTCTCGGCCACGCCGTCGCGCACGACGGACACGCGCGAAAGCGTGCGCAGGCCCAGCGGTGTCATGACGGAGTCCTCGTCCAGGTCGTCGTAACCCAGAACCGCCGCCACATGCTGCGGGTCGGACAAGTCCTTGGGCGTCATACGGCTCAGGTTGGCGCGGATCTTTTCGGCATTGGCCTCGGAAGAATCGCTCGCGTAGTCGCGAATCATCAGGTCGTACTCGGTATCCATGCTGGAGCCGGCGAGCTGCTCGAGCTGCATCTGCACGAGCTTGCCCTGGTTGCCCAACTTGACAATGCAATCCTTAAGCTCAGTCTTTGCCTGCTGCATGATCTCGAAACTCGAGAAAATGCCGGTGATGTCGGCGAGCGTAACGTAGTCGTCGAGCTCGAGGGCCGTCAGGCGCAGCAGGGAGCGATCGAGCGACTGACGGGTAGTCTGGAGCGTGGCGACGAGCTGGTTGACCGAGCTCATGATGGTGGTGACGGGCTGGATCTCGTAGCTCTTGCCGTGGACGTACACGTTGACGACGGCACGACGAGCCGAAACCGAGATCACGATGGCGTCGGTGAGCACCGACATGCGAGCGGCAGTACGGTGACGCATGCCCGTTTCACTCGTGGCGAGCGAGGGATCGGGATTGAGGTGGAAGTTGGCGCGCAGGATCTGGGTGAGGTCGCCATCGATGACGATGGCACCGTCCATCTTGGAAAGCTCGAACAGGCGGTTCGAGGTAAACGAAATGTTGAGCGGGAAGCCGTCGTTACCGGCAGCGAGTACGTTTTCGGTGTCGCCGACGCAAATAAGAGCGCCCAGGTGACCAGCAATGATCATGTCGAGGGCGGTGCGGATCGGCTGGCCGGGGGCAGTCAGGCGAATAGCCTGTTCCATACGCTTTTGCAGCTCGTTCTTATCCAAGGCATCGCTCCCATCGTATACGCTCCATAAACGCTAAATAGTTTCTCACGGTTTGCCCCCGCAGCACTTGCGAAATCCGATGCTTACAGAATGAGCGAACACCGCTGGGGTAGTCAAAAGAGCCCCAACCCAAATGAGCTGCTTATGTGGTAGCATCGGGATTCGCATAAATGAGGGAGTAGTCGCGTGATCGGGTTCGCCTCCGGTGGCGCGGCAAGTCAACACACTGGCCGATGCGGCCTGGCTTGCCTTAATGAACGAGACTCGTGGCTGTGCGCGCAACGCGTACGCCACGGGTCTTTTTTGTTACTCCCCCAAGAGGTACACGCGGGCCCGCCCGCAGAGAGGGAGCCAGACTATGGGACTCGCAGAGCTCGTGCTGCTCGCCGTTGGCCTTTCGATGGATGCCTTTGCCGTATCCATCTGCAAGGGCCTTGGCATGAAGAAGATCAACCTTAAAGTCGCCGTGGTGCTCGGCCTGTTCTTTGGCGGCTTTCAGGCCGGCATGCCCGTAATCGGATGGGCGCTTGGCAGCCAATTCATGGGCATCATCGGACCCATCGACCATTGGATCGCCTTTATCCTTTTGGCCTTTATCGGCGGCAAAATGCTGTGGGAAGCCTTTACCGAGGACGAGAATGAAGGCGACGGCAAGGATGCCGAAAAGATTGAACTGGGCGAGTACCTGATCCTCGCCATCGCCACCTCAATCGACGCCCTGGCCGTGGGTATCTCGTTCGCCGCGCTTTCGGTCGACATCGTTCCCGCTGTATCGCTTATCGGCGTCACAACGTTTATCTTCTCCGTCGCCGGCGTAGCGATCGG
>CAJMSG010000016.1:0-21086 GCA_905216105.1 uncultured bacterium | reverse complement strand
TCCTCGGCACCGGGGGCGGGCACGTTAAATGCGGGGTGGCCGCCCACCGAGAACGGCAGGTCCACGTCGCCGGTGTTCGTAACGGCAAAGGTCTGGGTAAGCGTGGCGTCGCCGGTCAGGGCATAGGTCATGTTGAGCTTAAAGTGAAACGGAAAGGCCTTGAGCGACTCGGGCGTATCGGTGATCTCGTACGTTACCGAGGAGCCGTCCTCCGAAACCTCGACCAGCTTGTGCTCGACGATGCGCGCGAGTCCGTGGCGCGGCATCTCGCAGGTGCCGGCCGCAGACGTTGCCGTGTTGTTGCGCAGCGAGCCCACAATGGGGAACAGGATGGGCGCATGCTTGCCCCAAAAGGTGGGATCGCCCTGCCACAGATACTCGTTGCCGTTGAGGGCAAGGCTCGTGAGCTGGGCACCCATGGAATCGATGGCCGCGGTGAGGCCGCCGCGCTTGATGGTAGTGACGGTGGACATGCTACTTCCTCCAATAGTAAACAACGGTGTCGAGGGCTATTGTCCCACTCTTGGCGGCGGGGTTGAGCGACAGGTGCAGTTATTGAGCAATAGCGTAAAGGTCAAACCCGCCCTGCGGCGTGCTATCGACCGTATCGGGCGCCTGTGAATTAAAACTCACCGGAACCATGCGCTTTGAGGCACGGTAACGCGTGCCGTCGGTGGCGACGGGCGGCTCATCGACCGTGAGCTCGTAGTCGCCGGGCTTGAGCTCGATGCCGTCACCTTCGGAATTGACGTATTGGTACTCGTCGATCGCTTGCCCCTTGAGCGTGCGACCCACGATATGGACGAGCATCTGGCTGTCGCCGCGCGCGGTGTCCCACGTCGCGCCGTCCTTGACCTCGACCGATACATGCACCGAGCGCGTGCGGCTGAGCGATTGTTCGACGGACATC
Source organism: uncultured bacterium (assembly GCA_905216105.1). Lineage (GTDB taxonomy): Bacteria > Actinomycetota > Coriobacteriia > Coriobacteriales > Coriobacteriaceae > Collinsella. The sequence continues at coordinate 20,176 of CAJMSG010000016.1, read as the reverse complement.
TCGACCTTGGCGGCGTCTTTTCGTTGTTGTTCAACATGGCTCCAGACGTTTCCAATTACCGAGCATGCGATAACGCCGGCCATGAAGGCGATGAGGATGGGGCCGAGCGGAGAGCGACGGCCCGCGTCCTCCTCGCGAGCCAGGTCGGGGCGACGTGTGGGCGCGGGTGCTTGGGCACCCTGCGAGGGCACGTCGAGAATGCTGAAGGATGCCGTACTGCCGGGGTCGATGTTATGGCGCGGCTGCGGGATCTTGGCCGGCGAGATGGACATGTCCGCCGGCTCACCGAGTGTGGCCGTGGCATCGGCCTTAGCTTCATCGGCCTCGGCTTGGGCCCAAGCCTGCTCAAAGGTCAGGGGCTCGGCGGCATCGGAGGCGGCGTCAGGCTCGACAGCAGCATCGTTGCCGGCCTCGTCCTCGTCGCTCGACACGTCACGCGGCGCGGGCTCGTCCCACTCCTCGTCCGGAGCCTCGCCCTCGCTATACCACCATTCAAAGTTATCGATATCCATACGGGGCGCCCCTTAAGCCTCGCAAATAAACACTTGCCAGCCTTATACCCCCAGATGGCACGGGAGCTCGCCGGCACAGACAGGAAAAGCGTCACAACATTCGACGCTTTTCCTCGTTTTCGAGATTTTCATCAAATGTTGTGACGGTTTGGGCAGCAGCCACACCACGAATGTGACAAAGGGACTGTCCCTTTGTCACATCTGGAGGGTAACAGGGATTTGGATGCAGCAAAAGTCCTCTTGGTGGGACTCGTCGTAGCTCGTGGTATCGAGGTAGCAAAAGTCGAAAGCGTTGCCAACGGGCTGGAGCGCGTGCTCGTCCATGCAGGCAACGATGGCGCGGATGCCCTCGGGCTCGTACGGCATACCCCAGCGGCTCATGCACAGGTATGTGCCCTCGGGCAGCACTTCGATGCCGATCTCTGCCAGCTCGGCGGGATCGCTCGGCAGCAGTTCCTCGGCACCGCGCGGCAGCACGGCAAAGGAGCCCGCGCCGGCGATAGGGTCGTCGGAATGCAGCGCCTCACGACGCAGCATGGCACCCCAGCCGCGCATAGGGCGCGTGCCCGTCAACGCACGCATGCGCAGGATGGCCCGCATGAGCGTGGGGTGAAGCATCGAGCGGCCGCGCTCGATATCGCCTGGAAACTCCTCAAAGACCACGTAGCGACGCTCAAACTGCTTGAGCTCCGGCCTGCCCTCGCGCTCGCGCCAGTAAACCGCCTCGTCGTAAAAGCTCAGGCGCTCCTGCACGCTCGCGCGCTCGGCTTTGAGGCCGGCGATCTGTTCATCGAGCGTTTGCACCCGCGAGCGCAGGTGATCGGTCATCTCGCTAATGTCGAACGTCGAGGCTAGGCGGTCGATCTCATCGAGTTCGAGCCCTAGGTCACGTAGCATGCAGATCAGACGCATGAGCGGGATCTGCGTGGGCGAATAGAAACGGTAGCCCTTTTCGTTAACCACGGCGGGTTTAAACAGACCGATCTTGTCGTAGTAGATGAGCGTTTGGCGCGAAACGTTAAACAAGCTCGCCATCTCGCTAATCGCATACATGCCCGTCTGCATAGGTCCTCCCGACACATCCCTTTTGCGCACAAAGCCCGCCGCCCACAGGGGCAGCGGGCTCAAACACTACTCGTATCCTACCCTAAAGACGCCCATGACCAGCGCTTATAGTTTGCGCATGACACGCCGACGGCCTCTAGCGCCTTGGCGGCGATGTGATGCACCGCGTCGTCGAGCGTGGCGGGGCCGTTGTAAAACGTGAGCATGGGCGGCATGAGCATGACGCCCGGTACGCGCGCCAGGCGCGCCATGTTGTCGACGTGAATGGCGCTGAAGGGCGTCTCGCGCACCATGAGCACCAGGCGGCGCTGCTCTTTCATCTGCACGTCGGCCGCGCGCAACAACAGGTTTTCGCTGTAGCCGCTCGCAATGCCGGCGAGCGTCTTCATGGAGCAGGGGGCCACGATCATACCGTCGACCGGATAGGTGCCGCTTGCGATGGCGGCGCCGATGTTCTTGTTGTCGTAGACCACATCGGCGTGCGCGACAAACTCGTCGAGCGTCATGCCGAGCTCCTGCTCGATGGTGATCTCTCCCCCGCGCGTGACGACAAGCGCCGACTCGGCACCGGCCTGACGCAGGCATTTGAGGCACTCAAGGCCCAGCGCGGCACCGCTGGCGCCAGACACGCCAACGACAATGCGACGGGGACGGACAGAAGACTCAGGCATGACGGCTCCTTAACTACTTGGTAGGGCTACTTACTAGAAAGCAATCTCCTTGGCCCACTTGTCTGTGTCGATCTCCATGAACTGCGAGCGAATGAAGTTCTTCTTGAGGTCGAACGGGACCGTGCAGTCGAAGATGGCCTTGCAGGCGATGCCGTGCTCGCGGATCGTGGGGTCGAACGCGGGGTCGTTGGACGGATCGAGCACGTGGCAGTGGCAACCGGGGATGGTGATGAGGTCCACGTCGGCCTGGAAGCGCGTGGTCATGGCCCACATCACGTCGCTCATATCGAAGATATTGACATCCTCGTCAACAAGGATGACGTGCTTGAGCTCGGAGAATGCCGAGAAGGCGAGCATGGCGGCGTTGCGCTGACGGCCCTCGTCATTTTTGCTCGACTTCTTGAACTGCATGATGGCAACGAACTTGCCGCCGCCGCAGGGGGCAGCGTGGACGTTGAGCAGGCGGCCCGGGATGGCGGTCTCGACCATCTTGTAGATGGATGCCTCGGTGGGGATGCCGGCCATGGACACGTGCTCGTGCGAGGGACCGATGCAGCTCTCCATGATGGGATTGACGCGCGTGGTGACGGCGGTGATCTTGATCACCGGGCAGACCTTGGCGCCACCGGTGTAGCCGGGGAACTCGGGCATGGCGTAGCCGTGGCCGTTGACGTCCTCGTTGATGGTCTCGTCGTGCATGAGGTAGCCCTCGAGCACGTACTCGGCATTGGCGATGCACTTCTGCGGAACGGTGACGCAGTCGGCAAGCTCGACAGCGTGGCCGCGCAGGGCGCCGGCAATTTGCAGCTCGTTGAAGCCGAGCGGTGTGGTGGGAGCCTCAAAACCGCAGCACATGTACACGGCGGGGTCCAAACCGATGGAGATGGAGATGGGCATATCCTCGCCACGCTGGCAGTACTCGTCAAAGAACGCGCCCAGGTGACGGCTGCCGGGGGTAATCCACATGGCGAGCTTGTCCTTGTCGACGCAGGAGAAACGGTGGATGGTCACGTCGGACTGGGAGCCGTCGGGGCTCGTGCCGTAGGCGAGGCCCATGGTGATGTAGGGGCCGCCGTCGACGGGCGTGTTGGTAGGAGCGGGAACGATCTTGCGCAGGTCAAAGCCCTCGTCGGTCGCCTTGTACACGACCTCTTGGCAGTCGACGTGCGCACCCTCGGCGATCTGCTCGGGCGCGATCAGGTTCTCGAAGCGCTTACCGATCTCGAGGCCCAGGTGCTCCTCATCCAGGTCGAGCAGGGCGGCAACGCGCTTGCGGCTGGCAAGCATGCCGATGCAGACCTTGGCGTCGTCAAAGCCCTTGACGTTGTTGAAGACCATCGCCGGACCCTCTTTGGTCGGACGCATAACGGTGCCGCCGGCACCGACGTGGCGATAGACGCCCGAAACCTCGGCATCGGGATCGACCTGGGTGTCGGTCTCGAGCAGCTGGCCCGGCATCTTGCGCAAAAAGTCGAGTGCGGAGCGCAGGTCGTGGATCTGGGAAGCATCGGTAGTGGACATAGCGTGCTCCTTTCGGGAGAGTGCCCGGCGGCGAGGATGCCGCCGGGCTGGGTAACGTAGTGGGGCCGCGGCGCTCATAGATGGGACGCTCGGCCACTCGCAGTTCGAGCACTCGGCTGCTTACAGCCCAAGCGCTCGACCGCTTACATCAGGCCAAAGAGGTGGAACCAGGCGGCCTCGACCAGCACGACGATAAAGACGACCGCAGTGAGGGGAATGCCCATGCGCATAGCCTCTTTGGAGGTGTAGCCGCCGGCGTCCTTGCCCTCGCCGATAAGGATCGGCAGGTTGTGGAACGGCAGGATGTAGTGGATGTTGATGGACGTGAAGACGATGAGCGCCACGGCGAGCGGGCTCACGCTGGAGCCGGCCGCGAAGCTGATGAACGCCGGCACGCACACGCCGAGCACGGCCATGACCGAGCCCATGAACATGTGGATGATCATGGAGAGCGCGGCGACAAGCAGGGCGAACAGGAAGATGTTCTCGGGCACGGAGCTGGGAAGCACGACATCGGCGATCCAGGCGTTCATGCCGGTGGCACCGCCCACGGAACCCACGGCCATGGCGGCCGTCAGGAACATGAGGGACTTGATGTCGACAGCGTTCCAGCTGGCGGGGGTAAGGACCTCGCCGATGATGGGCATGGCGAGCGCGACACCGATGGCAAGTGTCACCCAGCCGATGTAATCGCCCGAGACGGTGAGCCACAGCGCGATGGCGATGACAAGCCACACGATGGTGCGGATCTCCTTGACGGAGAGCTTACCGAGCGCGGCCTGCTTGGCCACGATCCGCTCGCGATCGTAGACGAGCTCCTTGCTGGGCTTAAAGAGGAAGAGGCCCAAGAACAGGGTACACAGCAGCGCAACCAGCATGGGCACGCTCATGTACAGGAACCAGTCGATAAAGGAAGGGCTCATGCCGCCGGCCTCGGCGCTGTACTGCGCAACAAGCGGGTTGAGCGTGGAGTCGCCCGTCAGGAAGAACATGGAACCCGGGGCGGCAGCGGCAAACACGAGGAATCCGAGCTTGCCGCGGTCATCGTCACCGTAGCCGGCGGACTCGGCGATGACCGAGACGACGGCGAGGATGAGGAAGGCGCGGGGGAACGGGTGCGGGATCAGCAGCGACAGCACAAAGGTGAGCGCGAAGATCGAGATGATGAGCGACTTGGCGTCGCGCACGAACTTGAGCATAAACGCATAGGCGATGCGCTCGCCCAGCCCCGACTCCTTGACCGCGCTGGCGATGAGGTAGGCGCCGATGACGAGCCACATGGTAGCTTTGGTCCACGAGCCAAACGTGGAGGCGACCGTCGCCGAGATGCTCGCGGCGCCCGTGTCGTCCACGCACACCTTGAACAGAACGAGCAGCGCGCAGTAGAGCAGGCCCACAAAGCCCGGCTGTGCCACGCCACATGCCCAGAACACCACCGTGGCGAGCGTCAGTGCTAGACAGGTCTGAGCGCCGACCGTGAGCTCGACCGTCGAGCTCAGCTCCGCCAAAGGAAGAAACTTCACCAGCAAAAAGACAACGATACCCAGCACAAAGCCAATTTCGCGCTTGGTGATCTTAAACGCCTTCTTTTCCGCTTCCATCTCCCCACCTTTCTTGTTGGGGGCGCTCCGGATTCGCGGCCACGTTGCCACTTAAAAAGGGGCGCCCGTTATCGGACACCCCTTACGTTGCGCTGTGTTGTGGCAATACAGTCAAGCGGGATTTTTGGATGAGAAGCGATCCTCTGGACAAAAAGCGTCACAACATTCGACGCTTTTCCTCGTTTTCGAGATTTTCATCAAATGTTGTGACGGTTTGGATGTGGCAAAGGGACTGTCTTTTGTTTCACATAGCGAGATCCGTACGGATGGATGGGTCGCTGAGGGCCTCGCGGAGCCAGGGGGCCAGCTGCTCGGGGCGACCCCGCAGGTAGCCGTCGAGCTCGGGCGGGGCGACCGGGCGCACCTCCGAGATCTCCTCTTGGTTGATATGCAGCTCGCCCGGCTCAACATGGGCTACGAACACCTCGCACCATTCGCACTCGCAGCGGCCGTCGCCGTGGTCCTCGCGGTACACCACGTGTCCGAGGTGCTTGAGCTGATCGGGCTCGCGCGTGATGCCAAGCTCTTCGTTGATGCGACGTGCCGTGGCGGCCGCGACGTCTTCCCCGGGGAGCGGATGGCCGGCACAGCCATCGGCCAGCACCCCGCCCCACAGGCGTTTGAGCGGACTGCGACGACAGAGCAGCAGGCGCGCGTCTTCGCCCTGGCCCTCGACCAGAAGCGTCAGAAATGCCTGATGCAGGATTCCCTCGCCGGTATGGGCCTCGATGCGGTCGACGGGGCCAAGCGCCTCGCCGGTCGCGGCATCGACCGCCACGACCTCGGCGCCTGCGCCGCCCTCATCCCAGCCGGCGCGCAGAATGCGGGCTGCGGCCTCCTCGAGCGCGGCGATGAGTTCCTTGGTGGTATCGAGCATGCGCCGCAAGTCGTCCGCGGTCGCGTTCTCCACATGAAAACCCGTGCTTGCAACTACCGGCACGCCAAAGCGCGTGGCCAGCGCCGCCGCAATATCGTGCGCCGGGATCTCGTCTCGATGGCACGGAACGGCCAGGATGCTCACCGTCGCCGTGCGACCGGGCTCAGGGCGCGGAATGGCCTGCGCCGTGGCGCCCAGGTGCGCGAACTCGGGCGAGCAAGCGTACACCGCCATGCCCCGCAGCGTCACCGTCAGCTGGGCCTCGAGCGCAAACTTGCCCTCGCCCACTGCAACCTTTGTCGTGTGCATACCCATGGGATCTCCTGTCGCCCGCGGTTTACTCGAGACCATCTTCACCTGTATTGCGACTATACAGGCAAGCGCAGCCTGCGACAAAGGGGGCAGGCACCTGACACATTCTGTTAGAGTTGCAGGGATTGAATCCCGCTTATTCATGCGACATTGGAGTGACAACCTTGACCGCCGCAACCACGTCTAAAAGTAAATCAACCGCCGCCGCGCTCTCCCCCGCGCGCACCAAGCTCTGCCTGGCGCTGCTCGTGCTGTTGGGATTCTCGCTCGGCTGCTCCGAGTTCGTGGTCATCGGTATCGAGAGCGACTTGGCAACGGAACTCGGCGTATCACTTGCTACTGCGGGCCAGCTCATCAGCGTTTTTGCACTGGTCTACGCCATCGCGACGCCGGTGCTTGCGCTCAGCACGGGGCGCTTCCGTCGTTACCAGCTGCTCGTGTGCTACAGCATCGTCTTTGTGCTCGGCAACCTGGTCATGGCGTTGGCGCCCAACTTCCAGGTACTGTTTATCTCGCGCATTGTCCTGGGCTCTGTCTCGGGTGCGCTGCTCGCCGTGGGTGTGACGTACATCCCAGAGCTGCTGTCCCCGCAGCAAACTTCGCTTGCCATCTCGGTGGTATATGGTGCTTTTTCCGTGGCAATTGTCTTTGTCACTTCGATCGGCAAGTTTGTGGCCGACACGCTCGACTGGCACGTGGCCATGTACGGCACGCTGACCTTTGCCGTTCTGATCTGCGGAGCGCTCGTGGCGTTTATGCCGCGCACTGGGCAAACCGACGAGCCTGCCACCTTCCGCGAGCAGGCGGGGCTTCTACGCGAGCCGAGCATCATCACCGGCATGCTTATCTTTTTGTTTGGCGTGGGCTCGGTCTATGTATTCTACGGCTACGTTACGCCTTATCTTGAGCAGGTGCTGGGTATGGGCACTGTTCAGGCGAGCACCACGCTTATGGCCTACGGCGTGTTCTGCCTGATCTCGAACATCCTGGGCGGATGGATCGACGCACGTTTTGGCATGAAGGCACTGCTTGTGACGTTTGTGCTGCAGGCTGCGGCGTTGCTCGGGCTGTTTGCCGTGGGCGGCACCATGCCGCTCGCGCTGGTCTTTGTCTTTAGCTTGGCGCTGCTCATGTACCTGTTCTCAGTCTCGTGCATCACACACTTTATGGACGTGGCACGCAGCCGCCATCCCAAGTCGATGGTACTCGCAAGTTCGGTTGAGCCCATGGCGTTTAACGTCGGCATTTCGTTTGGCACCACAGTGGGCGGCGCCGTGGTAAGCAGCGTTGGCATTGCGTACGTGGGCGCCGTGGGCGCCGCGTTCTCGCTTGTGACCTGGGCGCTTACGCTGGTGACGATTAAGTTGGCTCGCTGGGAGCGCAGGCGGGCAAGGGCGTAGAGCGAGGTTCCCTCTAAAACGTCTATCGTTCCAGTCGCGACGCTTACCTGACGACAGACTAAGCCAGCTCCTTTAGCTGTGGTTCGATCGCATGTACTTCGAATGCACGATTTTCCAGTTTTCGTGTATCCGAAGTACACGAAATGTGCGCGGGGCACCTCAAAGGCGGCGGCAGACGCATTGTCTGCCGCCGCCTTTTATACTGGATTTTATAGATATGCGAGTCGTTTACTCCATGCCCAGCAGCTCGCGCATCTGGGTTGCGTAGTTAGATGCCATGTTGCCGTAGACAATCTGCACGCCGCCGTTGACATGCACGATGCCACGCGCTTCGAGCTTTTCGGTAAACTCGGCGTCATCAACCACCTTGTCACAGTCATTGAGCTGGATGCGCAGACGGGTGAAACAGGCCTCGACAGACTTAATATTGTTGTCACCGCCCACTGCCTCAACGATGGCGGGAATGAGGTCGCTGATCACGGTCTTGGGAGCCTTTGCGGCCTCATCGTCGGACTCCTCCTCGCGGCCAGGGGTCTTAAGGTCCTTCTTAAGAATGATGAACTTGAAGACGAAGTAGTACACCACGAAGTAGATGGGGCCAAGGAACAGGATAACCTGCCAGTTGGAGCCCTTGGCTGCACCCATAATGCCGTTAAAGATCAACGACAAGAGCGGGCCACCGAAGGACGCGGAGCCAGCCACGTTGAACTGCAGGACATAGGTCAGCGCATAGGCAAGACCAGCCATGAGAGCGTGGAACACGTAGAGGATGGGCGCGATAAACAGGAAGGAATACTCGAGCGGCTCGGTAATGCCGGAGAGGATGCAAGGCACCACGATGGCGATCATGAGCGCCGCGGTCTTCTTCTTGTTCTTGGGAAGCGCCGTCTTGTAGAAGGCGAGTGCAGCGCCGGGCAGGCCGAACATGGCGAAGATAACCTTGCCGTTCATGACAAAACGGCTGACCTCGATGTTAAACGGCGTGCTGGGAGAGCCCAGGATCGCATTGTAGATATTGATAGCGCCCTGAACGGTCTGGCCGTCGATGGTCTCGACGCCACCGAGCGACGTGAAGAAGAACGGCAAATAGACAAAGTGATGCAGGCCAAAAGGCAGGAGCATGCGCTCGCCGGCGCCGTAGACAAATGCACCAAAGGCACCCGTAGTCTTGATGAACTCGGACAGCGCACCGAGAGCGTTCTGAATAAACGGGAAAACAAAGGACATGACCAATGCGAGGATGCTGCATGAGAGCAGCGTTACCGCCGGAATAAAGCGCGTACCGTTGAAGATGGAGAACACGGCGGGCAGCTCAATCTTGTAGTAACGGTTATGCAACCATGCGACGATTGCGCCCACCAGAAGACCGCCGATAACGCCAGTGTCGAGCGTGGTGATACCGAGAATCGTGCTCTGGCCCGTCGTAAGATTCGCGGGATCGATAACGCCAGTCGCCGTAAGGAACGTGCCCATCACGGAATTCATGCACATGTAGCCCAAAAAGCCACAAAGCGCCGCGGTAGCCTTCTCGGACTTGGCGAAGCCATAGGCGAGACAAATCGAGAAGATAACCGGGATGTTGTTCATAACGATGCCGGCTGCGGCCTTGAGAATCGAAAAGAAAATCGCAAAGCCCGGAGCAGCAAGCCAGGGAACAGCTGCCGTAAGGGTGGGGCTGGTAAAGGCATTGCCAAAGCCCTGGAGGATGCCGGCAATTGGCAGAATCAGCACGGGCGTCATGAGGACTTTGCCCAGGCGCTGGAACTTTGCCAGCAGCTCATCTTTGTTCATGGGATACCCCTCTTAAAGAAACGGGGCGCGCGGCTCTACAATCCACACGCCCCATAACAGTTATCAAGCGATATGGAACTAGTTACTTAAGCTCCGGCCAATAATCCTTGTTCGCCTCGATGAGCTTGTCGAGCACCTTACGAGCCTTCTTAGCATCACCGACCAGACGATTAAGCGTGAGTGCCTGCAGAGCCTTCTCGTAGGAACCCTCCATCCAAGCCTCAACAGTCAGGCGCTCATAGGCGTACTGGTTCTCCATAAGGCCGCGATAGAATGTACCGATTTTGCCAACAGCATAGGGCTGCGGGCCATTGGCGCCCACGCTTGCCGCGACCTCGACCATGGCGTCATCGGGCATCCCCTCGATAATGCCGTTGTTGGGCACGATGACAATGAAGGTCTTGTTGGTGTTGCGATAAATGGCCGAGGTGATTTCCACGATCATATCGCCATGAGCGTCGTTTTGCACAACCGAGGAGTTCTTTGCGGTGCCGACTTTGGCAACACGCTCGCACTCGGCGAACACGCGCTTCTCACGGCCGTTGATAACCTCATCGGAGCGAGTGTAGTCGGGGTCGAGGTGAGCGACCTTGTACTCGGGATACAGATAGTACTGCAGATAAGTGTTGGGCAGATAGTCGGGGAAGTCCTCGAGCATGTCCTTGACCATGGCGTAGGTATCAAGCCAGGACTGGTCACGCTGCTCGGCATCGGCAGGAAGGAAGCCGTTCTTCTCCGTGTACTCCTTAATCTGCGGGACGAGGTCATGACCCTCTTCATCGTAGATGTGCTTGAACCAACCGAAGTGATTGAGGCCAAAGTACACGGGCTCCGTCTTGCTCATATCGCGACCGAGCAGGCGACCGTAAGAGCGCATGAGGTTGACAGGCTGGTCGCAGATGTTGAGGACGCGATGCTCATCGGGCAGAACGCGCTCGAGACCATATGCCACAATAGCAGCCGGGTTGGTGTAGTTGATAATCCACGCCTCCGGGCTATGAGCGCGAACGTCGTTGACGATCTCAACCATGTCATGCATGGAGCGCATACCGTAAGCCATGCCGCCGGGGCCCACCGTTTCCTGGCCGATGATTCCCATATGCAGCGGAATCTTCTCATCCTTGCTGCGCATCTCGTAGCCGCCGGTACGAATCTGGCAGAGCACAAAGTCAACGTCAGTGTATGCCTCGTCCTTATCGGTGGTGTAACCAAACTCCACACCGGGCTCCTCCTCGGCGAAGAGGATCTTGCCAAACTCGCCGATCGGACGCTGACGCTCGGCATCGATGTCATAGAGCATCACGCGGTTCAGCGGCAGAATGTCCATGTGCTTGGTCAGGGCTTTAAGAATGCCAGGGCACCACGTGGAGCCGCCGCCAACGATCACAATATTGAGCTTATCTTTCATGTTCCGTCCCTCCAGGGTTGGCTGATCGGTGTTCTCGAAGACCTTGGGCTCCGCGGTTGTCCTCGGCTTGCTTCGTTTCGATTGTCATTTTGCGACATGAGGTCATTTGCAAGCCCCTGCGCTGGTCAATGCGGAACGGGGACACATGATTTCGTTCACGACACAGATATGTGTAGGCCGACACGTACGTTTGCCCAGTTCATGGGTAATAGGCAATCTTGACCGATTACCGATTTCTCACCTGGCTACACAAAGCGGTACCATATGTACGGCGAGGTGCGAGGGGCTGAAACATCTTATGAAAGATCAAGAATCTTTTTATGATCATGTGCGAGCTGGCGAGAGCAAGCTCAACGATCTCGAAAGCGAGATCATGCGCTACATCATCGAGCTGCGTGACGATATTGACGATGTCACGCTTAAGGGCGTTGCTGAACGGTTCTTTGTCGCTCCCAACACGATCGTAAGGCTTGCCCATAAGCTTGGCTTCTCGGGGTTTACGGAGCTCAAACAATCGTATTCCGCCTCGCTCGACCGCAATCGATTCACTATCGAGACACTTCCGCTCGACACCCAGCTCGTACAAACCAAAGACCTGCTTAACGACCGGGTCATCGACTCGGTCGTGAGCCTTATCCAGGACGCCTCGCATATCGTGTTCTTCTGCTCGGGCTTTTCGAAATACCCGTGCCTCGAGATGGCTGAAAAGCTCAAAATAATGGGCAAGAATACCGATACACTCAGTGAACGCCACGTCATGAGGCACTACGCAGAACTGCTTGGCAAAAACGACCTGGTCTTCAGCGTTTCCGTAAGCGGCGAGACGCAGGTGTCTATTGACGCCACATCGATAGCCAAAACGCGCGGATGCAAGATCGTCACACTCACCGGCTTTTCTCGAAATTCTCTCTCGAAACTAGCCGACTACCCTATCTACACCGTGCAAAAAGAAATCCGCTTGGGCAGCATGGACCTCGACAGTCGATTAATGTTCTATTACGTTTTCGAATTGATATTTGAGCGCTACTTCAAACTGGCTAAGAAATAAAACTCTGTATGCGCCCGGCTTCGACTCTTTAGCAGCCTTCTATATGAAAGGTATCGTTCTATGCAACGCGTACTGTTTATCTGTCATGGGAACATCTGCAGATTCAGAAAAATGCCTAGCTAGTTAGGATCCCGGCGAACCATATCGCGTACCTTACGACGTTTTTACGACTTTGAGCCCCGATGCGATATTGCCGTGATGGAGAAAAGCAACTCCTTTCGCCTTTCCCCAGTAGCTGAAGAACGGAGAATCGAGCATAAGCATTCCTTTCCGGTCGTCTCAAACCTCTGCAATTTGGAGGGTAAATCGCGAAAGCTAATATCTCAAACACCAGAAAAATCAAGTCGATGACCTCGCTCAACATTCACGACGCCCACCATCGCATGCTAGTTACAAGAAGCGGATGCACTAGTATTCTTTCAATCGACTTGCAAACCCCTTCAAGCGTCCAACGCAATGGCGTGCTTTCAGACGCAACGCCTCCTTGCGTCCGCATTATTGCTTTGTTAGACTCTACGGAAGAATGCAGCGCAGGCCCATATGCCAAGCCAGCGCCCCGGAAAGGAAAAGGATTCGTGAAGCTGTAGACGATACATATCGACGCCAATTTGCAAATTGCCATCTATCCAAGAATAAATCTGGCTGCACATTTGTCGTATCGTCTTTTCACTGATCCTCGTATATCCTAAACACTACCTTTGCGAGCATTGCCGTCGACTCATTTTCTTTCAGCTTGACTCGAGTCGACGGGCGTTCACGTTGGTCGGAACGAGCCAATCAGAGCATATGCGGCAAAACGCGGCCTCCCATGCCGAGGAGGCACAATGTCAAGAACCAATTTGAACAGCTCCACCACCCTCGTTCTTTCCCATATTACTTATGCATATCCTGGCAGCGCAATGCCCGCACTCGACAACGTGTCGGCGACATTTGCCCCCGGCTGGCACGGCATCGTCGGAGACAACGGGTGCGGGAAATCAACTTTCGTCCGCATTGCGTGCGGACTTCTGATTCCAGATCGCGGCGTCGTTTCACCGCGTCTCGTCTCCGCATATTGCGCGCAAGAAGCCGGAGTCGAACCGCCCATGCTCTTCGATTTTGCGTGCGACTTCGCCCCGGCGACCACGCACCTCAGAAGGATGCTCCGCATCACCGATGATATGCTCTGGCGTTTTTCCGAGCTCTCCGGTGGCGAGCAGAAGAAAATTCAAATAGCCGTCGCGCTTTGGCAGAATCCCGATCTTCTGGCAATGGATGAACCGACTAACCATGTGGACGCAGAATGCAGAAGGCAGATTTGCAAAGCACTCGCCGAGTACAAGGGTATTGGCCTCCTCGTCTCGCACGACCGTGCGTTGCTCGACTCCTTGGCAAAGGACTGCCTGTGCTTTGAGTCGGGGCACGTCACCATGCGCCCCGGCAACTACTCCCAAGCTCGCTCGCAGGCGAATCTGGAGCGCGAAAGCGCGGCGCGGGCCAAATCGATTGCGCGATCCGAAGAAAAGCGCATGAAGGCTGAGTATATCAGGCGCGTTGAAAACGCCTCACGGTCCGCATCCAAGAGAAGCGCCCGTCATGTCGATCCGAAGGATCACGACGCGAAAGCACGAATCAAACTCGCCATTCTCACTGGCAGAGACGGCGTTGCGGGCAAGCTCGCTTCGCGCATGGACTCCCGAATCCAGCGCGCGCAAGCCGCCGTCGACGCCCACCATGTCGAAAAGCGCTACGAAAGCACCTTGTGGATGGAAGCGCAACCCAGCCCGCGCAAAACACTGATTCACGTCAGCTCAGATCGCATACCGTGCGGCCCGAGGCAATCTTTGCGGGTTCCCGAGATTTATCTGGGAAATACCGATCATCTGGGCATAAGCGGCCCCAACGGAGCGGGGAAAACAACACTGGTCAAGCATATCCTGGAGATATTGGAAGGCCGCAAGGCCACGGGATTGGACATTCGCACGCTGTATATCCCTCAGGAAGTCGACGATTCATCCTCAATTGAATTCCTCTCGGAAATCAAGGACCTGCCCCAAGCCGAACGTGGAGCCCTGCTTTCGATCGTTGCGCAACTCAATTCGGATCCCGAACGAATATTGTCCGGCGAGAACATCAGCCCGGGGGAGCTGCGGAAGCTCATGCTCGCCCGCGGTATACTAGATGCCCCCGAAATCATCGTCATGGACGAACCCACGAATCACCTGGACCTGCACTCGGTGGAGGCACTCGAGCGAGCGCTTTCCGCCTTTCCCGGCGCGCTTGTTTTGGTGAGCCATGACGAGCAGTTCCTCTCGGCCTCATGCCCCCTCCGCTTGGATTTGGCCCCAGAAGAGGAGCACACTATTGGTCAGCCCCTCCTCTAGCGCTCAGGCATGTCTTCTGCAAGCCGCCTTCTTCTGATATCCCCTCCCCCGTTTTACAAGCAACTCAGCGCAAATGGCCCATCCCCCTCAGCCTGAAGGCTCAGCGACACCAACGATACCGACGATTCAATATCTGGATGTCCATATTTGCCCCATCTGGGTGATTATTAAATTGTGTTTGTTCCGTGATTGAATACTTTGTCATCATTACGCCCCACTTCTTCTCATCAGAGGACGTCGAGAACGACAGGTCCTTGCGAAATAATCCCAGCTCAGAAGCTTATGGCATGATGTGCTCACCGAGTGCTCGATGACGATTGACGAATCGTCGGTAATATCCAATTTTAGGAAAGAGGTATGTATGACCCGACCGAAGATCATGCGCGGACCGTTTGAATGCGGCTCCATCTCAACAACCAGTACGGCAATGTCGTCTATAAAGGAGTCTTCGGCGAGCATGCCGACTTGTTCTGAACGAGCTGTTCGACATGCCCTGAAGGCCGAAGAGATGTTCTCTCGCGTCATGTATCGCCAGATTCTTTGTGCCCACACGAAGCTCCATGGGGCAATGTTTGGGGACGATGATCTTCATGCCGCAACAAGAAATGTCGAGGAGATCTTGCGCAACGTCCTGCGCCTCTATCTCGATGTCCACGGCGAGCCGCAACGCGGAGTCAGCAAATAATTGGATTGAGAGGAGTTCGAGTATGAGGAAATTGAATCAGTTTATGAAGTTCGATTGGGAAGCTTTTGCGAAAGGCAAGCGTTTCCTTTGTGTCGGAGGTGGTAAATGGGTTGATTAAAACACCAAAGAGCATCGCGGCACCAAGATCGACGTGGTGATCACAACCGATAACACGCAGTATCACCAAAACGAAGGCGAGGTGGTCAGCAATCGTTTCGAGAAGCTTTCCATCAAGGTTTCGAACGATATCGAGATTCCCGTCAATCAGCACGTCATTCCCACCGGCGTGGTCGCAAAGGTTTACGGTGATTATCGCAACCAGTTGTCCATCACGGCGGACGGCATTACCGTCATCCCCGCGAAGGGCTAGGTGATTGTGGTGCGTTACTCCAGTGGCGCACCGGCGATCGTGTATTCGACCCCCAGCGCAAAGCTTTGTGTGCTGGGGGTCGCTTTATTTGCGGTCGCCGCGTGCGTTTATTGCATCGGGCTATTCGTGAACACCATTCTTGCGCCCATCGCCATAGAGCCCAGTACGGTGATGGCGTTTGGCGGCAACCTTACCTCCGCAGCGGCCACTCTTAGCCTCGCTGGGACCATGTTGTTTGCGGGAGGGATCACACATTACGTCATGCTATCTGAATCAACACGGTTGCATGCACGCATTAGGAAGGGGCTCTTTGATCCACGTTACGGGAATCCTCTACACCTGCGAGAAGGCGAGCTTCTTCCCGACATCTCTTGCAAAGAGACGGCTCCTGGACAGTTCGAGCTCGCCATCTCAACCTCATCCTCAACGGCAGAAGAAATATCGAAGATGGGACCTAGCATTAGCTCCCGACTTCGCGGAAGGTTCTCCCGCTACGCCGTCGTACTTGCCGAAGCAGACGTCGCATGCAATCAAGTGACCTTCTTCCTTGAAGATGTGACGTTGCATCGAGAGATCAAGGCATCGCGTGTCGAGGATTTGTGCCCGGCGAACGCCTACGAATTCCGCGTTCAAAACGGCACGAGCATCGACCTCCGCACCTCCGGTTCCATGCTCATCGCTGGAAAGACCACGGGCGTAATCGCCCTCTTGCTCCAAGCCCTGTTGGCTGGTCCTGACGGACACGGATCGCAAGTCCTCATCATAGACCCCAAGCAGGCCGAGCTCTCCCGACTTCCTCGCGTGGTTTCACTGAATGCTGACGGGGACGCTCGCGCAATCCTGTCTGCGTTATCACGGTTCGCCGACAGCATCAAAGAGCGACAGAGCTTCCTCAACGACAGGTCGACAGAGACGGGAGACGCCGTGCACTGGTGGGATGCGGGGCTTCACGTTTCGCTTCTCTTCATGGATGAGTACGTGGCACTCCGCACGCTGTTTCCCAAGCGCGCGAGCAAGGAGGACCCCGATTACTGCCTCGCGACGTTTGATGGGCTGGTGAAGCGCATCGTAACGATGGGGGCGAGCGCGGGCTGCTACGCCATCATCTCGATCGCCGAGGCGTCTGTTGAGGAGGGGGGCTTGCCGTCGATGCTGCGCTCGGCGTGCAGCACCCGCGTCCTCTTCAAGCCGACGCTTCCCGAGGCGCGGCTCATATGGGGCGCGGAACGCCTGCTCGACCTCGGTGCACCTCGCACCTTCTCCCCGGGCGACGCTTGGTTCAGCAGTACGGACGGGGCGCACGACCGCATCGGCTTTGTGCATTTTCCGATCATGGACTTCCCCGTGTACCGCGAGCTTGGGCGGCTCCTTGACCTGTACTTCAGAGAATAACCACCGCGGGGTCCGCTTCGCGCAGCAAAAGCGGACCCCGTCGATTGTTCCATTACTTGAAATTCTGCTCATTTATGCGCCTTGGGGAGCTTGTTATCCCAAGGCGCACCCTCGGGCGCGTTCCAAAATCGTCCCGAAATAGCTCATTTACGAGAAAGGACTCGGAACCATGACCAATTCTCTGCCCATGAAGACCCGCGCGATGATGTACGAGCAGCAGCTCGATCACCTGCCCCGTCTTGTGGACGAAATGTACCGAAGAATCGAAACACTCGCCCCGAAGCGCTATGCGGGCATCGTGCACGACAGCGACACGACGGACGCGGGACGTCCGGCAGCCGCGCATCTTCACGTGATGATGGAGTTCCAGAATCCGCGCTCGCTCAATAGCATCGCGAAGCTCCTTGGAGATAAACCTGAGCGCATCGAGGCTTGGAAGGCAGGTGTGGAAAACGGTTTTTCCTACCTGTGCCACAGAACGGATGGCGCACGATCCAAGCATCAGTACGACCCCAAAATCGTGCGCTCCAATTTCGATTACCCAGCGCTACTTGCTTCTATTGAGTCGCGCGTTGCTCGAACGAGGTCCCATAGCAGCATCAAAGTCCTTCTCGATGACCTTCTCGAAGGTCGTATCGACAAGGAGTCCTTGATCTCTCAGCTCTCCGGATCCGAATATGCCCGGACATAGCGTCAGATCGAAGACGTTTATGCACGCCGCCTTCAGGTTCAGGCCCGGGAATGGCGGGGGTTGATGCTCAAGGGCGAAAGAAGGGTGGAATCAGTTTGGATCTTCGGGCCTGCTGGAACGGGGAAGTCCACCCTCGCAAAGCTCTATGCGAAGCGGAAGGGCGAACCGTTCTTCGTCTCTGGATCTACGAGAGACATCTTTCAGGGGTATGAGGGCAAGCACACGGTGATTCTTGACGAACTTCGTCCCTCATCCATCCCCTACGCCGACCTGCTTCGCATCACGGATCCCTATGCGATGGAGCATGAGGTGATGGCACCGTCCCGATATTCCGACAAAGCGATAGCCGCCGATCTCGTAATCGTCACGACGCCCTACAGCCCTTTGGAATTCTATGGAGAACAGATGCGCCGATCCGCGACTTATCGTCCGCAAAACGATGTCGACGGATTTGGTCAACTTGAGAGGCGCCTCTCCGTCGTTGCGGAGATGCAGACGAGGGAGATCTGTCTCTCTGAGTTTAGGCACGATCTCGACGGATACTGGCCGGTCGAAGGTTCCTCTCGTACAAACCCATATTCGAGTTATGCGCGAGGACTCGCCCCCTCGTCCTGCGCCAACGCTCTTTATAAAGAGCTTCTCGACACCGTTTCGCACTTGACAGCTTAACCAATCGGGCCCCGTGCGATAATCTTGAAATATCGCATCGGGGCTCTTTTCTGAACAGGAAGGAGCCTGCTAGTGACTGTGAGAAAAGACAGCAAAGGGCGAATCCTCAGACGCGGGGAAAGCCAGAGAAAAAACGGCCGTTACTGCTTCAAGTATGTGGATGCAAGAGGTAAAACGCGGAGCGTCTACTCGTGGACCTTGACAACTCATGATCTAACTCCGAAGGGGAAGAAAGCCAGTCCGTGCTTGCGCGCGTTGGAGCATGAGATCCAGCGCGATCTGCTTGATAAGGTCGCGCCGAACAATATGACAGTCTACGAACTCGCATCTCGTTACACTGAAACAAAGACTGCCGTGAAACAATCCACTCGAGCCGCCTACAAGACAATCCTCATTTTTCTTGCTACAGATGAATTCGGCTCGCGACGAATATGCGGTGTCACCTCCCTTGATGCCAAGGAATGGCTCATCAACCTGCAAAAAATCCACGGCAAGCGCTATAGCACAATCCATAGCATCCGTGGTGTTCTGAGACCGGCGTTTCAACTGGCAGAGGAGAACAGCCTGATTCGCCGAAATCCCTTCTATTTCGAGCTCGCAACGATACTGACAAACAACATGGTTACACGCAAGGCCTTGGCCACTAACCAAGAACGCAGATTTCTTGCTTTCGTGGAGGGCGATGAACACTTTCACCGCTATCGTGACGCCATCTACATCCTTCTAAATACGGGCCTGCGCATTTCTGAATTCTGCGGTCTTACCGTCGAAGACCTTGATTTCAAAAACGGAAGCATTCGGGTAAACAAGCAACTTCAGCGGACCAGCAACATGCGATACTACATCGAACGTCCCAAGACGGAGAGCGGGATCCGCTATGTTCCCATGACTCAAGCCGTGACAGAGTGTTTCAGGAGTATCCTTGCGCAACGTCTAAAGCCTTCGAGTGAGCCGGTCGTTGACGGTGTTAGCGGTTTTCTGTTTCTTGATAAAAACGAGATGCCGCGTGTTGCCCTGCACTGGGAGAAGTACTTCCACCACGCGATAGAGAAACATAATCGCATCTACAAGGATGAGCTTCCCAAAATCACACCACATGTCTGCCGACATACCTTCTGCTCGAAGATGGCACGCAGGGGAATGAACCCTGCGAAGCTAAAATGCATCATGGGCCACTCCGACATCAACGTGACTTTTAACACATACACCCATCTTGATTTCGACGACGTCAGAGAGGATATGCTGAAAATTGGATGCAAAGGACGGTCAACATTGTGACAACAAGTCGTAAACCCTCGTTCTTTACGACAATTCTTACGACGCTGGAAAGAAGAATAATCCGCTCATTTATGAATCAATTTGATATTCTGTCCTTGACGAGGGATCAAAAAGCAGTGCGATTATCTGCGAAAACTCTGATATTCGAGAGGTTTTAGCCAATGCGCAAAATCCTATTTGTCTGTCATGGGAATATCTGTCGCTCGACGATGGCTGAGTCAGTGCTTACCGAGCTCGTGCGCTGCGCTGGGCGCGAGGCGGAGTTTGTCATCGATTCCGCAGCGACCTCAACCGAGGAGATCGGCAACCCGCCGCATCATGGCACGGTCGCCAAGCTGCGCGAAGTCGGGATTCCCGTCGTTGCCCACCGCGCGCGCCAGGTGCGCCGCGCGGAGTATGGCGACTGGGATCACATTGTCTATATGGATGCTGAGAACGCGCGCGACCTGCGTCGCATCTTTGGCGACGACCCCGACGGCAAGATTACGCGCTTGCTCGATTGGACCGAGCGCCCCGGCGACG
>CAJMSG010000015.1:0-21651 GCA_905216105.1 uncultured bacterium | reverse complement strand
CAGGTAGCAAGCGTCATAGATGTGTCGTCGCTCCAGGTGCCGGCGGGCTGCCCATGCGTGCCGTAGCCGATCATGTCCGTGCATTCGAACGTGCCACGAGGCCTGAACTCGTAGGGAACGCCCAGCGCGTCGCCGACGGCAAGCCCATAGATGCAGTCGCGCAGCGTTGTTTTCGGTCTGTCTGTCATGGGAAACACCTCTCGTACTTTGGATTGAGGATGCGCGGCTACCTACGGCAATGTGTCCAGCCCAATTCGGGACGCAGTGAGTCCCGAATTGGGAGAGCTTGTCAGCTAATCTGACAAATGAAAAACCCGCAACGCTATTGCTTTATACGGCAATAGGGATCTCTTTCGGGCGCCCTGCCTTTGGTGCGTCGGCGAGTCGTGCCTCGATGGAAGCTTTGGACACCATGCGCTTGGTGCCGTCCTTCCATGAATCCAACAGCCCAGCATTTATCAGTTGCGATACCCGTGCTGAGCTAACACCGAGCATACGCGCGGCATCCGCTGCGGTGACGGCGGGGATGTCGGCGAGTTCGCGGCTGACGGCTACGGCGATAATCTTGCCGCCGTGTCGCGGCTCATGTCCGAAATCCGGCGCGGGAAGTTCAATGCCACCCATAAGGTGATCGTCGACCATACATGCGAGAAAATCAGCGGCGCTTTCGACGGCGTCGTTTAGATCGGAGCCAAACGTTCCTCCTCCGCCCAGCGAGCCACATGGCACGGCATCGACCATACCGTCCGAATCAAAGAACTCAAATTCCCATACGTAAACCATGCAAGACCTCCTCTAAAAAGCGATGCGAAATGTGATGAGGATGAGCTATCGAAGCCCTGCCTGCCTTAGGATTCTTTTGGCAATTTGATCCTCAATCTCTCGGTGGCGTTTCACGAGCACGAGTTTATCTCCTTTGACGAACTTCTCGTGATTAGTTCCTCCTTTCGAGATGAAGCCGGCTTCTTCGAGGATACGGATCAATTCGCGTCTCTGCATCTCAGCCTCTTTCAATAACTATATATTAGCACTTCCTAAGGGTTTTATGCTTAAATCTTAGCTATTGCTAATCCTTTTTTTGCGGCCCATCCTTGGATAACGGCTTATATTCGTTGTTGTATTAGTCTATTTGCTCGTGCGGACACGTTTTGGTGCCCTGCGCGTGACCGCAAAAAGGGTTTGTAGTGACTAAAATGTGGTCATAGAGATAGTTTTATCGAACTCCATGGGGGTGGCGCGCGTGGATAACAATACGTTGTTGTTTCACGATAAGGGTGCCGGCGTTTTCAAGGGAATAAGCATCTATCCCAATCGTATCGAGGCGGTCGTGAAGAACAACTTCTTCGGTACCCATACCAAGATCGTCTACCTCAAGGACATTACGGGTGTCAACAGGGTCAAGGGTAAGCGCGTGCTCCTTCGTAATAGGTTACTGACCGACTGTTCCTACAGGCTGAGCAGTCATTCCCAGGCCAAGGAATTTGTGAACGTGCTCAATATGGTGATGTAGCCGATGGTGGCGTTCGGACCAAGGTAAAAATCAGGGGCGCAGAACGGTGTTCTGCGCCCCTCATCGAGTTGATGCGCCCAAAAGGCCGGCTGGCCTATTCGCTAGCGCCTTCGTCACTTTCATGGTCGTTGGCAAGCATTGCCGCGCCGGCGACCGTTGTCGCCACGGCGGCGGCAGCGAGCCCGGCGGCAATGCCAGAGTTGTCGCCTGTGCCGGCAAGCTTTTCGCCTGAGCCCTTGCGCTTGTTGCCCTTGTCGTTCTTGTCGGCGCCGCCTGCGTTGGTGCCGTTGCCGTCGCCGTCGCCGGTGTCCGTAGCGCCTGCGTTGCCCGAAGCCGTCACAGTAAAGCTTGCGGCTCCGTCACTGGCAAGCTTGTAGTTTTGCGCCGCGTCGCCCAAAAGGCCGTTCACGTGCACCCAGTACGTTCCCGCGGCAAATGTCTCGCCCTCTGCCATTGCCGTGCCCGGCGCGCCGTTTGCATCGTGCATAAACTCGAGCTGGGCTGTGCAGGCATCGCCTTCGAGCTTGCCCTCGAGCGCCGCTGCAACCTTTGCGCGCACATCCTCGCCGACCTTAAGGCCTTCGAGCCCCTCAAAGTGGGGCGTCAGCGCGCGCGGGTCGACATGGATGGGCACGGAGCCCTGCAGTCCCGTAGCGGTTTCGTTGCCCAGGGCGTCGACATCCACGTATTCGATGGCAAAAACCCTGTCCGGAGCTGCTACGTTGAGTACGTTGCTGCTGTCGACGAGGCGGAAGTAGCCCTCGCCAACGGTCTTGCCATCCTGGAGCGAGGCATCGCTCAACGAATCGCCGTACGTCATGCGCATGCGGGTCGGGAGGTAGTACGAAACGGTCTGCTTGTGCTGTGTACCCTGCGTATCGTAATTGCGCTGGTAGATGCTTCGGGCCAGTGCCGCATCAACAAAGTCGGACGCAATGATGCCAATGTGCTTGAGGCAGTCCTCCTTTGTGCTCTCATTTCCGGTGCTGTTTATATACTGGCTCTTGTATAGATGCTCGTTGACCACTCGTGCTGCGGTAAAAGGATTGCTTCCTTGCTTGTAGTTCGTGCAGCTGGTGTAGTTGATACACCAGCTGTGCTCCAGGACCTTTACCTTGGCCCCGTCATTGTCCTCGACGTCCACCATGATGCGGGCGAGCTTGGTTGTCTCCTGCAGCGCCATATCGACCCAGCCGATTTTGTCGGTTCCTGTGCATTCGTAATGGTCCTGGGCGTATACCTTGGTGCAATAGGGCTCTTCGTCACCCGTTTTCCCCACGGCTTCAAAGCCCCGCTCGTCTCGAACGAGACACATAGAGGTGCTGTCGGTGTGTGCTGCGATTTTGTCGTCCCATTGGGTGAGGTCGAGGCCCCATGTGTGGCTGCTTACGCTGTTGCCGGCGAGCCCAAACCGACGCAGCAGGACGATCTTTCCGCGCACCTCGCCCAGCGTGGGGATGCGGCTCGATGTGTAGAACAGGTCGGGGTTCTCATCAAAAACCTTGCCCAAGGCCGTCGTGAGGCTTTCGTTGGTAGCCTCGTCATTGCCTCGCGACACAAGCATGATGAGCGCTTCTGTCGGGTTTTCGCTCAAAAACGTATTGAAGTACCCGATGACATCGGAGAGATGCATAAAGTTCCCGTCTTTTTTGAGCAGGTAACAAGCTCCGTGGTCGATGCCAGGGTTCTCACCCTTTCCAAGTCGAATATCAAAATAGCGAACGCCTTCGAGCAGCTGTGTGGGGATGTAATCCTGCTGGCATTTTGCTTGGGAGGATTGGGGCTCGGTGTCGTTGTCCACGCTGCAGGTGCCCGAATCGTGCGTGCCCGGGATGCTCAGTTCGTCGAGGAACTTGTTGTTGTCGACGTATTTCATCCAACATGGCCCGTCGGTGTAGCTGCTATACCTGATCCAGTCGATACTGCTAACCGTGGTATTGGTCTCGCCCTTGTCGTAACCGACAAGCTCGAGCTCCCACGAAATGCTCTTTCTCTTGTGGCAGATCTTGTTGTTGTCTTGGTCTTTGCCGTCCTTTTCTATTGCCAGGTAATTAATATCCTTTTTCTCGTTTGTGCGATCTCGGATGACATAGGTTCCGTTTGACTGAGGTTCGAACGCAAAAGCGCGGCTGGGCTTGTTGTCATACTCGCCGCTCCATACGTGGATGACCTTTCCATCTTTGTCCGAGTCGCCATCGACCGACCAAATGCTGTAGCCTGTCTTTTTATGCTCTTCGAAATTGAGCAAGGTGCGGATGGCATACCAGTTTGTGCCGTCCGCATCGGTCAGTACGTTCTCAAGGATGAGCTTGTTGGACGTGCCGTCATTAAACAGGTGGCAGACGTTGCCGATAACGTTTCCGTCTTCGTTGACACTTGCGGTGCGAAAATAGCCCGCGGGGCGAAGGCGAATGACGAAATTATGGAGGCTCTTCGCCGGTGTGGGCGTGTCGTCTGCAAATGCCGCTCGCACGGGAAGGCCCAATCCCGCGGTTTCGGGCAGGCTTGCAAATGGCGACAATGCTGCGAGTCCTAGGCCCAACGTGAATGCTCGACGGCTGATGGCGTGGTGTTCGGTCATAACTCCTCCGTTCGCAGGGTGCGGATATGCTCTTGTTTTGGTCACTATACTGCCCGGATGTCTAAACGTGTTGGCTTAATTGTCTGCGCGGCGCTATAAATCGGTGGGCGGACGCGTTGGGGCGCTTGTCCATTATGTGCTGCTACCGCACTGGGGGTGGTTTTGCCGCCCGGCACCCTCGCGTTCGTCGGCTACCGGCATAAGAAAGGGAGGGCCGGTGAGCCGACCCTCCCTTGGTACGAAGCGCTGGGTCACCGTCGCCTGCTTGCGCCGCGCTCGTGTTTCCCGTTGCGCTCGCCAGTTGCTTAGCGCTTGATCTCGATATCGTCGAGCTTGACGTCCATGGCTTCGGTCTTGGCCTTGGCGATGTCGTCGGCAAATTCCAGGGACTTCATCATGGTCTCGACGGCGTCCTTGTGCTCCTCGACGTTGTCGATGCGCACGTAGACGCTGCCGCCGCCTGCTTCGGTGAAGTACTCAGTCGTCACGCCGCCCGAGTGTGTATAGGAAGCGTTGCGCCAAGTCTTGCCGTTGTACTTGACGGGGTCATTCTCGGTCCACTCAAAGCTGGCATTCCACTTTGCCTCGTAGTCGAACAGCTCGTCGGCGTTCTTGTCAGGGTCGAAGACAGGGATGAAGCGATCGCTGGCGTGCTCGCTCTCGGTGAACTTAAACTGGGCCCTGTCGGCGGTATCGCCTGCGACGTCGGTGACCTCGACGCCCTCGGGGACCTCGACCTTAAACCAAATGAAGTCAGTCCTCATATCCACGGCTGGCTTTTCTGCTCCGCCGCCACCGCCGCTGCCGGTAGCGCCACCGCTTCCGCCACAACCCACCAGGGCAACTGCGGCAAAGAGACTGATGCAGAGGGTGAGAATCGCAAAGGCCTTCTTTTTCATGGTCGTGTCCTCCTCGATCTGTAACCGCCCATGGATTACCTGCCTTTACTGTACGCGCGGACGGCTCGCTAGGGTGGGCCATGTGTCCCATTCTGAGGGCCGGATTTGCGCCTTTAAGTGGCAATATGTCCGGACGCAAAAGAGGGGAGGGCCGGCGCCGTCGGCCCTCCCCGGGTTGGGCGCCCGTTGTTTTAATGGGGCGCGCGTACGTGGGCGTGTGCGGGGTCCCGTTACTTGATCTCGATGCTCGAAATCTCGACTTCGCGTGCCTCGGAAACTGCCTCTCCCATGTCATCGGGGAACTCGATGGAGTTGAGGAGCGCCTCGGCTTCTTTCTTATGCAGATCGAAGCCGGAGATAAGGATGTAGACGCTTCCCGGCTCAACGTCGGTAAAGAGGAGGGTTGAGACGCCGCTGTTGTCCTCGTACGTTCCGACGAGCCATGTCCTGCCGTTATACTCGACGGATCCGCCATCCTTCCACTGGAACGTATCACCTTTCTTTTCTGCCTGGTCGGCGTGGGATTCCTCTGCCGTCAGCGCTTTTTTCCAAACGGGGATAAAGCGATCGGCCGAACCGTTCTCGTCTTCGGGGAAAGTGAGCTGGACCTTGTCGGCATTCTTGCCAGCGGAGTCGCTTACACCAACGCTCTCGGGCATCTCGACCTTAAACCAAATGAAGTCAGTCTTCTTGGCAACCGGGGCCTTTTCTTTGCTCTCGCTCTTAGCGGCGCTGCCGCCCCCGCCCGATGCGTTCCCACCGCAGCCGACAAGGGCGAGTGCGGCAAAGAGGGCGATGCAAAGGGAAAGGATCGATAGGGTCTTTTTCTTCATGGTGGCGTCCTCCTTGTCTGCCGATGACATCACGGCGCCGCATACTGTTGGGGTACTGATTGCGCTGGCGGCGGATGTCTCTGTGTACTGTGCGGCTTA
This sequence comes from uncultured bacterium, assembly GCA_905216105.1. Lineage (GTDB taxonomy): Bacteria > Actinomycetota > Coriobacteriia > Coriobacteriales > Coriobacteriaceae > Collinsella. The sequence continues at coordinate 15,729 of CAJMSG010000015.1, read as the reverse complement.
TGCCTCCGTTCATCGCTTGTGGCCGTTGCGCGGCCGTTCCCCAACGGGTTCCTTACTTATAGATATGCCCCAGCATGTGCTGCCCGGGAGTCTCGAAAGGTGGGCCATATGTCCCATGTTTACGTGTGCGGGCTTGCCGCAAGGTGGGCCTGGCGCTGGGCAAGCGTGCGGCTTGGTTGATGCTCCCAATGTTGCGCAACAGCGATGCCGCCTTGAGGTTTTAGACTTGGCTGTGACAAAAGCTAAACCACGAAAGGTCGAACGATGTTCTGTCAAAAATGCGGACAGCAAGTTCCCGATGGATCGACGTTTTGCACGCATTGCGGGGCGTCGCTTGCGGGTGGCTCCGCGCCGACGCCTGCGAGCGCTGGTCCTTCCTCTGCTCCGGGCCTGACCCAGTCGATGCCGCCGGTCGCGCCCGCGCCTCAAAAGCCTAAGAGCAAAGCTCCGATTGTCATCGCGGTGGCGTGTGCCGCCGTGGTACTCCTTGGGGGTGGCACGGTGTTCGCGCTCGCGATGCTTAACGGGTCCAAGAGCTCTGACACGCAAATCTCGATGATCGATACCGGGTCTTCGGACGAGAAGGATTCTTCTGCCAAGAAGAAGAGCGACAAGTCCAAGGCCAAGGAGTCTTCGTCGTCGGATGACGAGGCCGTTCCCGAGGACGAATCGGCATACTACGGCTCGGGCGATTCGGACGATTACCTAACCGATGTGTATACGTACACGAACGACATGCATCCGTATAGCATGTCGATTCCCAATCGCTTTGAGATGGAAGATACTCCCAGCGGCAGTGGCGCCAGGTATGAGGATCCGGAGACGGGTTTTGTGATCAACCTGTTTGGCTACGTTAACATTAACGAAGAAACCTCGCACGAGATGTTTGTCGACGCGGACACCTCGGGCAAGGCCGACCTCTATACCGCAGAGGGCGACAACTGGTACGTGGTCTCGTGGCGCGAGGGCGACACGATCATTTACGAAAAGACGATCGTCACGGATTCGACGATTGCCATGGTGCATTTGGAGTACTCGACTGCAAACCGCGACATGGGGTCGAAGGTTATCGATACACTGTTGCCGACGTTCCAGGTGGACTAGGCGCCCGTACCTATAGCCGGCAATCGGAAACGTCGATAGCCAGTGCTCCTGACAGTCTTTGTCTTATGGGCTAGACTGGCTTGGACAAGATCGATGAATGGGACAACCGCTTCCTGGCGTCGTTGTCCTATTTTTATTATGCGTGCGGCCCGTGGTGGCCGGCGCGGTGGGCAGAGGTGTTTCGATGAGTCAAGAGATGATGGACAAAACCTGCCGAGGGTTTGCCGAGGCGCTTGCCGCGCGCGAGCCGGTTCCCGGCGGCGGTAGCGCGAGCGCGTTTGTGGGAGCACTGGGTGCCTCGCTGTGCGGGATGGTTGCTCGCTATGGCGCGACGAACCCCGCGCTTGCCGATCGCGCGGACGATCTGACACACGCGTTTGCCCAGGCAGATGAGTTGGCACAGGAACTTGTAGGTCTAGTTGCCGAGGACGTTCGTGCGTACGGCCGGGTGTCTGCGGCATACGGTATTCCTCGTGATGACCCGGCTCGACCGGCTGCGATTCAGGATGCGCTGCACGTGGCGGCCATGCCGCCGTACCGCATTATGGATGCGTGCGGTCGTGCGCTGGCGCTGCTCGAGGACATGGCGGACAAGGGCTCGCGGCAACTGCTCTCCGATGTGGCGTGCGGTGCCGTATTCTGCCGCGCTGCCATGCAGGGCGCGAGCTTGACGCTCTTTGCGAACACCACGTCTATGAAGGATCGTGCCCGCGCCGAGGAGCTCGAGGCGGCGTGCGACGATCTGCTCGATACGTGGCTGCCGCGCGCCGATGCGCTGGCGCGCCGCGCCGCTGACGCCGCAAGGAAGAGGGGATAGCCATGGCTGAGCTGTTGAAGGGCGCTCCCGTCGCCCGCGCGTTGACTGAGGAGCTTGCCGATCGTTGTGCTGTTCTGCGCGAGCGCGGCGTTGTTCCGACGCTTGCTATCGTGCGCGTGGGCGAGCGCGAGGACGACCTGTCCTACGAGCGCGGCGCCCTCAAGCGCTGCGAGAAGGTTGGGATTGAGGCTCGCCGCGTATTGCTTCCTGCCGATGTTTCGCAGGATGAGCTGCTGGCGGCTATTAAGGACATCAATGCCGACCCCGCTGTTCACGGTTGCCTGATGTTTCGCCCGCTGCCCGCTGGGCTTGACAAGGATGCAGTTGCCGCGGCACTCGATCCCGCCAAAGATGTTGACTCCATGACACCTGCCTCGCTGCTCACCGCGCTTTCGGGTCGTGGCGAGGGCTTTGCTCCTTGCACGGCCGAGGCCGTGCTGGCGTTGCTGGACCATTACGGCGTTGAGCTGGATGGGGCCAAGGTCGCGGTCGTCGGTCGATCGCTGGTAATTGGCCGTCCCGTTGCCGCCATGCTTACGGCTCGCAATGCCACAGTGACGACGTGCCATACGCATACGCGCGACTTGGCTGCCGAGTGCCGTTCTGCCGACATTGTTGTTGCCGCGGTTGGACGTGCGCACACGATTGGCGCGGATGCGGTTCGCGAGGGCCAGACGATCATCGATGTGGGTATTAACTGGGACGAGGCCGCCGGCAAGCTGGTCGGCGACGTCGATTTTGATGCTGCGGAGCCGGTTGTTGGCGCAATTACTCCCGTGCCGGGCGGCGTGGGGGCTGTGACCACGGCGATCCTCGCCAAACACGTGATTGAGGCGTCGGAGCGTGCATCGAAATAGGCGTTTTGGGCTGTATGAAGGGTCAGTAATATACCCACTGTGCAAAAAACGCCAAATATGAGTACTGTTGCCAAGATAGTCACATATGTTTTAGGTCTTTTTGGCTTCCTAGCGATATTCATTCTCGTTAGGGAGCTTATTTTATTGAACCTATGGGGAATAACGTTGTCTTGCTTTTGGACAAATGGGGATTTTCGGCACTCGTTACGAGGAAATTTGCTGCTACTAAATTGGTGACAGTACTCATATTTGGCATTTTTTGCACACAGGGGCTGCCGGGGCGGCGGTTTCGCCCTTTTTGCTCCGAAGCGATACACTGTTGCCGTTTGATTTCTTCGCTCAAGGAGGATGCGCATGCCGTGCACAACGATTTTGGTTGGTAAGAACGCGAGCTACGACGGGTCGACGCTGGTCGCCCGCAACGAGGACTCGTCCAACGGGGTGTTTGAGCCCAAGCGCATGCGCGTGGTGCACCCCGACGAGCAGCCGCGTGTCTACACGAGTGTCCTGAGCCACCTGACCGTTGAGCTGCCCGACAATCCCATGCGTTACACAAGCGTCCCCGACGTTGTCCCGGGTCATGGCATTTGGGCCGAGGCCGGCTTCAACGAGCTCAATGTTGGCATGTCCGCAACCGAGACGCTCACCACCAACGAGCGCGTCCGCGGCGCTGATCCGCTCGTGGACTACGTGCCCGCCAAGGGCAACGAGGGCGAGGACGGCTATGTGCCGGCGCAGTCCGGCGGTCTGGGCGAGGAGGATATGGTGACCCTGGTGCTGCCGTACGCCAAGTCCGCCCGCGACGGTGTGCGCATCCTGGGCGACCTGCTCGAACGCTACGGTACCTACGAGAACAATGGCATTGCCTTTAGTGACGTTGACGAGATCTGGTGGCTCGAGACCATCGGCGGCCACCACTGGATCGCCAAACGCGTGCCCGATGACGCCTATGTGACCATGCCTAACCAGCTGGGTATCGACAGCTTTGACCTGGACGATGCCGAGGGCACCCAGGCAGATCATATGTGCTCCGCCGACCTGCGCTCCTGGATGGCCGAGTGGCATCTGGACCTGACGCTGGGTGTTAAGGGCGATGGTCCCGCTGCGGTCTTTAACCCGCGCGAGGCCTTTGGCTCGCACAGTGACAGCGACCACGTTTACAACACGCCGCGCGCCTGGTACATGCAGCGCTGCCTCAACCCCAGCGATGTGTGGGACGGTCCCGAGGCCGACTACACGCCCGAGAGCGATGACATCCCCTGGAGCCGCGTGCCCGAGCGCAAGGTGACCCTCGAGGACATCAAGTACGTGCTTTCGAGTCACTACCAGGGCACGGAGTACGACTGCTACGGCAGCAAGGGTACGCCCGCCACGCGCGGCGCCTATCGTCCCATCGGCATCAACCGCAACAGTCAGCTCGCCGTGTTGCAGCTGCGTCCCTATGCACAGCCGGCGTATCGCGCCGTGCAGTGGATGGCGTTTGGCTCCAACTCGTTTAACGCGCTCGTACCGCTGTACGCCAACGTCGAGACCATGCCCGAGTACTATGCCGACACGCAGGCTCGCGTGACGTCCGAGAATTTCTATTGGGCAAATCGCCTGATTGGTGCCTTGGCCGATGTTCGCTTCCATGAGTGCGGTCGCGCGGTCGAGGATTATCAGGAGAAGGTCGGCGGCATGGGCCACAAGCAGATTCACGACGTTGACGCTGTCGTAGCCGCACTGCCCGAGGCCGAGGTGCCCGCCGAGCTCGCCCGCGCCAACGAGGCCTTTGCCGAGCGCGTACGCGTGGAGACCGATGCTCTGTTGGGCAAGGTGCTCTACACCACGAGCTGTGCCATGAAGAACTCCTTCGCGATGAACGACAATGTAAGGTAAAGCCCACCTTGCGACGAGCGAGCGGGGCAAACGCCGTCGAAGGCTTTGCCCCGCTCGATTCCTATCTTGGCGGTAAAACGATTTTGTGTCGTTCGCCCAATCTTGGGTACAAGAAGGCCAATGCAGTTGTTCATGATTGGAGCCAACCATGGTTATGAAACTCGATCAGCTTGTTAACGGTGCCATCAACGTGGGCTTCGGCGCCGCCGCCGTTGCCGTCGAGGGCGGCAAGAAGGTTCTCGACGACCTCGGTACCAAGGGCGAGCATGTCCGCAAGGATGCCGGCATCCCCGATATCGCCCGCAGCGTGTCCGATATGTTCGAGCAGGCGGGTGGCACCATCTCCGACCTGACCGAGCGCCTGGGCATGCAGGGCGAGACTGCGGCACAGCGCGTGCTCGACGAGCTCATCCTGGCCCGCGTCCGCGTTATGACCGCCCCCGAGCGCACGGCCTTCCTGGCCCATGTGCGCGACATCGTCGATTCGGTCGAGGACAACGTGACCTCGGTGCCCGTCGAGTCCGTTGAGCCCGACGACGCAGAGGACGCCGAAGAGGCCGAGTAGCAGCGCAGATGGCAGATTCCACCACCGATTACAACAATCTAGATCCCTTGGGTGACGAGGCGGCGGTTGTCGACGAGGTCGATGCCGCCGTCTCGGGCGCTCGCAAGAAGCCGCGCGCTGTCGATATGGTCCCCGAGGAGCCCGACGCGATGGCGCCGGACGAGGAATACCAGCTCACACCGGCAGGTCGCCGCGAACGCATCGGTCAGATCGTTCGCCTGGTCAAAAAGTATCGTGTGTGGGATAACCTCACGCCGGTCCGCCTGCGCCGTCTGCTCGAAGAGCTCGGCCCCATGTTCGTCAAGATGGGGCAGATTCTGGCTAACCGCTCCGAGATTTTGCCGCAGCGGTTTTGCGACGAGCTGCGTCGCCTGCGCTCCGACGTAGAGCCGGTGCCGTATGAGGTGGTGCTCCGCTGTCTGGAAGAGGAGTACGGCCAGCGCCTGGGGCAGATGTTCGACGCGATCGATCCCAATCCGCTCGGTAGCGCGTCGCTTGCGCAGGTTCACCGTGCCCGCCTGGTGACGGGCGAGGACGTGGCCGTTAAGGTGCAGCGCCCCGGCGCGCAGCAGGTCATGGCGCAGGACATCGACATCATTCGCTCGGTGGTGCGCATCGTCTCAAAGTTCGTCAACACCGACCAGTTTGTGGACCTGCACGGCGTGGTCGAAGAGCTGTGGACCTCGTTTCGCGAGGAAACCAACTTTTTGGCCGAGGCCAAAAACCTCAACGATTTCTATGAGTTCCATAAGAGCGTCCATGGCGTGTCGTGTCCCAAATCCTACTTGGACCTTTGCACCGAGCACGTCGTGGTCATGGACTACATTGACGGCATCTCGATTGCCGATCCCGAGCGCCTGGTAGCCGAGGGCTATGACCTGGAAAAGATCGGCTCGGCGATTGTCGAGGACTATTCGACGCAGGTGCTCGACGACGGCTTTTTCCATGCCGACCCGCATGCGGGAAACATCATTCTCAAGGACGGCATCGTCTACTTTATCGACCTGGGCATGGTCGGGCGCATGTCGAGCCACGACCGCGGTATCGTCAAGGACATGATTTTCGCCGTGGCCGAGGGCGACGTGCCCAAGCTCAAGGACTCGCTTATGCGCTTTGCCGTGACGCGCGGCGATTCGGCCGAGCTCGACCATTCGGCCTTTTTGTCCGATCTGGACTTTATCGTTGCCGACTTTGCGGGGCTCGATCTTAAGGACCTGGATATCGGCGAGTTTTTGACCTCGCTGCTAAACCTGGCGCGCAAAAACGACGTTGAGCTGCCGAGTGTGGTGACGATGTTCGCCCGCGGCATGGTGACGCTCGAGGGCCTGCTGACCGAGTACATGCCCAACGTCAACATGATCCAGATCATCCAGACGCACATCAAAAACGAAAAGAGCACCTATGCACGCGTCCGCGAAATGGGGCGCGATCTTGCCGCGAGCAGCTATCGAGCGGCAAAAGGCTCACTCGAGGCGGCCGAGTATCTGGGCTTGGCGTCGCGCATGCTCACGCGCGGCCAGCTTAAGGTGAACACGCAGATCATGAGTAGCGATAAGGCGCTGCGACAGCTGGGTGGAATTATCGACCGCATGTCGATGGCAATTGTTATCGCCGGCCTGTTTATCGGTTCGTCGGTGGTGTACTACGCGCGCATCGAGCCGGTTGTGTTCGGTATCCCGGTCATCGGCTTTATGGGCTACGTGAGTGCGCTGGTGCTGGCGCTGATGCTGGGCCGCGAGATCTGGCGCAACAGTCACGGCGGCAAGCGTTAACGATTTCCCGGGTCGGGGGAAACGGATTATTTTGCTCGGCACTCCATTCTCACCCTTTTCTATCGCAAACCATAGCTTTTACCTCGGGCTTCGCCTGTGTGCGGGGCCCTTTTGCGTGCTACCATACTGACAGTAATAATCGATGGCCTAGATGGTGGTGCGGAGACGCACGAATGCGCGGTTTTCCTGCGCGTTTGGGAGAATTGGGGTGCAAATCCCCGGCTGTACCAGTAACCGTAATTCCTCTTGGCTCGGGATGTCCGCATCGCAGATCGGACGATGCGCCCGGGCCGTTAAGGTTAAGTCGGATCGCCTCCCATCTTGTACGCGGCCGTGGCGAAAGCCGCCGGTACGCGTTGGGCTCTGGAGGGAAGGGGGACCCCGATGGGGGTACTCGAGCGCAATGTGCGCGATGACGTGGGGCAGCCGCTTGGCAATGCTCCAAGTACAGACAATAGGAGACAAATGGATATGTTTGAGGACGAGTGCCAGCGCGCCTCGTGGCGTCGCCATGGAGCGATTGCCCGTGGCGTAGCCAAGCGCGGTCTGGTGGCGTTCCTGGCTTTTGCCATGGCTTTTGGCACCACGCCGGCGCAACTTTGGGCTGAGGGTGCCGAGGGCATTGCCGAGGCCGTGGCTCAGGCCGCAACGGGCGGCGAGGGCGCGGCGGCCGACGATGGCGCTGCTGCCGGCACCGGCGCGAACAGTGCGGCGGCGAGCGCTGCTGCCGATGACGCCGGCGCAGATCAGGGCGCAACTGCGAGTGCCGCGAATGGCGATGACGCCGCAGCAGACAACGCGACTGAGTCCGAGAGCTCTCCCGCGGTGCCTGCTGCTTCGGAGCAGAAGAACGCCGTTGCCGCCGCTTCCGCCGCGACGCTTTCGAGCGAGGCCAAGGTCTACATTCAGGATTCCAAGGATAAGGACAACGCCTCTTCTTTCCAGTGGAAGTCTGGTGCGCTCAGCGTGGGCGAAACGCTTTGGGCGAACATATATGACGAGGATGAGGATGACTACTATAGCTCGTCTTATTCCGTTGCCAATCCCGGCACCTGGACTTACACCTGGCTCGCCGGCACGACCAGGGCCAGCAGCAATGTCGCCGACTACACCGAGGTCGTAGGCCACGAGCAGTCGCTCACCGTCACCGACGCCATGGTGGGCAAGTACTTCATCTGCAAGGTGACGGCGGATGGCAAGGATTACTACGGGCCCGCTGCGTACGGCTCGGGCATTAACTCCAATTACATCCCCGGTCCCGTGCTGGGCGCCGGTCAGATGGAGCTTAACAGCGTCAAGCTGAATAGTGACACGCCGAGCATAGGCGATACCCTGACGGCGACTCCGTACATAAGCTATTATCAGCAAGCCCCCGCCGATGCCAAGGTCACCTACACGTGGTCCGCATCCACCTCGCAGTACTCGGGATTTACCAAGATCGAGGGCGAGACGGGCGCTACGCTCGTGGTGGGCGACGACCTTGAGGGTAAGTACATCAGGGTCGAGGCCAACGCTGGCGTCAACACGGTGAACAAGACCACTTCCAGCAAGGTCAAGCAGGCCGGTGCGGTCGAGATTTCGGCCGTGTCCATCGTTAACACCAAGGACAACACGAGCGTCTTTACGGTGGGGGATACCGCTAAGGCCCGCGCCAAGGAGAAGGGCGGCGCGTACGGCGCGTTCGTCGACGCGGACAAGCTCAACTTCCAGTGGCAGAGCTCTGACACCAAGAGCGGCGCGTATACCGATATCGCGGGCGCCACGGGTGAGACCCTCGAGCTTACCGACGCTTTGGGTGGCAAGTACCTCAAGTGCAAGGTGTCCTCGAAGATCGGCTCTTCGAGCTTGACCAACTCGACGGGCGCTCTCGTTGCTGCCGCCGGTTCAATTAATGTCACGAGCGTGACCATGAGCCCGACTTCGGGCAAAGTCGAGGTTGGTTCCACGATTACGGCGACCGCCAAGGCGGGCTCCACCGACGTTACCTCCGACTCGCATGTCACGTGGCGGTGGTACAAGGGCAAGTCGAATACCGCCAGCTCGTGCAACACGCCTATCGAGGGTGAGACCGGTAACACCCTGACGGTGACCGCCGCCCTTAAGGGCTACTACGTCGTGGCCAAGGCCAACGGCGGCTATGGCGAGCAGAAGCCGTACTATGCGGCGGGTCCTGTCTCCGTCGCTGGCCAAGTTGAGCTTTACGACGTGCAGTTCGAGGGCTCTCCCGCCACCAACGGCGTACGTGTGGGCGATACGCTCAAGACTAAGGTGCGCAAAAAGGACGGCTCCAACTATCACTATATCGACCGCACCGATAATGTGACCTACCAGTGGCAGTATGCAAACAGCAGCTCGAGCTACGACTCCGCCTATACCGATATCCCCGGTGCTACCGAGGCCACCTATACCGTTGACGCCGCCTATGCCGGCAAGTACCTGCGCGTGAAGGTGACGAGCGAAAACACCGTTTCCAGCACGCAGAAGAAGAGCTCCTACGGCGGCACGCAGTCCGTTGCCCCGCTCGGCCCCGTGACGCTCAAGGGCCAGTACAAGCTGGCGGGCATTGAGCTTGCCGATAAGAACGTTACGCTGAGCGTGGGTTCAAAGATCACGCCGAGCGTGCAGGTTCCGGGCAGCTGGTCGGGCTCGACCAAAGACGTGCCCGACGATGCCGAGCTCACCATGGCGTGGTATGCCAAGGGCGAGGGCGATGCCGATTGGACAGAGCTCACCGACGGCATCGATACGACCGATGGCAGCCTGACCATTTCGGACGCGCTTGTTGGCAAGCGCATCAAAGTTACGGCGAACGCTCTCGACAACACGGTTGAATGGGTTTCGTCCGACAGCGTTACCGCGGCGGGGGAGTATAACCTGCTGCGCGTGATCACTACGCCGCAGATCAATAGCGATTCGACCCATCTCGTCTCGGGCGATAGCGTCAAGGCGACGGCGCAGGCTAAGCGCGCCGACGGTTCGGCCACCAACGGCATTGACGTGACCACTCAGGCGACTGTTGCCTGGTATGCGGCGGACGATGCGAAGGCTTTGGAGGCCGACTGGACGCTGCTGTCCGATATGTCGGGCGCCGAGGCGACGGTCTCGGCATCTGCTGCTGGCAAGTATCTGAAGGCTGTCGCTACGAGCGGCAGCTCGACGGTCGAGATTGTCTCTGCCAACAAGGTTATCGCCGCGGGCTCGCTTGAGGCTGCAGTCCAAAAGCTTAACGATGCTAACAAGCAGATTGTTGTTGACTACAGCGCTAAGGGCGGCAACGTTAACGACGCGCTGAAGGCACAGCTTGCCGATCTGGGATTTACTGACGTTGACGTCAAGGTCTCCGAGGACGGCGTGCTCTTTAAGGCTGAGGATGCCAAGGCTACGGTTGGCATCTCCGACGCTCAGGATAAGACCAACGGCGATGTGACGTTCTTCTACATCGATCCCAACGACTACACCGGTTACAACATCGACGGTTTGCGTAACGCCGATGTGGCGTTTGAACTGTCGCGCGATGGCAAGACCGAGTATTACCTGCCCAACAAGTCCGTGCAGGTTGCTTGGGACGAGGCTAAGCTGCAAGACCTTCTTGACAGTGCTGCCGAATCCCTGCAGATTGGCTACGCGGCGGGCGAGTCCGCCGATGGCGTGACCCAAAATGTCACGCTTCCGTACAAGGCGGGTTCCGCAAAGAAATTCTCTGTTGAATGGACAAGCTCCGACACCGAGCGCCTGTTTGTTTCTGGTTATAGCTGGGAAGATAAGACGGGTAAGGTTTCGCGCGCATCGAGCGATCGAGACGTGACGCTGACCGCCAAGGTTACGGTTACGAATGGCGACATCAAGCTTGCCGGCTCGCACGACTTCAAGCTCACCGTCAAGGGCGATCCCGAGAAGGTCGCCGCCGACAAGAAGGCACTGCAGGAAAAGGTCGATGCGGCCTTTACCTACGGCAACATTAAATACTCCGGCACCGAAACGGTTGCCAACAAGGATGGCCTGACCGCCGACCTGCAGATGCCGCGCACGAGCACGCTCAATATCGACGGCAAGTACTACAAGGTTGAGTACTCCGCCAGCACCGATGACATCACGTTCAACGGTTACAAGGGCACGGTCTACCAGCCGCTGCCCGGAGCCAAGGCTGCAAACACCAAGATCACCCTCACGGTGACCGACAAATCGAACGCCGAGGTCACGGCTAGTAAGACCCTCGACTTCGCCATTACTCCACAGGACCAGGGCGAGCTCGATACCGAGCTTTCTCTTATGGAAAAGGCGAAGGCCGGCTATGCTGCCGCCATTCTGAATGGCCAGAAAGCCTATGCCGTTTCGGCGGACATGCATGCCTTCCAGAAGGCGTATCTCGATGCCGACGGCAACCTTGCCTGGAGCTACAACAAGACGACGACCGATTCGACGTCCCTTGGTATTGTTCCGGTGGATTTGCCTGGCTATGACGCGATGTCCGGGCAGGATTGGCGTCTGTTTAAGTCGAGCAACAGCTCTATTGTCTCCGCAGAGAATCTCAAGGTCACGCAGCCGCAGTACAACACGAAGGTTGTCGTTTCCTCGCGCCTGACGAGCGAGAAGTACGCTCGCTATGCTGAGCGCTATCCCGACAATGCCACGTATGCCAAGCTTGCCAACCAGGACGTATCGGCAAAGATCACGGTTCTGGGCACGAGCGGCCAAAATAGTCCCGAGGTTACGGCGACATGCTCCGTCATTGGCATCGATGCCAAGGGCAAGCAGCAGACGTGGGCTGCCGCCTCGCAGTACACGCTCAAGAATGGCTCGACTGCCGCCGATCTTTCCGAGGAGCTCTTTAAGCAGGCCGGCCTCAAGGCCGACTACGATCCCAACGGCGCTTGGGGCTGGGTGCTCAACTCCATTACGTCGCCTTTCGAAGCCGATCGCACCCTTGCATACGACCATGCTACGGGCGCCTATTGGCAGCTGTTCATCAACGGCGTTGCGGCGTCGGTTGGCGCTGGCAAATACACTCTCGAAGCGGGCGACTCTGTCGTCTGGTGCTACTCGAAGTACGGTGACGCTGCGCCCACCGACCAGCTTTCGGTAAGCTGCACCGTTATCGGCCAGGATGCTTCAGGTGCTCAGCAAACGTGGGCTCAGCCTACGACCGCGCTGGTGGAAGAGGGCGCAACTGCTGCCGATCTTTCCGAGCAGGTCTTTAAGCAGGCCGGCATTGGCGCCGACACGGGCAAGGGCTCGTACGGTTGGTTCCTCAATTCTCTGACGTCACCGTTCAATAAGAACGTGACGCTTTCGACCGAGCAGGTTAACGAGAGTACCTGGAAATACTGGCAGTTCTTTGTCAACGGCAAGAAGGCCAATGTCGGCGCAGGCAACTACACGCTCAAGGCCGGCGATGAGATTACCTGGGTCTATGGTTCCGATGGCACCATGCCCGGTCAAGTTTCTGTCTCGATGGAGATCATCGGCAAGAAGGGCGATAAGGCACAGCGCTGGACCGATCCTTCGACGCAGGTGTTTGTTGAGGGCACGACGATCAAGGACGCCACTGCCGCCTATTTTGATGCCCTTGGCATCGAATCTGAGATGTACGACCAGCAGGGCTATTGGGGCGTCCATAGCCTCGTCTCTCCGGTTGATCGTACCAAGCTGTCTGGTGCCTGGTCGTTCTTTGTCAACGGTGTTCCTGCTAATCAGCTTGACAATGACTACGTTGTCAAATCGGGCGACACGATTGTCTGGGCCTATGCTGCCGGCGATACGGTGCCTAATCCCGACGAGGTCGTCGTCAATCCGAGCGCCCCGCGTCCGTCCGGTTGGAAGTCCGATTGGGATGGCAAGTCCAATGCGGCGGTCGAGAACGTTTCGACGCCTACGGGTGCGCTAGCGAGCTCTTGGACGTTCGATTGGAAGGCGTATTCTGGTTCGGCGTATCCCAACGCGAGTGAACCTATCGTCGTGAACGGCAACGTGTATCTTGCCGTCAACAAGCGTTTGCTAAAGATTGACGCCGAGTCGGGCAAGGTCCTTGACGAGTCGAATCTTAAGGCTGCGGTCGGTTACACCTCGCGCCCGATTTATGCGAACGGTTTGGTTATCGTTCCGCTTGACGGCGGTGCGGTCCAGGCCCTGACGGCTGACGCGCTCACAACGGTTTGGGTCACTGACTCCGTGAACAAGACTGCTCAGTCGAATTCTCAGCTGACGGTTGATGGCAATTACCTCTATGTCGGCACCGTTGATGTCGACTATGGAAAGGGTACGTACAATAACGGTCATCTGACGCGTATTAATATCCTGACCGGCGCTGTTTCTTGGCAGCATGTCAATGCCGACGAGGGTTATTACTGGACAGGCGCTACAGTGGGTGATGACTTTGTCCTGGTTCCCACCAGTGCTGGTACCGTCGAGATGCTCAGCAAGTCTTCGGGCGATGTGCTCGGCAGCGTTTCGGTTGGAGCGATTGTCAACTCCACCTGCGTGCTTTCGGATGATGGCAGCCATGCCTATCTGATTTCGCGCGACGGCAAGCTGCACGTGTTGGCGATTTCTGATGGCGACTCACGCGATGCGGATGCCGCTTCGCGTATTACCGAGGAGCGTGTGGTCGACCTTGGCCTTACGGGATGTGGATGCGTGCCTACGACGTATGATGGCAAGCTGATTGTCGGCGGCGAAGCCAATGGCAGCGCGGCGCTCGCTATCATTGATCTGAACAAGGACTTTGCTACGACGCTGATCACGACGGCAGACGGCTCCCAGCTGACGGCTGGCACTCTTGGTGGCATTAAGGGCGCTCCGCTGGTGAGCACTCAGGTAGATGGCACGTATGTGTACTTTACGGTTAACTACGGTGAGACCTCTGATTTCGTTAACTACACCTCAGGCGGTGGCGTTTATCGCTACAAGCTGGGCGATGCCGAGGCATCTGGTGTGTTTAGCGCGACGGGGCACTATAACTGTTGCGACTCGCCGATCGCGTGTGATGCCAAGGGCAACCTGTACTACATCAACGACTCTGGCGCGTTGTTTAAGCTGAACGCTGGCATGAAGGTCTCGTTTAACACTGGCGAGGGATCCAAGGTCGATTTCCAGACCACGGCCGCCAACGGCTCTATCGCCAAGCCTGCCGATCCGACACGCGAGGGCTACACCTTCGCTGGCTGGTATACCGATGAGGCTTGCACGGAAGCGTACAAATTTGACGCTGCGGTGACGGCTGATATGACGCTGTATGCTAAGTGGACCAAGAATGCCGTTAACCCTGGCGGCAATGGCGACTCTGGTTCCAACGGTGGCAATGGCGGATCCAACGGCGGCTCGGGTAATGCCGGTGCTGGCTCTGGCTCCGGTAACGGCACAAACGGCCAGCAGGCTGGCGGTGCTGTTGCTCCGGGTCAGAAGCCGGTGTCGTCGACCACGACTAAGACCAAGGACGACAAGGATTCCAAGAAGGATTCCGATAAGTCCGGCAAGAAGGACAAGAAGGACAAGAAGTCCGGTAAGTCCAGCTCCAAGTCCGATACGGGCTCGGCTGCCGCGACTACCGCTAAGAAGTTCGCTGAGGCTCCTGTGCAGCAGTCTGGCTTCAATCCGCTTGCCATCGTTGGTGTTGCGGCCGGCGTGATCGGGCTTGCGGTCATCGGCGTGTTCGTGTTTACCAAGCGTCGGTAGGTGAGGGCTGTGTCCAATAAACCCCAGGACGCCGACTCCAAGCAGCCCGACTCGTCGTTCATTCAGCTCGACGATGCAAAGCAAAAGGGCGCCGCTTCGGCGGCGTCCGCCCCTCGGCGCAAGGCGCTTGTTGGCGTCCTGACAACCGCCTGTATTGCACTCATTGTCGTCTCGTTGGGTTTTGTCCACCCCTCTGTCAGCGGTGCATGGTCCATCGACTGGATTGCGCGGGTTGTGACAGGGGAAAGCGTCATCGCCAAGGATGCGTCGGTTTCCGGCTCGACTACCGCTTCGGGCAAGGCTGCGCCCAAGGACTCCAAATCTTCGGACAATGCGAAGGACGGGTCGAAGGACTCAAAAAAGGATTCGAAGGAGAAGAAGTCCGAAGACAAGGGCGGCAAGAAGTCCAACAACACGTCTGCCGGACAGGGCTCCGAATCCGCTGGTGGATCGAGTTTTTCTGACGGCTCTTCTTCGGGCGGTGGCTCGGTGTCTGGCGGTGGGTCTGCATCCAACAGTGGCGGCGCCTCTGCGGGCAATCAGGACGGCTCGCAGCAGTCTGGCTACGTCACGGTGACGGTTTCGGTCACATCGAGCGCCGTAGGCAATCCTGTGTCTTCTGGCGGTACCTTCACCTTCAACGAGGGCGCTACGGTCTACGATGCCCTGTGCGCCCTGGGCCTTTCCGTGAATGCGCACGGCTCGTCGTATGGCACGTATGTCGCCGCTATTGGCGGTTTGGCCGAGAAGGAGCATGGCGGCACGAGCGGCTGGATGTACTCCGTTAACGGCGCAACGCCCATGACGGCCTGCAGTAACTACGTTCTCTCCAATGGTGACAACGTGGTCTGGTATTACGTAACGGGCTAAATGCCTCGACATAACATGCCAAACGGGCGGTTCGGACCTACATCCGAGCCGCCCGTTTTTCATGCGAATGGGACGCCGTTTCTCGCCTCGTGCGCCTTCCTCGGCAGGCTCTGCAAACAAAAAACCGGTTGGAACGTGAATTCCAACCGGCTGCGAAGCGAGATTATGTCGGGCCGTCTACGACTGCGCGCCCTC
>CAJMSG010000014.1:0-21750 GCA_905216105.1 uncultured bacterium | reverse complement strand
ATCTTCTCGTTGACGGCGCGCACGGCCTCCTTGGCGGCCTCGGCCTCGTCCTTCTTGCCCTCCTTCATCAGGGCGCCAATCTTCTTGGACTCGGCGTTACGCGTGGCCTGGAGCTCCTCGACCTCGGTGATGACGGCGCGGCGCTCGTCGTCGAGCTCAAAGAACTTCTCACGATCCCAAGACGTCTGGCGATTTGCCATGGCGGTATCGATGGCATCGGGGTTCTCGCGAACAAACTTGATATCAAGCATTAGATCCTCCGGCGATATACATTCCATTTAGGTTGCAACCTTGTACATGTATGGGCAAGTATATACTTATGAGCGTTTACGACCCAACCCAACTACGCAAGAAGGCACCCAATGGACGCAGTTTTTTCCTTTTTGTTTGGCACCCGCACCGGTTTTGCCATCCTTTTCGCCGGCGGCATCCTGCTGTTTGCGATTCTTGCCTTTGTAATGGAGAAGCGCACCCATAAGATGTACGTCGACCGCGGCCCCAAGTCCGAGGACGAAGAAGACAGCTTCTGGGACTAACCTGCCAAAAAGGGACAGGTTTATTTTGGTCGGTTTTATCTGGGCAAACGCAAGCGCCTCGCAACTGGAATTGAGCCAGTTGCGAGGCGCTTTTCGTACATACGACAAAACCGCAGGAAAAACCTGCCAAAATGAACCTGTCCCTGAATGGCAGGTTTTACTGGAGGGTGGCGTCGATGGCCTTGACTAGGGCGCTGCGCATGCCGGCGTCCTCGAGCGCGACGACGCCCTTGATGGTAGCACCGCCGGGCGAGCACACGGCATCCTTCATCGTTGCGGGATGCTGACCGGTTGCAAGCTGCAGCTTTGCCGTACCCAGCACCATCTGGCTCACAATGCGATAGGCATCGGCGCGCGGAATACCGTGTTTGACGGCCGCATCGCCCAGAGCCTCGATCGCCATGGCGACAAACGCCGGGGCGCAACCGCCCACGGTACCGCCCACAAACAGCAGACTCGAATCGAGCTCGACCACCGTGCCAAGCTTTCCGAGCAGACCGAGCATCGTGGCACGCTGCCCATCGCTAAGCGTGGAAGCCTTCTCGCAGGCGATAACGCCCTCGCCCACCGAAACCGGCGTGTTGGGCACCGTCGAGATATGAGCGACACCTGGCAGGACCTGTTCCCACTTGGCACTATCCCAGGTCCAGGCGACCGAAAGGACGACCTTGTCGGCAAGTGCGTCCTTGAGTGGAGCGAAGACCTTCTCGATCATGTACGGCTTGACCGCCGCAACCACGATATCGGACGCGGCAACAACCTCCGCCGCATCATGGCAGGCAGCCATGCCCCGCGCCTCGCAACGCTCGACCAGAGCATCGTAACGGCCTGCGCAGGCGCACATGTCGCCCGCGGCCACGCCGGCGGCAATCCAGCCATCGGCCATAGCGCTCGCCATATTGCCAAAACCGACAAATCCGATCTTCATATCACACAGTCCTCTCAGATGCGTTCCTCAAAACGAAAGCCATTGTCCCACGCTATTGTTTCGTATTGCCGACCTACTTGTGATACGGCTCGCCACGGCTAATCTTGCAGGCGCGGTAGATCTGCTCCAGCAGCACCACGCGCGCCAGGTTGTGCGGCAAGGTAATGCGTCCAAAGCTGAGCATCTCGTCGGCGCGGGCGCGCACGGCATCGCTCACGCCGTCCGATCCGCCGATTACAAAAGCGATGTCGCTGTTACCTCTCAGCATGAGGTCATCGAGACGGGTCGAGAGCTCCTCGCTCGAACGCTCCTTGCCCTCAATGGCCAGCAAGATCACATGCGCTCGAGGCGGCAGAGCGGCAAGAATCGCCGCCCCCTCCTTGTCGCGCGCGGCATCCACGCCGCCCGCCTTGGCCGGATCGATATCGGCAACCTCGCGCATATCCACCTTGGCATAGGCGCCCAGGCGTTTGGTGTATTCGGCGCACGCGTCCTTCCAAAAGCGCTCTTTGAGCTTGCCAACGCAAACAACAGTATATTTCACGCGCGTCTACTCCTTCGATTCGTTCTGAACTTTGCCGGCGGTCAGCATCTGCTCGAACATCGAGGCCGACTGTGAGAAATCACTCGGCAGCACGACCGTCGAGGTTTTGCCCGTGCGAGCGAACTCCGTCATCATCTCGGACCACTGTGTAAACATGAACAGCTGGTTGGCCTCATCGTTGCCGACGCCCGTCTCCTGGATGATCTCGAGCGAATCTTTGATGCCCAGCGCAATGGCCTTGCGCTGGTTGGCGATGCCCTCGCCCGCCTTTTCCATTGCCTCGGCCTCGGCGGTCGCCTCGGTAACGCGCTTGATGCGATCGGCCTCGGCGAGCTCCTGCGCAGCGGCGCGCTTTCGCTGGGCGGCGTTGATGTCGTTCATGGAGTTCTCGACCTCGGTCGGCAGCGCAATCTTGGTGATTAGTGTCGACACGAGGGTGAAGCCGTAGGCGGCCATTTGCTCGGACACGGTGGCGTTGACGTCCTTGGCGATATCGTCTTTTTTGGCAAAGACCTCATCGAGCGTGTAGACGGGGATGGAAGAGCGCAGGGCATCGGTGATGAAGTCACGCATTTGGTCGACGGGCTCCTGCAGCATGTAGTAGCTCTTGTAGATGCCCGAATCTGCCGGGCCGGCGCCCATGTCATAGCTCACGTGGTACTGAGCAGAGACCTCAAGACCGATAGTCACGTTGTCCTGGGTCTTAACGTCGATGCCAAAACCGTTTTTCATGGTGCGCAGACTCACCGTAGCGGCTTTGCGGTCGATCACGGGCACCTTCATGTGGAAGCCCGCGTTGACGATGCGGTTGAACTTGCCCAGGCGCTCGATGATCACAGCGTGCTGCTGTTCAACGACATAGCAGGCGTTGGGAAGCAGCAGCAACAGGATGATGATGGGAAACAGTAGGCTCGTAAGGGCAGCGATGATACCGGATAACAGCATGGTCTCTCCTCTGATAGGCGCACGTTGGCACTAGGATACCCGCACGAAGCAGCTGTGTGACACCAACAAGAGGACCCGTGGTCAAAAAAGGCCAAATATGAGTACTGTTACCAGTTTAGTAACAGCGTATTTGGGTCAAAATCGCCTCTTTGAACCCGAGGTCTATCGAAATTACTTCATTTTGTCTCAAGGTTGAGCCAAATTAGCGTACATCTGTTGCGTAAAAGGAGCAAAAATGGCTTCGTGAAATGTCTCTATTTTTGTGCCAGTACTCATATTTGCCACTTTTTGACCACAGGGGCATCTACCGTGCAAAATCGATAGGTCAAATCTGCCAAAAACGGTCCGTAAAAAAGCTCCCATTGCTGGGAGCTCTTTCATTCAATGGTGCGGGCGAAAGGACGTCCGCGTATCCGCTGCGCGGATACGCACCGGCTTCGCCCGCCTGCCGGCGGACTCGCCAGCTCGCTAAAAACGCTCCGCGTTTTCTTGACGCTCGCTCCTTCGCAGGTTCAAGCCCCCGCGATGGGCCCATAACAAAAAAGCTCCCATTGCTGGGAGCTCTTTCATTCAATGGTGCGGGCGAAAGGACTTGAACCTTCATGGGGTTGCCCCCATACGGACCTGAACCGTACGCGTCTGCCAATTCCGCCACGCCCGCGTGCAGGAATTAGAATAACGGAGCGCCGCCGCGAACGCAAGAACTATTTTTGGAAAAGTTTGCAGGCATTTTCCCAAGCGGCCCGAGCGATTGCTTCGGCGTCCTCGCCGGTACGATCGACGCGGTCGTTGACCAGCGCGTTTGCCGTGATGGAAATCATTGCAGGCTCGCACTCAAGACCGCGAATGGGCTCCGGCGCCATATAGGGACAATCCGTCTCGAACAAAATACGGTCGAGCGGGGTTGCCGCGAATGCCTCGCGCACGTCGTCGTTGCGCTTAAAGGTAGCCGCTCCGCCATAGGCGATGTAACAACCCAAATCCACAAAGCGCTCCATCGTGGCTCGGTCCTCGCCAAAGCAGTGCAGCACGCAACCGGCCTGGGGCACGCCGACCTCGCGCAACACGTTGTAGGCGTCCACATGCGAGGTGCGCTCCTCGTCCGTGTCCTCATGACGCAGATGCAGCTCTACCGGCACATTGCGGCGTACGGCAACCTCGAGTTGGCGCGCCATACAGTCGATCTGCACGTCGTGGGGCGCCGGCGCAATATCGTCGTCATAATCCATGTGGTAGTCCAAACCGATCTCGCCAATACCGACACACAAAGGGTCGTCGAGCGCAGCAACAACCTGCGCGTGGATGTCGTCGGTATAGTTCGGCGCGCCATACGGATGCACACCGGCGAGATACTTGACCTGCGGAATATCCCGCATCGGCAGGATCTCGCGAACCAGCCAGTCGCTATAGTCCGCCACGCTGCGCTTATCGGCAATGGGGTCGAAGACCGTCACCAACAAGTCAATGCCCGCTTCCTTGGCACGCTCGAGCGTCTCGGGCACTTCCTTGCTCCAAAATGAGAGCAGGTGCGCATGCGTATCGGCAAGCGGCGCCAGCGGCACCGGGCAGGCCACCGTTTTCTTCTTTTTGGTAAACGTCACGCGTTCGACATTAGGCGTCATGTATTAGCTCCTGAGCCAAGCGGACAAAGGCGGCGACGTCGAGCGTCTCGGCGCGCGTGGTAGGTGCGATACCGCAGGCCTCAAAGGCGGCGTCGAGCGCGTCCCTGGCAAAGCCGTTGGCGCTCATGGAGTTGCGGATCGTCTTGCGGCGCTGAGCAAACGCGGCGTCGATCACACGGGCCACAAACTCGCGGTCGATGCCCTCGGGCACCACGCCGTCAACGCGATCGATGCGCACGACGGCAGAATCCACATGCGGCGCCGGCATAAAGCAGCGCGGCGGCACCTCAAAGCGCCCCGTCACCTGCGCATACAGGCCGAGCTTTGCCGTGTAGCCGCCATAGGTCTTGTTGCCCGGCGTTGCGGTGATGCGATCAGCAACTTCCTTTTGCACCATGACGACAGCGCGCTTAAGTGCGGGCATCGTCTGGAAGAACTGAAGGATGATCGTCGCCGCCACGTTGTAGGGCAGATTCGCGACAAACGCCGTCGGCTTACCGCCCGCAACCTGCTCGATTTGTTCCGGTGTCACCTTGAGCGCATCGCCCATGATAAAGCGGAAGTTGGCATAGTCGGCGGCGTGGGCGTCAAGCACCGGCTCAAGCTCGGGATCAGCCTCAATCGACGTAACGCACGCCGCCTCCTGCAGCAGGGCAAGCGTGAGCGTGCCAACGCCCGGGCCGACCTCGAGCACGCGCTCATCGCCCGCAAGCTCGGCGAGCTCACAGATACGTTCGATCACATGGTTGTCGATCAGGAAGTTTTGGCCCAGGCGATGCTTGGTCGCAAGGCCAAACTCCTCTAGCAGCTCCCTCGTTGCCGTGGGGTTTGCCAAAGGCGAAGTTGTCATGGTTGCCTCCTTAACATGGTGGCTGCATCGTAAAGCAAAAGGGCATGGACCGTTGCGGCCATGCCCTTACATCTAAACAGCAAATTGCCGATATGGCGCGCGGCGTCTTAGCCCAGACGCGGGAACAGCGGCTCGCCCTTCTCGACGGGCTGACCGCCGGCAAGCAGGCCCCAAGCGCAAATGCCCTTGAGGTCGTCGCTCGCGGCCTCGTCCTCGCACGACAGGCGACGCAGAGCCTCGGCAGAAGTCTGGGGCATGAGCGGCATCAGCAGGTGAGCGGCGATGCGGATGGCCTCGAGCAGGTTGTAGATCACAAACGCCAGCTCGTCGGCCTTGGCCTCATCCTTGGCAAGCGCCCAAGGCTCGGAGTCCTCGATGTAGTGGTTAGCGGCGTGGATGAGCTCCATGACCTCGTCCTTGGCTCCGCCGTAATCCAGCACGTCCATCTTGGCCATGTAGCGATCGACCAGGCCGTCGGCGATCTTTGCCAGCGGGTTGTCGAACGCATCGAACGATGCAGGCTTGGCAGGCGCACAACCGTCAAAGTACTTGCCGCTCATGTTGAGCGAACGCGAGATAAGGTTGCCCCAGCTGTTGGCCAGATCGGCGTTGTAGACCTGCTCCATGCGCTCGAAGCTGATGGCGCCGTCGGTGCCGGGCACCACGTCGGTCATAAAGTAGTAGCGATAGCCCTCGACGCCCAGCATGTCGATAACGTCTTGCGGAGCAATGGCGTTACCACGGCTCTTGGACATTTTCTCGGCCTTGCCGGTCTCGGCATTGCGCACGGTCAGGAAGCCGTGAGCAAAGACGTGCTCGGGCAGGGCCTCGCCGATGGCCATGAGCATGGCGGGCCAAATGACGCAGTGGAAGCGGATGATGTCCTTGCCCACGATGTGGAACTGCGCGGGCCAGCGATAGGCCAGCTCGGCACGGGCCTCATCGGTATCGACACCGTAGCCGACGGCCGTCATATAGTTGAGCAGCGCATCGAACCACACGTAGGTCACGTGGCCCTCGTCGAACGGGACCTGAATGCCCCAGTCAAAGCTCGTGCGGCTCACGGAAAGGTCGTTAAGGCCGCCCTCGACAAAGCTGCGCACCTCGTTCATGCGGAACGCGGGCTCGACAAAGTCGGGGTGCTCGTCATAGAGCTTGAGCAGCTTGTCCTGGAACGCAGAGAGCTTAAAGAAGTAGGACTCCTCCTGCACGCGCTCGAGCGGACGGTGGCAATCGGGGCACAGGTGCTGGCCGACGCTGCCGTACTCCTCGTCACCCTTCTGGACCTGCGTATCGGTAAAGTAGGTCTCGTCGGGCACGCAGTACCAGCCGTCATAGCTGCCCTTGTACAGGTAGCCGGACTCCTTCATGCGCTCCCATAGATACTGCACGGCGTGATGCTGGCGCGGCTCGGTGGTGCGGATGAAGTCGTCGTTGGAGATCTCGAGCTTGCTCCAAAGCTCCTTGAAGTGCGGAGCCTGGCTGTCGGTCCACTCCTGCGGCGTCATGTTGTGCTTGGCTGCAGCCTCGGCGACCTTCTCACCGTGCTCGTCCATGCCAGTCAGGAACTTGACGTTATAGCCGGCGGAGCGACGATAGCGAGCCTGGACGTCGGCGATGATGGTGGAATAAGCCGTGCCCAGATGCGGATCGGCGTTGACGTAGTAAATGGGCGTCGTGATAAAAAACGAAGGCTTGCTTTGATCCATGGGGTTTGTCCTCCAGAAAAACGTTGCATACAGGGAATGATTCTAGCGCAAGGGCTGGATATCCTCCATCTATTGCATATCAAGCACCATGGCATAGACATCGCGCTTGCGGCGCGAATACTTCTGAGACAGGCGCTTGGCCACCGCAGAGGCGGGCTCTCCCTCCTCGAGCGCGGCACGGATGTCCTCGCGCAGGGCTTCGTCGGGGTCTACCGCTGCGGCTCCAACCGGCACGATGCCAACCTCCTCGTCCTCGCTCGGCGGCGCGATGACCAGCGCAATCTCGCCCTTCACCTCGCCGCGAGCACACAGCTCCTCGGCAAGCTGGGCGGCGGGGCCGCGCAAGACCTCCTCGTGCAGCTTGGTGAGTTCGCGGCAGACGGCGACATCGCGCTGGGGAAAGACCTCGGCCACGGCCTCGAGCGTCGCCACGATGCGATGTGGAGACTCGTAGAAGATGAGCGCGCCGGGGACGACGGCAAGGCGCTGCAGTCGGCGCACGCGGTCTCCGTGCTTGCGACCCAAAAAGCCTTCGAAGAAGAAATGCTCGCAGGGAATACCGGACGATACGAGCGCCGTGACGCAAGCAGAGGGGCCGGGAACAACTTCGACAGGCACATCCGCCTCGCGCGCCGCCTCGACCAGCGCCTGGCCGGGATCGGACACGCTCGGCATGCCGGCGTCCGAGGCAAAGGCGAGGGTCTCCCCTGCCAGCAGACGGTCGACCAGGCCGGCGGCGCGACTTGCGATCACGTTCTCGTCGCAACGAACGAGCGGCTTGGAGATGCCTAGGTGCATCAGCAACTTTGAGGTCACACGCGTGTCCTCGCAGCAGACGGCGTCGGCGGCGGCAAACGCCTCGCCGACGCGCGGAGACAGGTCGCCCAGGTTACCGATGGGCGTACCGACCACATAAAGTTTGCCCGTGCGGGCGCTGTTTTGCGTCATATCAACCTATTCAATCATGCCGCGCTCGAGCGTGCCAAGTGCCGCGCGGGCGTCCCATGCTGCAATACGTTTCTCGGTCTTCCACGTTTGGAAGAACCAGCCAGCCGCCGGCGCAAACGAAGCCAGCTGGTTGGCGATAAACACGCGCTCGTAGGCATTGCGACCCTCGGGTGTAACCGACGAGTTGGCAAAAATCGCCGCGCCCGACCATTCGCCCACCAAAACGGGGAACCCAGTTGCGACCGCCTCTTTGAGCTCACACTTGTTGCGCGAAATCGCCGTCGTCAGACCGCGGGGGCTCGTGATGTCGAGCGCATACTCGTCGCGGTAATGGTACAGGTGAAGGTCCATGTAGACGTTCTTGTACTTGGCACCGCGCATAAAGTGCTTCCACTCGCCAGGGTGTCCCGAAGAGGAAAAGACGACGATCTTGTCCTCGGGCATATACGAACGAACGAGCTCATACGCGTCACGATAGAAGTTGCGCAGGTAGTGCGCCGGAATACCGTCCGTCATGGTAAAGAGGCTCTTGCGTACGCTCATCTGCGGCGTATCCAACAGCTCGATGCCCAGCAGGCTCTCGGCTTCGCCATAGCGATCGGCCAGGCGCTCCAGAACATCGAGTGCGACGTGCCGGCCATTGGTGGACGAATGCCACTCAGCGACGACTTCCGGCGTCGTGGGTGAATCGTTGGAATCGCCCTGACCGCCGGGTACAGTCGCCAGATCGAGCAGTACGCGGATGTTGTACTTGGCGGCCCACTCAATAGCACGGTCGATATAATCGACGACCGAGATGTAGGAAGCGTCGGACTCCTGCGAGCCAAAGGCATACCACGGCACCGGCAGGCGCACGGCGTTGAGACCGATCTGCGCCATACGACGAAAATCGTCCTCGCTCACAAACGTCTCGTAATGGCGACGCATGCGCTCGTTATAGGCAGCGGTGCCCATGGCCTCCTGCAGCTCGGCTGCATTGGATGCTCCGGTCGCTGCATAGAGCGACGGGGTCACCCAGGGCTCGGGAATAAACCAGCCAGAGAGATTAACGCCGAGAATCCTCTCCATCACGGCCCCCTTCGAATCGCGCAGGTCGAACCTGCATCGTATTGCATAGGAAAAGTATCGTTTTGAGTATACCCGCGCGTGCGGACAGGCGACCGAACGGTCTACAAAGTGGCGCAAAAGTGGGAGGAATGTCCGGGCAGACGGAACCCGAGATGCACACGTGCATCGGAAGTAGGCGGCCGGAAAGCGTGCCCCGTTTTTTCGCAAAAAAATGGGATGCATTTTCCGCGGAGCCATGCATAAAAGAAAAGGACCCCTTTGCAGAGGTCCTAGTCAATTCATGGTGGCGGGGAAGGGAATCGCGTCCGCGCGCTGCGCGGACGGACCGCTGCGGCGCTTGCGCGCCTTGCGAGCTACGCTGGCAAACGCTCACGCGTTTACTCAGCTCCGCGCCCTCACGGGGTTCGATTCCGCGTGGGGGCCACATAAAAGAAAAGGACCCCTTTGCAGAGGTCCTAGTCAATTCAAGGTGGCGGGGAAGGGAATCGAACCCCTGACACGAGGATTTTCAGTCCTCTGCTCTACCAACTGAGCTACCCAGCCATTTGAGGTGTGCCTTGTTTCAAGGCTTGATTAGTATAACCAAGGACGCGCTCCGGTCAACCGAGAATTTTAAAAAAGTTTTTGAGCGCAACTCGGCCACGACCTCGATCCTATAGAACGGCACGTCAGAAGCATCAACCGGCCGCAAGAAGTTTTTCACTCAGGGCCGCACGGGCAAACTCACTTGGCGTCATCCCCTCGGCAGCCGCCCGTCGACGAATAGCTTCCTTCATTCCCAGAGGAATCTTGACCGATAGCGTTGCCGTTCCCTCACCCGAGAGCGGCGGCCGTCCATGCACGATCCCACCAACGGTGTGTTCGCCATCCGGAAACTCTCCGCGCTCGTACGACTCACACCACGCGTCAATCATTTCATCCGTTACAACCTGACCATTAGCGGTCGTATATGTCTTGCCCATCATCGACCCCTTTGCCGAGCTCGCTCGATCTCTTGCCAGAATTTCTTCTGAACCGGAGACAAGGCATGAATAATGAGCCATCCACGAATAAGTTCGACCGCAACGAGCTCCACGCTCCGTCCGTCCGGAAGCCATCCAATCGCAAGCCATCTCGGCGGCTCGTCTTCCGACTCGCGGCGAATACACTCAGTAACCGCGAGCCAGGCACCAAGCACCTGTTTTTCCGTCAGGTGCTTTTTGGCGTTGGGATGAATCTCGACATCCATGCATCTCCTTCCCCATCTTACCCAATTTCGTATGACGAAAGTCCGCTGTCGCTAATTCCTATGCCGGCACGCGTTGGAAGGCAGGGGGCGAAACAATGATTGAAGGGCGCTCGAGTGCCGCCCAGGCGCTGGGGCAAGAACACATGCGCCAGGGACGTACGTTTTCGTAGCATACGAGGACATTGCCATTGCGATCGATAAAGGCGATGTCGATGGGATAGGCCATAAAGCAGGTGTGAACCGAGGAACAGCGCGGAAACGCCACGACAAGCGGCAGTCCGCTGGCGGCAATCGGCCGCCGTCCCAACATGCCGCGCAGACGCACGGTAAACGACTCCGCCACCACAAACTCGGCCGGCGTCCAGCCCAACCTGTTGAGCGCCCGCGCGTAGGCGATATAGGACGAGACTGCGGTCACATGACCACCCCCGGACGCCATGGATCGACCGTCACCGCGCGTTCATGCGTGAGCACGGCCGGCGCCCCCAGGGAAACGCCGGCGATGCTCAGCGAACTCGGCCACGGTTCGTAGTGCATGGTGCAGGTATAGGTCCTAAACGTGCCAGAAAGAGAGAGCAGGCCACCCTCCGATGACGCCGTACCTTGTTCGCTCGAGACCTCAACCTGTAGGCCATATCCCTCCATGGCATCCTGAATCTGAGCCTGAACGGTCGCGGAAGCGTCAATGGAGCTCTCGTCACTCTCCCCGCCCGGCGCTACAGCGTGCGCCAGCACGATGTCGGGCACCACGCGGTCGAAGCGCGCGACCGCGCCGGCAAAGATCATGACGTTGTACGCGATGAGAGCCAGCACGATCAGGACGGGCGTAACCACGGCCATCTCGACCGTCGCCTGGGCACGCTCCTCGCGCAAGCCCGTGCGAATGCCCATTACGACCCACCGCCAAAAGCTCCCACCAGCGTGGCAACATCGACCGTGAGCGGGATGGAGCCGCCGCCGGGCAGCGGGATCTCCGCAAGCGTGAACACCGCGCCGCTGATGGTGCGCTCGACGTGATATTCCAATGCCTCGCAAAGTGCCTTGGGGTCAGTCACGCCCAAGGGGATTTTTCGCAGGGTATCTTGAGTTTTGGAGATGCCCGCGATATCGGACCCCGGACTTTTAATGACATTGGCGGTATCGGTCAGCACCGGTTTTCGCAGACGCAAATCGCACGGTTCGAGCCCCAGCGCCGCCACGGAGGACGAGACGGTGTCACCGAGCCAGGACGCAATGGAGCCCAACGCGCCGCTACCCCCTCCCAAGCCACCGATCAGCTCTCCCATAAGCTCGTCGGCCGCACCCTGGATGTCTCCGTACCCCACAAGCAGACGGCCCCAAACATCCATAACGCCGTCGAGCACGCCGGCAACGCCGCCCGAACGCTCCTCCAGCGTCGAGAAAAACCGCGCGAGGACGTTATTTTGTGCCGTCGCATCATCGGGCGCGAGCACTGCAGCAGAAATTGCACCACGATCGCCAAGCTCAACTGCCGTGTTAAACGAGGAGCTGAGCTCGTCGGGACTGGAGATGGCGCCCGAGACCGCAAAGGCAACCACGCCGTTGCGGCCGGGCGGCGCGATGCGCGGGCGCTCACCGGAAAGTTCTTTGATGGCGGTATCGAACGCATTGCCCGCACGGTCGGCTTCGTCCTCGGTCTGACGCTCGAGTTCGAGTTCCTTGTTGCGACAGTCGACGTAGTCCTCCAGGGCGTCTTTAAACTTGTCAAAGTGATACTCGAAGCCGTTTTCGATAGAGGTTGAAGGCGCCGCAACAGCACCAAGCGACAAAACGCCAAAATGGCATTTGCTGCATTTATCCTGCCCATCGTAATCGGCAACCGAAGCAAATCCGCTCGGCGTCCCTTTCTTATAGTTAGGGCAAGTCGTCCCGTAATGCAGATACGCCTTGTCATCGTTCACGCTAGTCGGCCACACCGCATCGGTATAGAGTTCCGTCGCCCGAACCTCATCAGAGTTGCGCGGCAGCAGCGGAATATAGGAGGAAACCCTGTCTCCGTTCTCGGCTATATATGCCCGATCGACCTCCGCGCTCGCATAGGTATAAAACGCCTTACGCGCCGCAGACTCTGCCTTCATCTCGACACTCGAGCCTTGGGGCTTCTCATTTGTCAGACGCCAATGGTAGTAGTCCTTCGCGCGATCAAGGGCAACTTGAGGCTCCCACGTAACGCTCGATGAGTAATGCGGATTTTGAACACCGGAGAGATCCGTTAGGCTTTTCGCACGCTCCCACATACAAGAACAGCTGCCAACCGAACCTTTATCCGATCCACCGCAATCCGCTAGCCAGGCGCGCTCTTTGGCCTTCGCCGTCTCCTCCGATGCTTTTTGTAGCTCCTCGGCCGCGCGCTCCAGATCTTCCGACGCATCTTTAATGGCATCGGTCGAGATTTCGGATCCTTCGAGCGCAACAAAATCCGACTCGGATGTCCTGGGCACGGCAAGCGCCGTACCGGTATAGGTCACGCCGTCGGTATCCTGCGCCGATACTGCCTGCATGGCGCGTGCGGCAACCAGGTACGGCAAGGCGGTCTCGATCTTTTGCAGGCCCTTTGCCGCGCTTTTGGCAAACTTGTTACGCGTTTTAATAATCTGGGTTCCCGTATCGATGATATCGCTGCCGACAACCTCGGCGCCCGGAATGAGAATGGCAACCAAGCCGGTGCCGATCGTGGCAAACCCCGCCAGGCCCAAACTCAAAATGCTCGCATCGACCACCGTGGCGGCCGTGTGATAGGACGACACCACGTTGGCGCCCGCCAGGGCACCGCTATCGGCCGCCACCTGGGTGTCTCCGGCGCGCGACATGCTCCATATCGCCGCGGTCGACGAAAACAGCAGCGTAAGCACCACCAGAATGACAACCGCAGAGGAAAGCGTGGTATAGGCACCGTCTTCGATAAACAAGTCGATACCGGCACGACCCATAAAGCCGCCCCGCTTGCGGCGAGCGCCTGGTCGACGGCGGACCGCAAACCCTTGCGTCACCCGCAGCAGGCAGCGCCTAATCCCATGCAGCAATCCATGAATCATAATCTCCCTCCAGCCATTCGGGACGCGATCGATACGAGACGTCGACCTTGAGCTTGACATAGCCGCCTTCACCAGCACTGCCCATGGCCTGCACAAATGCACCGATCACGGGCAGCGGCTTGACCTCGCCGGCAACAGACACGGACGAAAAGCCGCCGGCACCGGCCCGCCCCAACTCGATATCCCACGACATTGGCCCGCCGGCGTGAAAAATCGAGACGTTGGGCACCGCGGCAAGTCTGCGGCGAGTGAACTCCTTAAGGTCATCGTCGTCCTCCACCGTCGTCGTGGTCATAAGCCGCGCGGTCTCGGCGGCGGCAGACTCCATGACCGCGCGCGTATAGAGCAGGCACACCGGCTGCAGCGCCAGCAGGATGAGCGTCAAAAACGTCGGCAGCAAAAAGGCGGCCTCGACCGTAGACTGCGCCCGATCCTCGCACGCGAGATCAATATAGAGCGATGTCCTTGGCACCCGTCGCGGCATCGATAACCGACGATGGGGCGACGCCATGAGACGCTGCCCGCTCGACCAGTGCCGCCAAGCGCCCATCGGTGCCAGCGCGCCAAAGCCCCGCAATCGCCAGCACAATCGACAACAGCGCCACGGTGACGATGGCGTATTCGACGGTCGACTGAGCAGATTCCTCACGCAGGACATCATGCATTTCACGACCCCTCCTTTGACTCCGTTGTTTGCGGAACCAGACGCACGGCACGCAGGCGGCACGAGGCATCGCCGGCATCAGCAGCAACCGTCACCATGTCGACCCAGCCTCGCCCATCGCGCACGATGGCGCCCCATACGTTGCCCTTAATATCGAGATAGCCGCTCAGGGCGAGCTGGGCCGTGGGCACCTCGCGGTAGGCGCGCAACAGGTCTGCCGCCGCCTCGGTCATCGGCCGGTCCTCGGACCATGCGAGTCGAACCGCGATCGCGTTGTCTGCAGACGGCTCCGTCGCGCTGGCCGCCCGCTCGTCGAGTGCCTGCAAAAAGGTCCGAGCCGTGACGGCGGCGTTCTGACCGCCCAAATCTTGCGCGCCTTCCGCTTGTGACACCGCCGCCGAGCCCGATTCCAAATCGGCAGTAGCGCCTGGACGTTGCTGTCGTGCAACACCCAGCCCCCAAAGCGTCACCGCTATTGCCACGAGCAAACAGGCGAGCACCAGCGGCGAGCCAACAGGTCGCCTGCCTCCTACAGGCTGTTGATGCCGTCTTTGATCGCGTTCCATAGTTCTTCGACTTTGCTCTTAAACGCGACGATGGCGATAATCGCGATCACTACGAGCACGCCGACCAAGATGGCGTATTCGGTAGTGCCCTGCGCGCTCTCCTCCCGCAACAGCGCCTTGGCACGCTGGCGAGCGCGGATTGCCCGGCAAAACGCCCAGCTCCAAGCCTTGCCCGCAATGTCGGTCATCGTGTTCATATATTCCTCCCTACATCATCCCGCCTGCTCCCAGCAGCGGGCCCAATATGGACAGAAGCAACGCCGGCAAAATGAGCGTGCCGGTGGGAATCAGCAACTTGACCGGTGCGCGCTCGATCTCGCGCTCGACTGCGGCGCGATGGGCCGCGCGGATCTCGCGACTTTGAGCAGCCAGCGTCTCGGCCAGCGGAGCGCCCAGGGCAAGCGCCTGTCCCACCGTGATGGCAAAGGTCTCGAGCGCCCTCACGTCCAAATCACGCGCAGCAGCCAACAGCTCGGCCTCACGCGTCCCCACGCCCACCTGCCACGCCATGCAGGCTCGTTCAAGGCGGACGGCCAGCACCGACCGACGATTGGCACAGAAAATCTCGAGCGCCGCGTCAAACGAAAGGCCGGCAGAAAGCCCCAGGCGCACCACGTCGATCATCTCGGACACCTCACCGAGCGACACCCGCGCCGGGCCGCCCGCCCCAATCGCGCCCTTCATTCGCGCGGTCAGGGCATCAATCACCGAGCAGCCCGCAGCAATGACCAGTACCGCCTCACGCTTGCACGTCTCTGCAATCTTGCGAGCATCCGCACGCTCCAAACCCGTCGCGGCAAATACGCTCAGGGCACACAGACAAGCCGCGACCCCGACCAGGGCGCTCATAACTCCACCCGCATAATGCGCCGGATAACTACCAGGGCAACGACGTTGAGGGCAAGTCCCAGCACCACGGCGCCCGCACCAGCCGGCGTCGCAAGACCGCGGCGAAAGTCTGCCGAAAGCAGAGCCAGTACCGCGCACATGCCCGCCGGCATTGCCGCGACCATGTGTGCCGACATACGCGCCTGTGACGTCTTAACGTCCAGACGGCGTTTGAGCTCAATGCGCTCACCCACCATGCTCGACGCCTCGGATAGCAAGCCGGCAAGCGGAGCCCCGGTACGCTGCGATACTTTGAGCGCCAAGGTGACAAGCGAAAGGCCGGGGGCATCGATGCGAACGAGTAGGTCATCGAGTGCGTCGGTCGCCGAGATACCGCAATCGATTGCCGCCGCCACCCGCAAAAACTCGGTATGCACCGGCTCTTGCGCATGGGCGCCCACAAAGCGCATGCCCTGTGCCAGCGAATGCCCCGAGGCAAGCGACATGGATAACGCCGTGAATGCCTCGGGCATGGCCTCTTCTACATCATGCTGTTCGCGTCGGCGATCGAAGGTGTCACGCGCGGCACCCACGCCAAACGGCGCCACCAGCCCCAAGACAAAGCCGATGGGCGACAACGACGCAACGGCCAGCAAAACGCTGCAGATACCGCTCGACAGCAGCAGAAATGCCAGACGAGCCGCGTTATCCTCAATAGCAAGTCCAAGGTGATCTGCGGGGATCAGCGACGCCCACGAGCGGGCAATCTTTGTCAGCAGGTCGTTTTCCGCCAACTCACGCGGCAGCTTCTCCGCCATCGATTCGAGCGTCTGGCGCGCCAGCTCCGCCGGCGGCATCCGCGGCACACGAGGCTCTGCCCCACACGCCGTCGCGACAGAAAGCCCCGCCAAACCCCCTACGACGAGGGGCATAGCGATCTCCATTCGTCCACCTCCTCTTGCGTGAGCGTTCCCGACTGCAAGCCCTCCGCAATAAACGGCGGCTCGCGGTCGAGCGTCCAGGTGCGTTCGGCGGCATCGAACGTCACGTAGCGTTCGAGCTCAACACCGCCCGACGCGCCGCGGTGAACCCCCGAATATGAGGCCACAAAGCGCCTGCCATCTGCATGACGCTCGGACATCACGATGCCGTCGAGCGCCATAGCGATCTGCTCTTCGATAAGCTCACTCGGCAAATCGATGCCGTAGCGCGCAAGCAGCGTCAGGCGAACCACGGTCTCCTGCTCGGTACCCGCATGGAGCGTGGTGAGCGAGCCGTCGTGGCCCGTGTTCATGGCCTGCAGCATGTCGCAGCACTCGGCACCGCGCACCTCGCCCACGACGATGCGGTCGGGGCGCATACGCAGAGCATTGGTCACCAGGTCGCGAATCGTCACCGCGCCCTCGCCCTCAATTGACGCCTCACGCGCCTCCAGACGAACAACGTGTGGGTGATGTGCAAACTTGAGCTCGGCGGAATCCTCGATCGTCACGATGCGCTCGCCGGTGGAAATCTCGCACGACAGCGCGTTGAGCAGCGTGGTCTTGCCCGACCCCGTGCCTCCCGCAACCGCCAAGTCCTGCCGCAACGACACCGCGCACGACAGCAGCTGCGCATACCAAAGCGGCAGTGACCCCAACCCCACAAGCTCGTCCAACGAACAGATGCGGTCCGAGAACTTACGGATGGTGAGGATTGGCCCGTCGATCGCCACGGGTGGAATCACTGCGTTGACGCGATAACCCGTCTTGAGGCGGGCGTTGACGATGGGGCTACGCTCGTCGATACGACGGCCGAGCGGCGAGATGATGCGGTCGATGAGCACACGGATCTGCTCGTCGTCCTCAAACGCGTGCTCGATGGGATACAAAACGCCACTGCGCTCAAAAAAGGCAGAGCGACAGCCGTTGATCATGATTTCGGTAACGGTGTCGTCCTCGATGAGCGGCTGCAGCGGTCCCAGGCCCACCACGTCATCTAGGATCTCGTCGATGATGGTCTCACGCTCAGGCGTCGCCAAGTCGGTCGGCTCTTCCACGTTGAGCGCCGCTTCCACCGCCGGACGCAGCTCAGAGCGGGCAAGGGCAGGGTCGACGTAGGCACTGATGCGCGCCACCTCGTCGTAGCCCATGCGGTCCATCACCGCACGCTTGGTGCGGCGTTTAACGGCACGGTGGCGTCCCGCATCAACGGGGGCAGCCGCGGCGGCCGCGCCAGCGGCTTTAATCCTCGTCTGCAGACTCATCGCGAATCACCCTCACGCGACCAGGGAAGACGGATGCGTGGGCGCTCGGTGCGGGTCGCGCGGTCGGCGACCATATCGCTCCA
The DNA here is from genome assembly GCA_905216105.1 of uncultured bacterium. GTDB lineage: Bacteria > Actinomycetota > Coriobacteriia > Coriobacteriales > Coriobacteriaceae > Collinsella. Next base: position 3,930 of record CAJMSG010000014.1, on the reverse strand, counting down.
GGGACCGACGGCGCAGCCCAGCTCCACGAGCATCTCGCGCGTGGCCTCGCGCACGCTGGTCGCAAAAGTGCTCGTCTGACCCACTGCCTCGTCGGCGCGACCGAATGCCATGAGCGCGGCCAAGTCCTGACCGCCATCGGCAATGCGGATCTTGGAGCTCAGTGCGCAGGCAATCTCAAAGCGCATGGCGACGTCCTCGTCGGCGCCGCGCGCACCAAACCGGTTGAACACGGCGCTCATACGGGTGCGTGGCACGCCCACACGGCTCGCCAGCTCAATGACGCGCGAAGCGGATGTCGCGGACGATACTGCCGTATCGCCTACGACCAGGCAACGGTCGCTCGCCGCCACCGCGGCGGCCACGGCATCACCCCAAAAGACCGAGGTGTCGACAAAGACCACGTCGGATTCGCGACGCAAAACATCGAGCAATAGCTCCACCGGACGTGCCATGAGCTCGGCCTTCTCGGGGGCCGCGACAGGTCCCCAGAGCGTGACGCCCGGGGCGACGCGCATCGATGCGGCCACGATATCCGGCTCGGCAAGTGCGCCCGCCGCCGACGGCTCGATAAGCGTCGCCATATCGTGCGGGGCATCGACGCCCAGCAGGTCGTATAGGTTTCCAAACATGAGGTCCAAGTCGAGCACGGCGGCACGCAAACCCAACAGCGACGCCGCATGCGCCATAGTGGCAACGATCGTCGACTTGCCGCAACCGCCCGAACCCGAGACGGCGCAGACAACCGGCGCCCGACGCGACGGAATCGAAGCGTCCGCCGACAGCGCGGGGGCTGACGGCGCAGGAACCGGCGACACGGACGCGGGCGATAACATCCCCGTCTCCCCCGCCGCGGTCACATGCTGAGCCCAAGCCGGCATGGCGGGCTGCCCGGGCTGCGGTTCCGAAGCAAAAGACGCAGCGGCACACGGCTCGCCGGCCCCGGCAAAACCCTCGACCTCGTCGAGCTCATCGGCCAGATTTACGCCGTGCACGTATCCCATATCTTCAGCCAGAACGTCATCGCCATACGGCACCGGCCCTCCAGCGTCATCGTATGCAAGGGGGTCCCGGGGGCGCCGACCATGCTCGGCTTCCGCTTTTCCATATTCATCAACACGCGGGCCTCTTGTAGCGCGAGGCGCCCCGGGTTCCCTATCAACAAAAGCATCGGGCTCAATCGTCATGCGCCAATCGGAATCAACCGTTCCCTCACCCGCGCGCCCGTTGCCGCACAAACTGTGCGCAGCGATGACCTCGGTCGCCCCCGCGCGAAACAGCCCTTCGATATCCGACGGGTCGAGTGTCTCGATCAACACGACGACACGACTCACGCGGCCCTCGGCCGTCAGGCGCGCAACGGTCTTCCGCACGTCTTCGGTATCGAACAGAGACGCCGCGATGATGGCGGCACCGCGACGCGACGGAAACGCCCGCGCCAAGGATACCAGCCCGTCCAGGTCGCCCACGCGAAGCACCTGCGCGCCCACATCGCGACCCTCGACTTCCTGCTGTAGCAGCCCGTAATCGCCGCATGCGCAGCACGCAAGCCAGATCGCCTTCATCACTCGTCGCCTCCGCTCTTTTTGCCGCGCACCGTGGCGGGAATCGTCAAGCTGACCGTTCCCTTTCCCGAGGCTCCCAGCAATTCCTTGACATCTTCGGGGTCTGCCGCCAGCGTCACCCACTCGATCTTGCCTTCACGCGTGGTGCCGGCATCTTCGCTGGTATCGATCACGTACGCGCCGCACAAACGATCGGTCACGCCATCTTTTTGCACGTACACGTCCACATAGCTACCCACGCCCGTGGCGCCGCCGACCGAGTGCTCGGCATCGACCGCCACCGAAACGGCAACCTTGCCTTTAGGCACCTCGAGCTTGTGGCTCTCGGCCTTGGTGTAGACATTGCAAATCACGGCGTTTTTGGGAATGCGCGAGGTCGTCACGTCGCCGCGCACCTGACGCAGCTCGGTCGCCGCATCACGCGGCAACAGACTCGCCAGCCATTCCTGAGTTATGACATTGGTCTCGTCGAGGGTCTCGCCCGCATCGATATCGCGCGCCGCGACGCACACCTCAACGCGGTCGCCGCCATATTTTGCAAAAGTCTCGGCCTGGGCCTGTTCGGCTTGCGAGCGGATCGACGAGCCGTAGACCATGCAGAGCGCCGCGGCAAGCACGCCCGCGACCAGGCTGCTGGCGATGCGCTTGCTCTTGTTCACGGCCGCTCCTCTCAAGGTGGCACCGGGCAAATGCCCGTACCACCATTGTCTGGGCGACCAGGGCGCAAAGCGGCGCAATCGCAATCTTGGTTTTACGTGTCAAACCAATTGCTGACCAAAAGCTGACCAGCCCGTCAAGCTCGTGGCAAGATTTTGGTCAGAACGTCGGCAAAACGCATATTTCGAGGCGCTTTGGCAGCAAAAAAGCCGCCTCCCAAGCAGTTGGGAGGCGGCCGTCATAGGAAAAGTCAATTACAGATGGACATCGGGATCGAGCATTTGGGCACTCACACGCATGGATGACGCCAGGTTTTGGAACGTCTCCAGACGCAGGCTGTCGATCTGCCCCGCGTCCTCGGCCTCGCGAACGGCACAACCCGGCTCATGGGTATGTGTGCAATCGCCAAACCGGCACGCACGCGACGCCTCGACGATCTCGGGGAAGGCACGCGCCAACCCTCGTTCGTGGCCCACAAGCGGCAGGCTGCGCAGGCCCGGGGCATCGGCGATCACGCCGGCGTCGCCCGGCAGCGCCACCATCACGCGCGCAACCGTAGTGTGGCGGCCCTGGTCATCACGCTCGCGCACGCCGCCAGTGGCCAGCGCATCGTGGCCCAGTAGCGCGTTGAGCAGCGTCGACTTGCCGGCGCCCGACTCGCCCAAGATCATGGCACAGCTCCCAGCCGGCACGCAGGCGCGCACCTCGTCCAGGCCGAGGCCCTCAGCAGAAGACGTCACGATCACGCGCACGCCCGGACCCACCAGACGGCGCACGCGGTCCAGATCGCGCTCGAGCTCATCGGCCTCGCAGCGGTCGGCCTTGGTGAGCACCACTACCGGCTCGGCATCGCAATCGAGCGCCAACACCAGTGAGCGCGCCACGCGATCGAGCAGCACCTCGCCGGCGCCGAGCGCCTGCACGATCAGCACGCTGTCAACGTTGGAGCAGAGCACCTGGCGCTCACCGCGGGCACGGCCACGCCAACGCTCAAAGCTCGTACGGCGCGGCAGCACGCACTCGATCACGCCCATGTCGTGCCCGGGGGCACGGCGAACCGCCACGCGGTCGCCCACAGCGGGCAGCAAGACCTCGTCCTCGCCACGCGACTTGGCAAACCCTACGGCATGCTCGGCACGAAACGTGTCATCGGCAGTCGCCACCAGCGGAAACCCGCGGTCCAGGCGCACCACGGCACCGAGCTGCATCTGCTCGGGCTCCTCGGCCTGTGCGCAAAAGTCATCAAATGCAGCCTGCTGAGCCGCATCGACCGGCAGGTCATCGAACGCCGGAACATCCTGCAGCGCATCGAGCCCCGGTACACTCGCCAGCAACTCCTCAGCAGATGCAAGGGCTTCGGTCGCGAGCTTCCGACGACGGTCACGCTTAGCCCGCGCCCCCGTCGTCTTTTTCTTCGCCTTAGCCTTAGCCTTGCCCACAAATGCCTCCCAGCACCCAAAATCACAACTGAGCAGGTATTTTACCCACAAAAAAGAGTCGGTCGAGCAACTGCTCGACCGACTCACACACTTTCCCTCAGCCAATGATCCCGAGAGGCCATCCGAAGGCCCGACCGCCGGGAGGGGTTTCTTCTGAGCGATCCCGCAGCGCGAAGCGCGAGGACCAGCGAAGGAGAAACCCCGCAGGCGGTCGGGCCGGTGGGAAGGGCAGCCTTTCGACCTACTCTTTTTCGACCGCGCGCATGATCGC
>CAJMSG010000013.1:0-21903 GCA_905216105.1 uncultured bacterium | reverse complement strand
ACCATGCGCGATGCGCTCTACGAGGCTCCCGGCCCCAAGATGCGCGCCAAGATTCGCATTGGCACCGCCATCTCGCTCGTTGCCGTGGCCGCACTCGTCGTCCTCGTGCTGCAGCGCTTTTATGTGACCGGCCAGCTCTCGGTCCATTACTGGTATTTCTTTACGCACCTCACCACCTGGAAGTTCCTGTTTGCCGGCTTTGAGGGCACCGTTAAGGTCGCACTCACCGCGGGCGCCATCGCGTTGGTGCTGGGCCTGGCCCTCATGCTCGGCCGCACGAGCGACATCAAACCGCTGCAGCTGGTCTGCCGCGTGCTCACCGACTTCTTCCGCGGCGTTCCGAGCCTGCTGTTTATCTACTTCTTCTTTTTGGTGCTGCCCCAGTACAAGATCGCGCTGCCGTCTTTTTGGATGCTCACGCTGCCCGTCGCGCTCGCCGCGGCCGGCGTACTGGCCGAGATCTTCCGCGCCGGCGTCAATGCCGTGCCGCGCGGCCAGGTCGAGGCAGCCCAGGCACTCGGCCTCTCCAAGGCCAAAATCACCTTTAAAATCGTGCTGCCCCAGGCGATTCGGTTTATCATTCCGTCGTTGATTTCACAGCTCGTGGTCGTAGTCAAAGACACCACCGTCGCCTACGTGGTGAGCTACCCCGACCTCATGCAAAATGCCCGCGTGCTCATTACCAACTACGACGCCCTCGTGTCGGTCTACCTGGTTATCGCGGTCATCTACATCCTCATCAACGTCGCGATCAACAAGGCCGCTGTCTACGTTTCGCACAAGACCGGCGCGACGATCATCCGCTAACGCTTTTACCATTTCGAGTCATAAGGAGCCGAGCACCATGGCACAGAGCACCTCTTCCACCGGCAACCAGCCGCTGATCGAGCTCAGGCACGTCGATAAGCACTACGGCGACCTGCACGTTCTCAACGACATCAATCTCTCGGTCGACCGCGGCGAAGTCGTCGTGGTGATCGGCCCCTCGGGCTCGGGCAAGTCGACCATGTGCCGCACCATCAATCGCCTGGAAACCATCGACTCGGGCGAGATCCTCATCGAGGGCCAGCCCCTGCCACAGGAAGGCAAAGACCTTGCCCGCATGCGCGCCGAGCTGGGCATGGTATTCCAGCAGTTCAACCTGTTTGCGCACATGACGGTGCTGCAGAACGTCATGCTTGGTCCGGTTGACGTTCTGGGCGTACCTAAAGAGGAGGCTCGCGAGCGCGCCATGGACCTGTTGAGCCGCGTGGGCGTGGCCGAGCAGGCCGACAAGGTGCCCGCTCAGCTTTCGGGCGGCCAGCAGCAGCGCGTGGCCATCGCCCGCTCGCTCGCCATGCAGCCCAAGGCCATGCTCTTTGACGAGCCCACGAGCGCGCTGGATCCTGAGATGATCAACGAGGTGCTCGAGGTCATGGTTCGTCTGGCGCAGCAGGGCATGACGATGATCGTCATCACGCACGAGATGAACTTTGCCCGCCGCGTGGCCGACCGCGTCGTGTTTATGGCCGATGGCCAGATCGTGGAGACCGGCACGCCCGACGAGTTCTTCGACCATCCCCAGACCAAGCGCGCCCAGGACTTCCTCAACTCCATCAAGGGCCACTAATCAGCCGCGCGCTCGCCCGCTTGCCATGACCATCCAAACTCGAAAGTTACACCTATGATCGGAACTCGCACTTCATCGTCCTATACCCCGCATGTCGACGTCGCCCCTGCCGACCGCCCGCTTATCCTCGTCGCGCCGCGCTGGGAAGAAGCGAAGCCGTTTTTGAGCGAGACGCTCTCCCCCAACGAGGAGATCGCCAGCGTCTTTGTCGATGCCATCCTTGCCGCCGGCGGCCTGCCGCTGCAGATGTCCATCACCGAGGACATCGAAGTCATCCGCCATTACGTCGATATCGCCGACGGCATCGCCATCCCCGGCGGACCGGATGTTAACCCCAAGCGCTGGGGCGACGAGCGCCCTTACGACCCTACGCTCTGCTGCGAGATTCGCGATCGCTTTGAGTTCAAGCTGGTCAACGAGGTGCTCCGTGCCAAAAAACCGCTCTTTACCACCTGCCGCGGCACGCAGTTGCTCAACGTCGCCACCGGTGGCACTCTGTGCATGGACGTGCCGAGCCTGGGTGCGCGCGAAGGTCGCACCCAGTGGCGTCATACCCACGTGCTCAACGATCCCGTGCACCCCGTCGAGGTCGTACCGGGTTCGCTGCTGGAACGCGCACTCGGCGGGCACAGGCTCATCCAGACCAACTCGGCGCATCATTGCTGCGTCGATCGCCTGGGCAAGCATACGCGCTTGGTCGCCAAGGCAACCGATGGCGTTCCCGAGTGCATCGAGGTCGAGGGCCAGCCGTTCTGCTTGGGCGTGCAATGGCATCCCGAGTACACCTGGCAGACACTCGAGACCGACTTTAACCTGTGGAAGTCGTTTGTCGAGGCAGCAGCAAAGGTTAAGCAGGCACGCTAGCTCGCAAGCCACACAAGTTAAAGCCTCCTAAGCCAGCGGGGGGGGCGGACACCAGCCACGGTGCCCGCCCCCCCCTGTATTTGGTATGCTCGGTATGATTATCCCTCACAAACAATCAAAGAAATCTCGACCGCAATCGGTCTACGGTAAAGCAAATGGTAAAAACGCTTGCTACGTTGATTAGGCAGTCAATTAAAATCGAGATGCATTGACCATTCCCCAACGGGGTCACGCCACAAATCCACATGAGCATCGAGGCTGGAAGCGGAAGCATGGAATTGGCCCCGAGCTGTATGTAGATCGCTACAACATTGACAAGCAACAGCATGCCAATCGGACCGAAGCCGGACCCAAAATAGGAAACAGCGATCACGCAAGAGACCACGTATGCAAGGCAGACGACACTCGCCAGAAGAAGTCGATAGCAAAAAATATTCAGGTTGAAATACTGCCGAGCATCCAAAACGATTACGCAGTTAAGACAGTACAAAACGACACTCGACAGGATAAACGCGCCCAAAAGGGCAAAAGAAGACAGCACCACTCGCGCAACGATAGCGCACACACGCTTCCCTCCCCGAGCCTCCGACAACCCCCACGGTTCCTCGACAAAGCCCGAACTGACAAAGCGCGGCACAATGCAAGCCGCGATGAACGGAAAGAACAATGCATGGGCCAACGGGGCTACGTTGAACAGCAGACCGCGAAAAACCTCTGCATTGCCAAATAGAAGGACATCCTCCGCCGATAGCCGAAGCGTCGGGTCTGGGAAAAAACCCAAGAAACTGTTCTCACGGAGGCTACAGAACCACATCGGGAAAGAATTAAGCTGCAATATCACCATGTACGCATAAATTACCAGGATTAAGGCGTACGCCCATTTGCTCACATGCTTCAATTCTGACTGGAGAAGTCTTTTAATCTGACGAGCCATTGAGCACACCCCCAGCGCGAAAGCTCAAGAGAGCGTAAATCAATACCGATAGACAGCTGGCTGCCACGCCATATCCCAGAAGCGTCAGCTGCCCCATATCGCTATACCCAAGGGCACATCCGACTCCAAGGTACGGCCCCGGAAGGAAGAAGATCCATCGCAAGGATGGTATAGGTGCCTGAAGGAAGGCTCCGTAGAGCGTCAAGCTCATGACAAATCCGACTATCACCACGGCCCCACTCAATACAGCGCTGCCCGTTATCCGATAGATGGTCACCGTCTCCAGCGCAACCGATATCACCAATACGGCGTTGACTATCATTGCAGGCAAAAATACAGTTAGTATGTTGTGCGAGTAGTTATGCCCTCCACGTATTATGGCTATTGCAAAAAGAAGAAGGCAAAGCGCGCTATACGCTGCGCCAATTATTAAAGCAGACGAAAATGCATGGGCTAGAGCCCCATAAAAGCGGTTGAGACCTCTTGCCGAAGAAATTCGGTGCCCCTCTTTATAGCCATGCTCCTGTAAAAGCACCAAACAAACGATGAGTGGAACGAACAGGGATGTACCGGCAAAAGCGCTGCGCGCAAGGGACTCATCAGGCGCAGAAGGATCGATTGCATTCCAGAGGAAACCAATATCCTCCCCACAAACGCCATAGCCAAAGGCGAGCAACGTTGTTCCGTTTTTTAGAAAGATGCCGAAGAGAAGGCCGAACGCCAGCATAAGCGCAAGACCAAACTTCGCCGGAAATATCCTGTGCAAACGCATCATATCTGCCTTTATGGGATGGATCGCCCGCTTCATAGCGAGACCGCCTTCATCAAGCGCCTGTAATACTCTTTTAGGGATGGCGCCTCATCCCTTATGACGTCCATCGATTCCTTTTTTAGCAGTTCACCGTCATGAAGAAACAGGCAGCTTGTTGCAACCGATGCCAGCTCATCCAAGTCGTGGCTAGAGATAAGCATGGTTTTGCCCTGCTCCCGATTCAATCGACCGATAAGGGCCCATATACTCTCGATGCCCAACGGATCCAATCCATTTGCCGGCTCATCGAAAATTAGTACGTCGGTGTCGCCCAATAAAGCCGTAGCTATATCCAGTCGCCGTTTCATTCCCAGAGAAAAACTGCTCACGCTCTTTTTCTCATCGACGTCCAGCCCGACTAGGCCCAAGACGCGAGGAACCTCACGTTTCTCATCGAGCCCCCATTCCGCACATCGGATCCGAAGATTCTCAGCCGCACTGAGGGATTGGTATGCTCCGCAGGAATCTGGCACATAGCCGACACGCGTCCGCATCAGGCTCAGCTCTTTTTTCGACTTGCCTCCAAAGAGCTCCACGCTCCCCGACGATGGCTCACAGAGGCCCAATACGATTTTAATAAGCGTGCTTTTGCCCGCCCCGTTTGCACCAACAAGGGCGCAGAGCTCAGACTGATGTACCTCGAAGGAAACGTCATGCAAAACGCGGCGCCGCCCATAGCGCTTTGACACCCTTGATAGCCTTATCGTTGATACGTTCATTGGCCTCCCGTTCCGCTTGATAGCAAAACCGCTCATATCGTTCCTTCTTTACTTTATCGTTTTCCATAGTTGTTATTGTTTTTCGATAACTCATATTTGTCAAGATAATCTAAAAGAAAGAACCCGTGTTAGACACGGGTCCCTTCACGCTGATATTTCGTTTTAGTTGTTCGCCCTAAGCTACTCGTCGCTCAAATCGACAGCAAAGACTGATGTCGGAAGCGACGCCTCATTGCCTCCGCCGTCCCGCATCTGCCTCACAACGTTTTTTGCACGCTCGACAATAAGCTCCTCAAGCTCTTTCTCGCTCACGCGCTGAATAATATCTCCCGGTTGACAATCAAGCTCATCACAGATATCGAGAAGCGTCTTTAGGCGAATAGCTTTTATCTTTCCGTTTCTAAGCTTTGAAATATTAGCCGGAGTATGCCCCGTCGCCCGAATCAGATCAGCGCTGGTCTTTCCGGTCTTAAGCAGCTGCGTCTCAAGCTCGATGATGAGATAGCTCATGTTTCCTCCTACACAAGCTCGTCAGACTGCTCTTGGAGCAGCGAGGCATAACTCCAGATCGCCGAGATAAACAAACAGACAACTGCGCCGATAAACGACCCCGCATCAAAGGTAGCGCCTTGGCAAATCTCAATAACGAAGGAATGAGGCACAATGTAAAGCTCCAGTCCGCCAATGGTGAGATTGACCGATCCATAGGCACCAACAAGCGAAACCGCGGCGTTAACAGCAAAGGCAAGCGCGAGAACACGGATAAGCCGCACATGCGCCTTGGTAAAGGGCGAGACGCCCCGAGAGATGTTATGGCTGATTCCGCACAAAACGACAAGCGAAACACCCACGACGAGTGCCAGGCACAGCCCGCTTGGGATAACGATGCTCCCGCCATCGAGAAGCGTCACGACACCGAAAGAATCGACAGAAACAACGTTTGCAACCGCATACCAGATCACGTAAACAACCAACGCGGCAAAAGCGACGAGCATCCCTGCAAAAACGGCTGCCATGCAAAAGCCAAGCTTCCTGATATTTTCGCCCGCTTTGGCCATACGCTGAACGCTGTTAGACATACACTCACCCTCATCGACTCTATCGTTATTCGAACAGTTTATCGAACAACGATATTGATTGCATGCGGAAAGCCCCGCCAGTGCGCATAGCCCATTCACTAATCAGAAGGGGTGAGAGTGGATTTTTGGACACGTATCGAACGAGAGTGGATAATCTCCCACTTCGAGGCCACCACCGGGCCTAAAACGGGAGATTATCCACTCTCATAGTCATCAAGGCTCGCAAGCTCTTATTCAGCCACCTCGCGCAGGGCCGACATCGTAGCCGCATATTGCTGCTGCAGCGCATGCATTCCCTCGCGAGCGCCGTCAACGGCATCGGCGCCGCGCAGCGCCTCGGTCACCACGACCGCCGGCTCGTACAGATTATCGAATCCCAGGTTCTGGCTCACGCCCTTGAGTGTGTGCGCTGCCATAAACGCTTCCTCGGCGTCTCCCGCCGCCATGGCAGCCTCCAGCTTGTCCATGCTCTCGTCATCTAAAAACTTGAGGGCAAAGCGGGCAAGCATTTCCCCGCCCATCAGCCGAGCACACGCGTCATCATAATTAGCGCCGATCTTCTCATACGCCTCACGCATGGAAATCATGGATTAAAAACTCCTTTGGTCAAACTAAATCGTAGGAAACGCGACGACATCGGCGGGGCGTGCCAACGTCTCGGCAATTTGGTCTTGCACCTCGAGCAGGCAATCGAGCAGCAGCGGGTTAAAGGTGCCGCACTTACCATCCAGGATCATCTGGATCGCCTCCTCGTGCGGAATAGCGTCCTTGTACACGCGCACGCTCGTCAGCGCATCGTACACGTCGGCCACCGAAACCACCTGCGCGGCAATGGGAATTTCGTCGCCCCTAAGGCCATCGGGATAACCCTTGCCGTCCCAGCGCTCGTGATGCCAACGCGCAATCTGGTACGCATATTCCATAAGCGCATTGCCGGCGTGATGGCTACCCAGCTCACGCAGCATGTCGGCGCCGATCGTAGTATGCGTCTTCATAATCTCGAACTCCTCGGGCGTAAGGCGTCCGGGCTTGTTGAGAATCGCATCGTCAATCGACATCTTGCCGATATCGTGCAGCGCCGAAGCCAGGGCGATCGTGGAGCGTTCCTCATTGTCGAGGGAGATCGTGCCGCTACGCTGGACCAGACAGCCAAGCAGCAGCTCGGTCAGCTTCTCGATGTTCGTAACGTGCCTGCCGCTCTCACCGTTGCGAAGCTCCATGACGCCGGCCATGATGTCGATGAGCATGCGACTGTTCTTGACGCGCTCGTTGTACTGCTGGGACAGCAGGTTCGTCAGGCGGCGCTGCTTGGCGTATAGGCGGATGGTGTTGCTTACACGGCGGCGCACGACACGGGAGTCAAACGGGCGGTTGATATAGTCCGAGGCGCCCAGCTCGTACGCGCGCAGAACCATATCATCGGAATCTTCGCTCGAAATCATGATGACAGGCAGATTGTCGATGCCCGATCGGCGCGACAGACCGGCCAGCACCTCAAAGCCGCTTACGCCCGGCATGACAATATCCAGCAGCACGAGCGACAACTCATCGCCATAGCGGTCGACCATGTCGAGCGCCGCACGACCGTTATCGGCCTCGAGGATGCAATACTCGTCCTTGAGCATCTCGTTGAGAATGACTCGGTTCATCTCGGAGTCATCGACAATAAGCACCAAAGGCTTTTCGCTTTGGAAGGCCTCGATGGAATCGGCATCGGTCACGACCGTACCGGCTTTTGCCTTAGCGCGGCTCAATAACTGGACAGCGCGGCCAACGCCCTCATCGACCGTCTCGCCATGAATGCGAACGCCACCAACACATGCCGTCAAGCTCACGTACTCATGGCCCGGAATAATTGTGGAATGAACGGCATCGGATACCTGACGCAGGCGACGGGCGAAGTCATCGGAGGGAATATCAGGCATAACGGCCACAAACTTGTCGCAGCCATAGCGCACAAGCTCGTCAGTCGAACGAATACCGCTGCGTATGGCCGTCGCCACAGCACCGAGCGCAAGGTCGCCGGCATGACGGCCACACGTATCGTTGAAGACCCTAAAATCATCAAGGTCGATCATCGCAACGCCGGCATTCATACGGGCGCTTCGGAGCTTTTCCTCGTAATACCGGCGATTGTGCACACTCGTCAGCACGTCGGTGTAGACAAGGTCCTCTTCTGCAGCCTCTTGCTCATCGATCGGACGCACCATCAGCAGGACATGAGGCTTGCCCTCGACCTTTAGAGGGCGCAGACGGGCGCGGTACTCAACACCATCGTTGAGCAGTTGCTCCGATACATCATCGGAACCTGCCAAGGCCTCAAGACTCGACTGACGCAGACAAGGGCAGCGATCGCCGGCGAGCAAGCAGTTAGGCTCGCTCTTAATCTGATCGGCCGACAGCAAACGCACCACGGGGTAGGTCTTCGCGACGCGGGCGACCTCGGCGGCAGCCTCCTCGCCGGTTAGATTGACCTCGTGATTATTGAGCATATGGGGCCCTTTCGATAGGTTCGCATGGTAGCGGTGGGTTCCAAACGGTACCAGAGTAGCACCTTGTCGATGCAGGTAAGCACGTGAATGCTGTTACATTTTTATGAGTTGGCAGACGGCGCAATTGGAGCCGCAAACGTGAGGTTTTGAGCGCATTTGTTAACACAGCCGAAACGTTTGCGGGTGAAGCCTGTTTTGTTTTTTGCAGCCGCTAGAGCCCCAAGATGCCACGGACAGTCTGAGCAGCCGCTGCCGGGCGATCGCGCAGGCCATTGTGCGCGCCGGGAACCATTACGAGTGGACAGTCCAAAAGCTCAGCCGCCACCCTTGTGCCCGCCTCGCGAGGCGTGTCAATCGAGAGCTCACCCAGGAGCACGGCGGCCACCGTTTTTGACGCACGAACACTATCCCAATCGGGAACGCAGGTCATAGTAATCCCATATTCGTTCGCCATGAAACTGCGGCCGTTGCGCAGGGCATGCTTGGCTTCTGCCTCGGTTAACTTGGGGGCCTCAGGGTCCGAATCGCCGATGGCGCCCAAGAAGGCCCGTAATGCCCTGGAGACCTTTCCTGCGGCGATCATCTCGAGCAAAACCGGGGCCGCGCCCAGGCCGGCGCCCTCATCCGTCACGGCGGGTTCATGCAGAATCGCACGCGAGATTATGGCGGGGTTTGCACGGAGAAGCTCCAGGGCCACCAACGTACCGGCACTGTGCGCGAGCACGTTTGCCGGAGCGCCAATATGCTCGATAACAGCTTGCAGGTCGGCGGCTTGGGCGGCGAGGTCGTAGCGTCCGTCTGCAGCGTCGCCGCTCTCGCCGCAACCGCGGCGGTCGTAGGCAATGACGCGATAGTCGCAGGCGAGCTCGCGGGCGATGGCGTCAAAAAAGACGCCGTCGACGCACGCACCGTGCACGCACACCAAGGCGGGAGCATCAGGCGATACATCCGGGCCGGCATATTCGCGACAGGCAATCGTGGTGCCCGCGTTCTCGACCGTAAAATCCATGTTGTGCCCCCGTCATCAATGCCCATCCAGCTGCACGTCAGTACGGTTGGATGGACCCGCATTGCCTTACGCCTTGTTAACAGATTAACTGTACCCGACCCGAGGCTTTTCATGGCACGGCATAACGAGCGACGTGAAAAAACGAAACTTGTAAAGCAAGAGCCCGCACCTTGCTTTGGAGCCGATGCTATGCTTAGGCACAATTGTCTTGAGGAGCATATGCCTATGTCTACGTTTTTGAATGCCAGCCCCATCTTTGGGCCCGTTCGCAGCCGTCGCCTTGGTCTCTCGCTCGGCGTCAATATGATGCCGGCCAGCGGCAAAATCTGCACGTTCGACTGCATTTACTGCGAAAACGGCCTCAACGCCGAGCGCCCCTGCCACGAGCCGTACAACACAGCTGCCGTGGTACTCGACGCGCTCGAGGCAAAGCTGCGCGAGATGGCAGCCGAGGGCGAGCTCCCCGATGTAATCACGTTTGCCGGCAACGGCGAGCCCACCGCCGCACCGGAGTTTCCGCAGGCCATCGCCGGCGCTGTCGCGCTGCGCGACGAGTTTGCCCCAAACTCCAAGATCGCCGTGCTCTCCAACGGCACGCGCGCCGACCGTCCCCAGGTACACGATGCGCTCATGATGGTCGACGACAACATCCTCAAGCTCGATACCGTCGACCCGGCGTTTATCCAGCTGCTCGACCAGCCTGTTGGCCCCTACGACGTCGAGCACCAGATCGAGACGTTCGCGAGCTTTGACGGTCATGTCATTATCCAGACAATCTTTTTGACCGGCGAGTATCAGGGCAAGCCTCTCGATAACACTGGCGAGGAGTACGTCGGCCCTTGGCTCGCGGCGCTCGAGCGCATTCGTCCGCAGGAGGCGACCATTTACACGGTGGCGCGCGAGACGCCGGTCGCCGGCCTTGCCAAGGCAGCGCCCGAGGTGCTCGACGCCATTGCCGCGCGCGTCCAAGCCCTCGGCATTCCCTGCCAGGTGAGCTACTAGCAAAACCACGCAGCAGCTAGTGCCCGCCATCCCGCTCCATCAGTTGCGGTGATATAGTTCCTGTTTATGCTGTTAAACCGCTTAAATCGGAACTATATCACCGCAACTTTTATGGACGCGTGGGTGGGCTATACTAGCTGCGGATGAAAGGAAGTTAGCCATGTATGACAACGGACCCGTACCCGGCCGCAACGACGCCTGCTGGTGCGGCAGCGGCAAAAAATATAAGAAATGTCACAGCGCCTTCGACGAGCGCCTCGAGCGCCTGTGGGAGGAGGGCTGGGAGGTTCTGCCCCGCACGCTCTACAAGACGCCCGCCGACATCGAGGGCATCAAACGCTCGGCCGCCATCAATGTGGGCGTGCTCGACTACGTAGGCGAGCACATCGCCGCGGGCATGACCACCAACCAGATCGACCAGATGATCTACGACTACACCGTCGAGCACGGTGGCACACCGGCCGACCTCCACTACGAGGGCTACCCAAAGAGCGCGTGCACCTCGATCAACGACGTCGTCTGCCACGGCATTCCCTGTGATACGGACGTGCTGCACGAGGGCGACATCATCAACGTGGACTGCTCCACGATCCTAGACGGCTACTTTAGCGACTCGAGCCGCATGTTCTGCATCGGCGAGGTCTCGGCCGAGCGCCAGCGCCTGGTCGACGTCACCCGCGCCAGCGTGGAGGCGGGTCTGGCAGCCGTCAAGCCATGGCTGCCACTGTCCGTGATGGCCGAGGCCGTGCAAAAGACGGTCGAGGACGCCGGCTTTAGCGTGGTGCGCGAGTACGGCGGACACGGCATCGGTAAGGAGTTCCACGAGGACCCGTTTGTGGGCTTTACCACCGAGGCACCCGATGTGGACACCATCATGGCTCCGGGCATGGTCTTTACCATCGAGCCCATGGTCAATGCCGGAGCGCCCGACATCAAGATCAGCAAGGGCGATGGCTGGTGCGTGCGCACCAAGGACGGCAGCGACTCGGCCCAATGCGAGGTACAGCTTGTGGTGACCGAGGACGGTTACGAGCTGCTGAGCTGGTAGCCGTGGATGCGCCGGGCTTCGCGATGGATATGTTTACCATCGCGAAGCCCGGCGTTTTATTTGAATGTTTTGCCTGATAAAACGTGCCAAAATAAACCTGTCCCTTTTTGGCAGGTCGAGCGGAGAGGACTGCTTGTGAACATCCTGGTTTTGCTGCCCGTCAATGACCGCCATCGCGCAATTCTTGAGTCGAGCGCTCCGGGCGAGGACTTTATCTACACGAGCTCCGACGCCGCCACGCGCGAGCAGGTCGCCGATGCCGACGTGATCTTGGGCAACATCGGCCCTGACATGCTCACGGCATGCGAACATCTCCAGCTGTTGCAATTGCAGACTGCCGGCTATGACGATTACTTGGCCGCCGGCACCGTGCCGGCCGACGCCAAACTGTCTTGCTCGGTAGGCGCCTACGGCCAGGCCGTAAGCGAGCACATGTTTGCCATGGTGCTGTCTATGATGAAGCGCCTGCCCGGCTACCAGGACCTGCAGCGCGAGCATCGCTGGGAGGACTTGGGCCCGGTCACCTCGTTCAAAAACGCCAATGTGCTGGTGCTGGGCGCGGGCGATATCGGCGGCCACTTCGCCACGCTCTGCCGCAGCATGGGCGCACACGTCCGCGGCATCAAGCGCCATCCGCTCGTCTACCCCATTGTGTTTGAGGACATGGACGGCATGGACGCCCTGTCTGAGCGCCTGGCGGAGGCTGACATCGTCGCATCCTTTATGCCCAGTACGCCCGAGACCCGCGGTCTGGCGAACGCCGAGTTCTTCGCCGCGATGAGGCCGGGCGCCCTCTTTGCCAACGGCGGCCGCGGCGACCTTGTTGTTGCCGACGATCTGGTTGCCGCTCTTGAGTCGGGACATCTCGCCGGCGCCGCGGTCGACGTCACCGATCCCGAGCCGCTGCCTGCGACAAGCCCCCTGTGGGATGCGCCTAACATGCTCATTACGCCGCATATCTCGGGCTGGTTCCACCTGGCCGCCACGCTCAACAACGTCGTCGACATCGCCGCGGAGAACCTGCGTCACCTGCAGGCCGGCGAGACGCTTCGCTGCTGGATCGAACATTAGGGGATCTGTTCCGGCGTTTTAACAAACGCCGGAACCACTCGACGCTGCGAGCCCGCCAGAGCGGCAATCTGACGTTCAATCGTCGGGCATGGCCAAAAGGCCTATGCCCTCCTCTTTCACGTCACCTTGCTCGCCCTGGCGGGCTCTCGCTGACTTTTGCTCTACCTGCGACGTTTCGCTGGCGCCAGCTTTATCTGCAAGCCTTAGCAGTTCCGTCTTGCCGTTGGCGTTGTGGCATTTGCCCAGATAAAACCTGCCAAAATTGTCATCCCATTTTGGTCGATTTTAGAGCTCTACGCTTTCGGCGCCGTTGATGGTTAGGTTTCGCTCGTAGAACGCGGTGAGAGCGCGGATGGCGTACATCACGTCGCGTACGCCGCCGGTCTCGTAACTTGAGTGCATGGCCAGCTGCGGCAGGCCCGCGTCCACGGCGTGCATGCTCGCCTGCATGTTCGACAGGTTACCGAGCGTGGAGCCGCCGGCCATATCGCTCTTGTTGGCGAAGGCCTGCGTGGGCACATCGGCGTCATCGCAGATAGCCTGGAACACCGCGCGGCTAAAGGCATCGGTGCAGTAGTGCTGGTTGGCGGCTTCCTTGATGACGATGCCGCCGTTGAGCACAACCTGGTTGCGCGCATCGCACTTCTCGGCGTGGTTGGGGTGCACGGCATGCGCGTTGTCGCAGCTCACGAGCATCGATGCGGCAAGGGCGCGATGATACGACTCGTCGTCAAAGCCCAGCGATCCGTTGATGCGGCGCAGCGCGTCGGCCAAGAACGTCGACATGGCGCCCTGCTTGGTCTCGGAACCAACCTCCTCGTTATCGAAGCAGCAGAAGACCGAGACGTCGCGCGCGTTCTCGGCACCCAAAAATGCCTGCAGCGAGGTGTAGGCGCAGGCCAGGTCATCAAGCTTGGGCGTCGAGATAAACTCGTCGGCCCAGCCCCAAATGCGCGCATCCTGACGATTGACCAGGAACAGGTCGCGACCCAAGATTTGCTCGGGCTCAACGTCCAGCTCGTCGGCGATCAGAGCATCAAAGTCGCCCTGCTTAAGCTCGCCGGCGCTGATGAGCGGGCAAAGGTCGACGGCGCGGTTGGGCGCAAAGCCCTCGTTAACGCCGCGGTTCATGTGGATGGCAAGGCTCGGGATAATAGCGACCTCGCGCTCGGTGGCAAGCAGACGGCTCTCAATACGGTCGCCCTCGCGCACCAGCACGCGGCCCGCGAGCGCCAGCGGGCGATCGAACCAGGTGTAGTCGATCATGCCGCCGTAGGCCTCGGTGTTCAGGCGCAGCGTTTCGCCCGCGCCGTCAAGCTCGGGCACGGCCTTGACCTTAAACGTCGGCGAATCGCTGTGCGACGCCGTGAGCTGAAAATGATAGTCACCGGCAACGCCGTCCTCGCCCCACGTCGCGGCCAGGTCCTCGCCCACCTTAAAGGCGATAACGCTCGAGGTGTTGCGCTGCGTGTAATAACGCCCGCCCGGCTCGATGTCCCACGCCGCATTCTCGGGCAGGTAGGTAAAGCCCGCCTCATCGAGCTCGGCCATAATGGTCGCCGCCGTATGGAACATGCTGGGGCATGCCTCGATAAAGTCGATAAGGTCGTTGGCGGCCTCAATATCATCGGCCGTCACATGCGCGCGCTCGGGCGTTTCCTGATCCGTCATGCTCTCCCCTTTCGCTGGGTTGATGGTCCCCTCCAGCATACCCCGCCGCGCCAGCGCCGCGCCTTTCATTCCATGTTTAATCCCGCGCCGCTCACCAAGTTGAGCCATCATGCCCGCGCTCCTTTTGCGACAATTACGCTAACAGGACGAGAGGAGCCGTCATGAAGCCACGTAACATTGCCATCGCCTGCGGTGCCGCGGGAGTCGCCGTCGGCCTTGCCGCTGCCGCCGGCATCGTTTACCGCAAGCAAATCAAGTCCGTCGCGTCGCTCAAACGCTTGACCGGCTACGAGGATGGCTATGACCTGTACGCGATCAACATCGCTTACGACTACGACCTCGACCGCATCATCGCCGCTGGCGTGCGCGACGACCAGGCCTATATCGATGCCGTGGTGGCGCAGGTGCTGCCCGGTGTGCCGGCACATGTCCAGGCGCCCCAGTTTGCCTGCAGCGCTTTTGTCGCCGTAGATGCCGAAGGCCGCGTGCGCACCGGTCGCAATTACGACTTTAAGGACGACACCTCGGCGCTGCTGGTGCGCAATCACCCGCGCGGCAGCTATGCCTCCATCGGGTTTGCCGCCCTTAACAACCTGGGCGATAACACTCCGCTTGACTCCGTCGCCGGACGTGCCGCCGCACTCATGGGCCCGTTTGCCCAGCTCGACGGTGTTAACGAATGCGGCGTGTCCATTGCCGTGCTCACCCTGGATTCCAAGCCCTGCGACCAGGACACGCAACGCCCCGTCATCAATACCTCGCTCGCCATCCGTCTGGTGCTCGACCGTGCCGCCACCACGCAGGAGGCCGTAGACCTGCTTTCTGCCTACGACATGCACGCCATGGGCGGACGCGATTACCACTTCTTTATCAACGACGCTGCCGGCGACGCGCGCGTGGTGGAGTGGGACCCGCGCGACCCCGACCGCGCATGCAAGGCGACCCCCGTGCGCCAGGTTACGAACTTCTACGCCTGCTACGAGGACGAGGTGCTCCCCAACCAAAAGAACGGCGAGCTGGGCCACGGTAGGGAGCGCGCCGTCGCCATCGCCAATGTCCTTGACGCCCATGTCGGTGCCCAAGACGAGGCAGTCGCTTGGAAAGCCCTACGCGCTGCGGCGCAAGAGCCCAATCCGGAAGACATCACCAGCAACACGCAGTGGTCGGTCGTCTTTGACAATACCGAACCCGCCGCCGCCATTACGCTGCGCCACCACTGGGGCGACGTCGACGCCTTCGCGCTGTAAGGAGCTGACGCCGTCGTCCTTACGCTCGCCTGACGTTGCTTACATTTCTACGTTGCTTACATTTCTATACATTTGAGCTAACACGTTTTACCCCCGTATCAACAGTGTACGGGGGTAAACTTATGCGCATGTTATAACTTGCCCGGAAGGATTCACCATGCTTAGGATCGGTCTTCTTACTAGTGGCGGCGACTGCCAGGCGCTCAACGCCACCATGCGCGGCATCGTCAAAACGCTCATGACCAATAGCGAAGAACCTATCGAGATCTACGGTTTTGAGGACGGATACCAGGGCCTTATCTACAGCAGGTTCCGTGTCATGACGCCCGCCGATTTTAGCGGCATCCTCACCCGCGGCGGCACCATTTTGGGCACGAGCCGCACGCCGTTCAAGCGTCTGGACACTCCCGAGGCCGACGGCGTCGAGAAGGTGCCCGCGATGGTCCACACCTATCATAAGCTGCAGCTCGACTGCCTGTTTATGCTGGGTGGCAACGGCTCCACCAAGACCGCCAACCGCCTGCGCGAAGAGGGCCTCAACGTTATCGCCCTGCCCAAGACCATCGATAACGACACCTGGGGCACCGAGATGACGTTTGGCTTTACGAGCGCCATCGACGTCGCCACCAAGTGCATCGACGACATCCACACCACCGCCTCGAGTCACGGCCGCGTGTTCGTTATCGAGATCATGGGCCACAAGGTTGGCTGGATCCCGCTGTACGCCGGTGTCGCGGGCGGTGCGGACGTCATCCTGATTCCCGAGATCCCCTACGACATGGACCAGGTCATCAAGACCATCGAGCATCGCATGGAGACCGGCAGCCGCTTTACCATCGTGGCCGTCGCCGAGGGCGCCATCTCTAAGGAGGACGCGGCGCTGTCCAAGAAGGAGTACAAGAAGAAGCTCGCCGAGCGTACGAGCCCATCGATCGTCTACGACATCGCCAAGGAGATCGAGGCCAAGACCGGTCGCGAGACCCGCGTTGCCATCCCCGGCCACACGCAGCGCGGCGGCCAGCCCGACGCCCAGGACCGCATCTTTGCGACCCAGTGCGGCGTCGAGGCCGCGCTTGGCTGCCTGCGCGGCGAGTTTGGCTACATGATCGCCCTGCGCGACGGCAAGATGTGCCACATGCCGCTCGAGGATGTCGCCGGCAAGCTCAAGTATGTCGACCCCCAGAGCGATCTGGTGCGCGAGGCCAAAGCGCTGGGCATCAGCTTCGGCGGCGAATAGCCTCGGCTGGAACCGCCCCCATCGGAGGCCGAGGCTATTCGTCTTCTTGCTGCGGGTGCCTAGGGTGGGATGCGGCGTGCATTTTTGGGAGTATTCAGCAGCCGAAGGCACCTGCATACTGTATTTTGGGCGAAAGGCAGGCACTATGGGCCGCATCCTGTAAAAAATGATCGGTCCTCGAGGCACCGGGGGCTCAGAATCAAGGCTATCGGCGCAGTTTTGCGCGCCCGCTCCCACGCCCGCGGGCTCCGGGATGCTGAATACTCCGAAATTTGCACGGCGCCCCCTGGGGTACCCGTGGGCAAAAAGCAACCGCCCCGTCGTAATATGCATTCAGCGTGTCATTTTATGCAAAAAGGTGGTGGTGGGTGCGCATGCCGCCCAGCGTTCTTACCGACCGGCGCAGCGTCGTGCGTAGCTCTTAATGTCTTCGGTAAAACCGTCTAGGTCGTCGAGCGTGATCACGTTATCGGAAAGCAAGTTGGCAATCTCATAATGCATGGTGCTGCGGCGAATATCGTTTGCTAGCACTCCCGAGGACAGCTTGTCCCTATTGATGCGCTCTTCTAGCGCCCAAAATCTACTAGACGCTTCGCTGCCGCCGTTTAGTATCTCGATGTATTGGCCGATGAGCATTTCCATATAGCTTTCTTGCCATTTTGGGAGCAGCTCCTTGAACAGCTTCCAGTCGCTTTCAGTTACCTCGCCCATATTGTCTCCGTTCGCCAAACAGACTTAGCCATTCGATTTTTATTCTATTTGGTATTTTTGCTTGCAGCCGTGGATGAGGGGACCATCGGTCTTCGAGTTCGAGCTTGAATGAACCGTTTGCTACAAAATGCGCCTAATTACTACGATGATTCGAATGCCTTCGATCATGCCGAAAAGGGTGAAAGTAAAACCGCAGGTAGAAAGCTTGCCGATTTTTGAAAAAGATGGGTGTGGTCGGACCCATCGAGTTCGTCGTAGTAGATGAGCCTTTTTCTTGGCATGCAGTGAGTTAAATGCCAGTTCCCGTGCTGGAATTGCCCGCCCCATTCGTGAGTTGCGGTGAAATAGGGACTGTTAGACGCTCCAAGGTCCTCAACAGTCCGTATTTCACCGCAACTTGGAAGGGGCGAGCGGCGTTGGCCAAGCATTGCTGACGGGTTGGAGCGGCTTAGGCTTGTTTGCGGCGTTTCCATTGCTTTCGGCACCAGCGCATGAGTGCCTTGACAACTGGGATGGTGATGAGGATGACCCATGCGGGATGGGGCTGCGCCAAGCAAAGCCACATATAGAGGAACCAGGCAATGGCGGCTGTTGGATAGACGCTGCCGATTAGCTTAGATAGATGACGTCGGTCGATGAAGTCGCCCATCGCATAGTAGACGGGAATCAGAAAGACCAGAAAGAGCCCCATGCCCCACGTGCCGCAGATGATGCCGAGCGCGAGATAGGCGAGGACGACAAGTGCAGGAAAGGGAAACTTGTTCCATGCGCGACCGAGCTTGGTGTGGAAATGCTTGCCATGATGGTCGAGCTTGTCGTGTGCCTCTTTCCAGCTCGAAAAGGTCTCTCCGTCGACGGTGACGGTGCCGTCGGCATTGGTATGTACGCTGTGTCCATCGTCCTCTAGCGTATCGATATGCAATCCGCCCGGCCCGACATGGACCTCTTCACCCTTGCGTTTGTTAGCCACATGGATACCATCCCAGCCAACATGGACCTCTTCGCCTTTGTTGGGATCAATAACGTGGATACCGCGTGCGAGAGAAATGTCGACAAGTGGCTTGCCGTCAGAATCCACGTGCTCGGTAGAAGGCTCGGCGCCTTCAGACTCGCCTGAATTATTGGCGTCAACGTCATCGTCGGCCGAGGTGTCGACATCGCTAGCCGCTTCCCCATACAACAGCTCATCCAGCGACACGCCATACAGCGCGGCGAGCGCAATAAGGTTATCGGTATCGGGCGAGGATTCGCTGCGCTCCCATTTACTGACAGCTTGACGACTCACACCCAGCTGGGCGGCAAGCGCCTCCTGAGAAAGCCCGGCAGCTTTGCGGCGATCGACGAGACGCTGCGCCATCGCAAGATCCATGGTGGTTCCTTTCATATGGTGACCGTAATCGAATGAGCCGAGTATGCCGAGAGCAACCGGTAGAGACCACCATTTCTAGTTAGAATCTGCCCCAACCCTACCGCAACTACGAGTAGCAACCCCTAATGGCCTGCCATTTCATGACAAATGTCAGTACGCACAACAGCCAAGAGCCCTCTCAATATGTTGCGGTGGAATAGTTCCTGTTTGGCATAGCAGGGCCATAAAACTGGAACTATTCCACCGCAACTTACTATCAGGCCACGCGCCCGCAGAGTAGCTACGGGTGCATAGGGTAGGATGCGGCGTGCATTTTTGGGAGTATTCAGCAGCCGAGGATGCCTGCATACTGGATTTTGGGCGAAAGGCAGGCACTATGGGCCGCATCCTGTAAAAAACGATCGGTCCTCGAGGCACTGGGGGCTCAGAATCAAGGCTTTCGGCGTGGTTTTGCACTCCCATTCCCGCGCCCGCGGGCTCCGAGATGCTGAATACTCCGGAATTTGCACGCCGCCCCCGGGGGTACCCGTGGGCAAAAAGCAACCGCCCCGTCAAAGTATGCATTTGGCGGAGCGGTTTATGCAAAAACGCTGCTGCGGGCGTGTCGGCAGTTCGCTAGAACTTGGATCCCAGGACAGGTTACTCGGCACTCTTGAGGGCGCCGACCATGTCGATCTTGTTGAGGGTACGATTGGTGGCGAGGTTGACGATAAACGTAAAGCCAAAGGAAAGCACCACGGCAAGCACATAGCTCAGCGGCTCGACCTCAACGTCAAAGTACAGCGATGGCATCTGCAGGATGTAGGTAAAGCTCTCGGCCAGCAAGCCGCCTAACGGCACGCCCAGAGCGGCGCCAATCGCCGTGAGAATCAACGTCTCCTTGTTGACGTAGTGGTGCACCTCGCCGCGACGGAAGCCCAACACCTTAATGGTCGCCAGCTCGCGCTCGCGTTCGGAGATATTCGTGTTGGACAGCGTAAACACCACCACAAACGATAGGCACGCCGCCATAAAGGTCACGAGCACCACGACGGAATTGATAATCGCAAAGTTCGCCTCGTAGTTCTGCCAATGTTCGGCCGTGCTCGAAATGGTGAGCCAACCGTCACTCTTAAGATTCTTGCTAAACGCAATCTGGTCGGCCGACGAGCCCTTAAGCAGCACAAAGACGCCGTTGAGGCGTGCGCTTCGACCGAACGCGCGCTCATAGGTACTCTGCGTCATGTAAAGCGTGTTGCCCAGATAGTTGAGCGAGATGTCGCTGACTTTGACCTTGGCAACATTGAGCGACGAATCCTGGACGTGTGCTGTATCGCCCGGCTGAATCCCCAGCACCAGCTGCGAGCTCTTGCTTAAATACACGTCCCCGTCACGCAGGGCGAGCGGTTCTTTGGACTCATCCTCCAGGCGCACGTAATCGCCCAAGTCACCCGTGCGGTCGTCGGGAATCACGATCAGCTGCACGGTCTCGCTCTTGCCGCCAAATGTAAAGGTGACGTTGTCGGTCATAATCGGCAGGGTCGAGGTCACGGTCACGTCGGAATCCTTGGCCGCGCTGCGCTCATCCAATGCCGCGCACGTCTGCGAAAAATCGTCGGGATTGGCGACCGCCAGCAAGTCATAGCGCGTGATATGCCCGTACTGCTTGGGCGACAGCGCGACCGACGTATCACGAATGCCCATGCCGCAAATTACAAGCGCCGTGCAGCCCGCGATGCCAAAGATGGTCATAAAGGCACGTTTTTTATAACGGAACAGGTTACGCGCTGCCACCTTGTTCAAAAAGCCCATGCGGCGCCAGATAAATCCGATACGCTCGAGCAGAATGCGTGAGCCGGCACGCGGCGCCTTGGGACGCATGAGCGAAGCCGGCGTCTCGGCCATCTCGTGGCGGCAGGCGATAATCGTGGCGCCCACCACGCCCACAGCAAACAGCGCCACAGAAACGATTGAGGACACGATGTCGTACGAAAGCAGCATCTGGGGCAGTGAGTACATGTCGTCGAACACCGTAAACAGGAACAGCGGCAGGCCCACAAATCCGATGATGTTGCCGAGCACGCCGCCGATCAGACACGCCCACAGTGCGTAGTCTACGTATTTGGACAGGATACGCCCGCGCGAATAGCCGAGCGCCTTGTACAGGCCAATGAGCGTGCGCTCTTCCTCGACCATACGCGTGGCGGTGGTAAGGCTGATGAGCACGGCGACGATAAAGAAGATGAACGGGAATACGGTGGCGATGGCCTCGATTGAGGAACTATCGCTCTCAACGCTCGAGTAGCTTGCGATGTTACCGCGGTCCTGGATGTACCAGGTGCATTCGCCCAGGTCGGAAAGCTCGGCGCGGGCATCGGCAAAATGCTGGTCGGCGGCGGCGCGGCGCTGGTCCAACTCGGCCTGAGCCTGGACGCGCTCCTCACTGCCCTCGGCCATGCGGTTGATGTTATCCTGCTCGATCCCAAAGAGCATGGCGGCCTGGCGCTCGGCCGCATCCAAGCTTGCCGGCGTGTCGACCGTCAGCTCCTGAGCGCGCGCCTTCTCACGCTCCTCGCGGATCTTCTCGATATTGCCCTTGACCTCATTGATCTTTGCCGTGTAGGCATCCGAATAGGAGTTGAGGCTCTTGGCTCCCTCGACGATCACGTGGACCGCGGAGTAGGAAGAAGATGTCGCGGCATCCTCGCTCACATAGAACTTGTAGTCCGCGGCCGAGGCGGCACGGAAGGCGTTGACCGTCGAGTCGGAGCTCACATCAGTGGGATCGAGGACCTCGGCCGTGATGGTGTAGTCCCCATCGGCAAACTGATCCTTGGCGCTTTGGTTCGATGAGCTCGCATCGTTGGCGGCAAAGCTCACCGTATCGCCGAGCTTTTTGCCCGAAGCCTTCAGGAACTTCGAAGTCACCGCGACCTCATCGGCACTCTCGGGCAAATCGCCGTTCACCAGCACCGGCTGATCGATGTTCTCCTTGGAGAGACTTTGCACGACCACGCGCTCGCGCGTTGTGCCCACGGCGGTGTAGGCGGT
>CAJMSG010000012.1:0-22183 GCA_905216105.1 uncultured bacterium | reverse complement strand
CAAACAGCAAGGAGATGAGGACCGATGAGGCTCATCGTTGTCGACGACGACCGCTTGGTGGTCGATTCGCTCAAGATAATCCTGGGCGCCCAGCCGCAAATCGAGGTGGTGGGTACCGGCGCCAATGGCGACGATGCGGTGGCGCTCTATGCCGAGCACGTACCCGATATCGCGCTGCTCGACATTCAAATGCCGGGGCGCGACGGGCTTTCGGCGGCGCGCGAAATCCTTGAGCGCGACCCTGCGGCGCGCGTGGTGTTTCTGACGACATTCTCGGATGACGAGTATATTGTGTCGGCACTCAAGCTGGGCGCCCGCGGCTACCTGATCAAAACCGATGTCGCCGCCATTCCGCCGGCGTTGGCGCAGGTCATGGATGGCAAGCGCGTGCTCGAGGGTAAGGCGATCGAGGATGTTGACTTTGACGGGATGGGCAACAAGGTAGACACGCCTCGCCGGCCTGCGGCCTTCGCCAGCCTAACCGACCGCGAGTTCGAAGTCGCCGAGCTCATCGCCCGCGGCCTCGACAACAAGGAGATCGCTGCCACCGCTTATATGGGCGAAGGCACCGTGCGCAACCACATCAGCTCGATCCTTGCCAAAATGGGCCTACGCAACCGCACGCAGATCGCCATCACCTACTTGCGAGGGTAATTTCCCAACGGCCAACCACTCCCACATAGCAAAATGGCAGCCACCGATTTAATGCCATTTCAAAACTATGCCGGTTTACTACGATAAATCGCCCACCTTCGACCACGGTAAAATGCGCGCTTGCAAAACCGCAGGTAGAACGCTTGCAATATTTAGAAAAATGCAGTCATGGTCGGGAATGTCGGATTCATCGTAGTAAATCGGCATAGTTTTGTTCGGGCGGCCCTGCACGAGCGCCTCCGCAAGTCTCGCGGGACCAAAATGATCCGTTTTCTTCCGCCCGCGGAGATCGGCTGACGGCGCCCGCCACGAAATGGGCCCATCTACTACGTTTAGTCCAGCACCCCCGACCATAACCGCGTTTCATGAAAAACCGCAGGCGTTTTACCTGCGGTTTTTATTTCGCATTATTTACCATGGTTGAGGGTAGCAGCCTAAACGTAGTAGATGGGCCCATTTCGTGGCAGACGGGTCACGAGGCAGCCCTCGCAAGGCCAAAATGGTCCGTTTTCCTCCGTCCACGGGAAATCAAAGGCTGTTACGGATATGGCGCCATTTCAAAACCATGCCGGATTACGGGGCTAAAGTCGGGGCCCTCATCCATACCTTCATTTTTTGAAAAAATGCAGGCTATCTACCTGCGGTTTTGTTTTTGCGATTTTCGGTATGGTTGGGAGTTCGCTATCCAGCCCCGTAAACCGGCATAGTTTTGTTCGTGGCGGCCCAACCGCGCGTTCGCGCGCGGGGCCGGTGGGGCAATTTTGCCCCACCGGCCCCTATTCCAGCTCTATTCCAGCTCTATACCAAAGCTATTCCGGCTTGGTTTCTACCGTGGGAGTCTTGTCCGCCGCAACCGGAGTGCGGGCGGTGTCCATAGTCAGGCAGTGCTTGGGGCAGCTCTCGATGCACTCGCCGCACACCACGCAGGCATACGGGTCGATCGACCACGTTCCGCCCTTGCGATCGACCGCGAGCGCGCCCGCCGGGCAACGCCGCGCGCACATGCCGCAGCAAATGCACACGTCCATGTCATTGACGATATGCCCGCGCAAGCGTTCGGGCGCCGTCAGCTTCTCCTGCGGATAACAAACCGTGACCGGCTGCTTGACCATAGAACCCAAGGCCGTCTTGGCAAATGTCAGTAAACTCATGCCGCGCCTACCTTTCCGTGCAGCTAATGCAGGGGTCGATGGTCAGGATAATCATGGGCACGTTGGCAAGGAGCACGCCCTGCAGCGCATGTGTCAGACCCGCCAGGTTTTGCGACGTCGGCGTGCGTACGCGGAAACGGTCCAGGTTCTTGGTGCCGTTGCCGCGCACATAGTAGTACGCCTCGCCGCGCGGCTGCTCAATCACAACCTCGCCGCGCGCGCCGTCGGCCGGCGTAAGCTTGGTGCGCCCGCCGATACCGTCGTGCGGAATCTTGCCCACAAGCTCCTTAATGATGTCCATGGCCTGCGTGACCTCGGCGCAACGCACCTGGCAGCGGGCATAGCAGTCGCCGTCGGTCGCCACGATGGGCTCAAACGCGGCCAGATCCGCATAGGCACCGTCGCCAAACATGCGCACGTCGTAGTCCACGCCCGAGGCGCGGCCGAACGGGCCGACCATCGAAAGCTCCAGCGCGTCTTTCTTGCTGATCACGCCCACGCCGTGCAGGCGCTCGCCGCAGCTATTGTCGTCCAAAAACGTATGCACCAGGGCCTCGTAGTCGGGACGCATGGCGTCGAGCGTCTGGACAATACCCGCCAGCTCGGAGTCCTCAATGTCGTGCTTAAGGCCGCCGATCTCGTTAATCGAAAGGATCACGCGGCCGCCGCAGGTGCTCTCGAAGATCTTGAGAATCTGCTCGCGCAGGGTCCACGAACGATAGAACAGCGCCTCGAAGCCAAAAGCATCGGCGAGCAGGCCCAGCCACAGCAGGTGCGAGTGAATGCGCGAAAGCTCGTGCAAAATGGTGCGGATGTACTGCACGCGGCCGGGCACCTCGATGTCGAGCATGCGCTCGCAGGCGCTGGCATAGCCGCAGCTGTGGCCCACGGCGCAGATGCCGCAGATGCGCTCGGCGATGTAGCCAAACTGATGCATGTCGCGCTTTTCGGTGAGTTTCTCGAGCCCGCGGTGCACAAAGCCGATCTGCGGAATTGCCTCGATGACGCGGTCGTCATCGATCACCAGGTCCAGATGAAGCGGCTCGGGCAGCACCGGGTGCTGCGGGCCAAACGGAATAACGGAGCGATGTGCCATGGACCTTACGCCTCCTTTTTCTGCTTGTCGCGGGCAGCCTTGGCGGCAAGCGCCGCGCGGACCTTGGCCGCTTTTTCGGGATCCATGGCGGCGAGCTTTGCTTCAAGCTCGGCGGCCTTGAGCGCGGCCTTGGCAGCAGCTTCATCGTGCTGAGCATCGGAGCCGGCAGCCGCAGCGGGCTGAGCGACGGCAGCGCCCGCAGTATCGCCAGCGCCCTCCCCCGCAGCGGCGGCCTTTTCGGCCGCAGCCTTGCGCGCCTTGGCCTCGGCGGCGGCACGGACCTTCATGGCTTTCTCTCGCGCAGCCTTCACCTCGGGCGTGATGACGCTCATGGGCTCGGCAGTCGAGACCTGGTAGAAAAAGCCCTTAAAGTCGACCTGCATGTCAGTGATGGCAAGACCAAACAGGTCATGTGCCTCGTTCTCAAACGGGAATACCGCCGGATAGTACGAGCTGATGGACGGAATCTCCTGGTACTGGTCGATGCCCTCGACTACCAGGTTCTCAATCGCATAGTTTCCGTCCCGCGCAATCTGCTCTTGCGCGGCGCGGACGTTGATAAACGTATAGACCAAGCGATACGAACCGTCGTCGACGTTGCGCTCGGCGTGCATTTGCACAAAGCGCGCGCCGACGCCCTTGAGCGCTTGCACATGCGGCAACAGCTCATCGATCCCGACGGTGGTATAGATTGCCTTTTGCATTACTCGGCCTCCTTTGCAGCGGCGGGCGCGGCAGGCTTCCCGGCAGGTGCGTCACCGGCACCGTCAGTCCCGGCCCCCGCAGCCACAAACCCGTCCTCGCCCAGCTCGACGCCACCGTCCCAGGTTGCGGCGCCGCCCACGGTAAGCGGGTCGCCGCCGGCGCGCATCACGGCCTCCTTCTGGTCCAGGATGCCGCACGCCTCAACGATGGCGTCGATCACGGTCTCGGGACGAATGGCACACCCGGGCGCGTACACGTCCACGGGAATCGCGCGGTCCACGCCGCCGATCACGTTGTACGCATCGCGGAACACGCCGCCCGAACACGCGCAGATACCGCACGCCACCACGCACTTGGGCTCGAGCATCTGGTTGTAGATCTGGCGCACGACGGGCAGGTTCTGAGCGTTGACCGACCCCGTCACCAAAAAGATGTCCGCATGCTTGGGGTTGCCGGTGTTGACCACGCCAAAGCGCTCCGCATCGAACAGCGGCGTGAGCGAGGCCAGTACCTCGATATCGCATCCGTTGCAGCTCGAGCCGTCGTAATGAATAACCCACGGCGAGCGCGACATTTTATGATCCATGGATGCCGCCTCCTAAATAAACACGTCGACGAGGATGGGCATAAGGTTGAGCAGGCCAAACACCAGTGCCACGCCCCAGCCGAGCTTAAAGCAGCTGCGCCAGGTGCTGCGGGCGAAGGTGTTGTCGATCAACACCTCGACAAAATACGTCGCGGCCATCACGACCAGGGCTACGACCCAGCTCACCGGGTTGTCCCAAACAAAGAACATGCCCACCCACATCAAAAACAGCACGGTCTCGCACCAGTGCATAAGGGTCATCTTGGCCAGCGTGCCGCCGCTCATCTCGGTGGCGACGCCCTGGACGATCTCCTGATGCGCGTGATGCGAGTACGAAAGATCGAACGGCGACTTGCGCAGCTTGATGGTAAGCACCGCGAGCAGCGCGAGGAAAATGGGCGCGCTGTACACGATGATGGGGGCCGACTGCCCCGTCACGGCAATGGAATCGAAGCTGTCGGTGGCAAGGTACAGACCCACACTCATCAGCAGAACGGCGGGCTCGTAACTCATGACCTGCAGCAACTCACGGTCGGCACCGACCTGGGCAAACGGGCTTTGCGTCGAGGCGGACGCCAGCACCACAAAGATCGCGGCGAGCGTAACCATAAAGGCGCACAGCAGCGTGTTGGAGCCCGACACAAAGATGCCGCCGCCCACCACGGTAAAGATGAGCGCGCATGCCATATAGGTATCGTCCATGGTGTTTACGCTGGCAGGGGCCTTGCGTAGCAGCTTGGCAACATCGTAGAAGGGCTGCAGCAGGCGCGGGCCCACTCGGCCCTGCATACGGGCCGAAAGTTTGCGGTCAAGGCCGTCGATCAGGCCGCCTACAAGCGGCGCCAGCAGGGCAAACGCCACGGTGCCAACAAAAATGCCCAAGACGCCCGAACCTTCAAAATACTTGCCGCGCAGCACCGAGGGCGCGCTCATGGCAAGCCGCTCGGGCCCAATCCACGCGCAACACAGCAGCGCAAACAAGATAATGCTGCAGCACACGACGCTACCCGCGGGGCCAATACGCTTCTCGCCAAGGGCGTCCTCCGAGTACCAATTGCGCTTTTCGGCCTTCACCTCGTGTCCCATCGAGCCGCGGAAATGGCGATATTTGTCGGTTCCCACACCCGAAAGGTACACGTTGACGTGCGGTTTGTTGCTCACGCGGAATGAAGTCAGCAGCACTACGGCGATAAACGCCACGATAACCACCATCAGATACATGGCGTCCTTGCCAATAACGTACGGCACGCGGCCAAACACCATGGCGAGGTAAGGCGACACCAGACCGCTCGAGATAATCGGAAACGCCACGCAGCACAGAATCAGCAGCGCGGCGATGGTGTTGAGCGCCATCCATTCGGTCTTATGGACATTGACCTCAACGTTTTGAGCCGTGGGGTCGACGCCCGAAAGCTTGGCAAGCCACTTGCCCCAGAAGTAAAACGTCGCGGCCGAGCCAAAGGCCAGCACCATGATCATGAGCACGTTGCCGGTCTGGGCAAACGCCACCAGGGCGCCCCATTTGGACACGAGCATGCCAAACGGCGCCACGAACATGCCCATGATGCCCAGCATCATCAGACGCGTCAGATGCGGCATGCGGCTGAACATGCCGTCCATGTCCTCGATATTGCGGCTGCCGATATGATGCTCAGCGGTGCCCACACACAGGAATAGCAGCGACTTGGCCACCGTGTGGAACAGGATCAGGAAGATGGCCGCCCATACGGCCTCGGGCGCACCGACACCCAAGCAGGCACTGATGAGGCCCAAGTTGGAGATGGTGGAATACGCAAGCACGCGCTTGGCGTTGCTCTGCGAGATCGCCATAAGGGCGGCCAGCAAAAACGTGATGGCGCCCACACTGGTGACCATAAAGCCCGTCACGGGATAGGTGGCGTAGAGCGGGCTGAGCTTGACCATCAGGAACACGCCGGCCTTGACCATGGTTGACGAATGCAGCAGGGCGCTCGTGGGAGTGGGAGCGACCATAGCACCAAGCAGCCAGGTGTGGAACGGCATCTGTGCGGCCTTGGTGAGTGCGGCGAGCGACAGCAGGATGACCGGCATCACCAGCAGCGCGGACTGCGCGGTTCCGGCGCCGGAAAGCTCGATCATGCCCGAGATGGTCAGCGGCATGCCGTTAACGTGCAGGTACATGAGCCCCGCCAAAAACGCGATGCCGCCCAGCATGTTGAGGATGATCTGGGTGAAGGCGTTCTTGATGGCCTCGGGCGTGCGCGTGTAGCCAATCATGAGGAACGAGCACACGGTGGTGATTTCCCAGCCGCAGAACAGCCACTCCAGGTTGTCGCTCGTCACGATGACGAACATGGCCGAGAGGAACAGGAACATGAGCGCCAGGAACTGCGGTCGTCGGTCGGGCGCGGTCTGCCCGCGCAGCGCGGCCTCGTGCTCGTCATGGGCCTGGAAGTCCTTCATGTAGCCCAAGGCATACACGCAGATGAGGCTGCCGACAATGCCGACGGCGAGGACCATGATCACGCTCATGTAATCCAGGTAGAGCGGCGTTGCGGTGACGGCTTCGGCCGCGGGCAGCGTCATGGCTGCAAAGGCGAGCGAGCCCACCAGCTGGACTATGCCGAGCACCGTGGTGAGCGCGTTCCTATATTTGTACGCGTTGTACAGGATTACGGCGCACAGGATGACGTCGATGACGGAGCTGATGATCGAGAGCACATGCGAGGTGCCGGGGGCAACCTCAAAGCTCTGCGGACCCGTGCCAAAAAACATGACGGCGACTACAACTGTCACCGCCATAATAATGCCGGAACCTATGAGCCCCACCGCATCGCGGGCGCGGTCACCACGCGTAAGCAGCATGCCCAGCGCCGGTACCAGCGGAAACAGGGTAAGGAAATACAGTAGCGTCATACCATCACTCCCCCATGCAAAAACGCTGCAATTGTTTAACGTTATAGCTCAATTGAGGAGCAGCGGCGGCAGGTTTTCGGTCAACTGGGGAGTTTTAGGCGTACAGGGTAAGGGCACGTCCGCTTTGGAGCAGTGGGGCGGCAAGAAAAATGCACCCCTGTGGGCGCACCATCCCGTTCGCTATTCCGCCTTTTTAACGCGTGGCTTGCGACCGCGCGGCTTATCAACCAGCGCGGACTCACCGCTCTCTCGGTACTGACGACACCAAGCCTTGACCGAAGACTCGCTGGGAATCTTGTGCTTGATCATGGCCTCGCGAACCGTCAGGCCGTTTTCCAAACGGTCCTTAACCACGGCGAGCTTTACGTCGTACGAATAGGTGTGATGGCGAGCGCCCGCGTTGAGCACGGCGTCGGCACCGCCCACGGCATATGCGCGGGCCCACTGACGAGCCGTGGCCTGGGGAATGCCAAGCTTTGCGGCGAGGGCGCGGTGACCGACCCCCTCTTGGAGGATCTCGACGGCGCGCTGCCTAACCTCGGGCGCATGCGTACGAGTCCTAGTTGCTTCCGACATACCTGCCACTTCTTAGCCTTAACCGTTAATCTGCTTTCTTACGTGCATGTTAGATAGTAGCATTTTGCTGTTCCCGCGTAACAGTTAATTGAAAATCGCAACGGCGGCATCTGGGTATTTGCCATTACTTTACAACAGTTCTTTAGGTTTTATTTACGCAGCTAGTTGGCTCGCGGCTCATTGACGGTATTTTACCAACCAGATTGGTATCTTTTTGTTTGGCTGGTATGGTTTGTGCAATTATTAACCCCTTGTCAGCCCGAATCTAACATGTCAACTTTCCACTTACTTTCCAACTTTCCACTTGACTTTCCAGCTTTCCACCTTGGATGGTAAGTTAAGTGGAAAGTTGAAAAGATGGGTGGGAAGCTTAGGTAGCCGAGAAGCCTTGGGCAGGAAAAGGGGCGGCAACCGGGTGGTTGCCGCCCCCTTTGCGAAGCTAGTCGGCTTCGGAATTAGTGGTCGATGCCGTTGAGGTTCACCCTCGTGAGCGTATAGGTCACATAGTCGGGCGACTGAGGCGTTGCGCCCATCGCCCCACCTGTGACCAGGCCCGCTGTCATCACCAGGCGATAGTTCGCGTAGAACTGACTCGGCTCAACCTGCGTGTTGACCTGAACGGTAAAGGGCAGGTTAAACGTGGTGTCGCCATTCTGTGTTCGGAACTTGCCATTCTCCTTCGTTGAGTCAGTAAAGGTGATCGCATTGCCAGCGGCGTTGACCACGGCAAGCTTACTCTCTGTAACTTTTACGTAGTTGGAAATGCCATCCGTTACGTCCTCATACGAGCCATCGATTCCGCTGCGGCGTTGCAGCGAGAGCGTGTACACAACCGAATCGGCATTCTTGATCGTCTCGGTGGCGCTGTTAAGCCCGCCCAGCTCATACGTAGCACCCAGGCCAATCGTGCCATTCGCAATCGGGCGCAGGTCGTCAACGTTAATACCAAGCTGTGACTTTTCTGGCGCAGAAAGCGTAATGGTCGTATCACCCGTGTCCATGCGATAGTATCCAACGTTGCCGCGCTTCGTCTGCGTCAGGCTCGAGGTATTAAGGCCTTCCTTACGCGTTGAAAGCTTGGCGGTATAGGACATCTTGGTGTAGACGTCCTCGCCAGACTGCTTGGACAGGGCGATAACCTTGTTGCAGCCGTCCGGCGTAAGGCGAATCTCTTCCACAACCGTGCGCACGGTAAAAGATCCGTCCGTTGCACGCTTGCGGATTCCGGCAAGGTCATGGTCGAGCGTGAGCTTCAGTGAGTCATCGCCCGTATCTGTCACAATCTGCGTAAACGCAGGCGTCGAAGCGTCACACTTCTCCCACTTGCCGTCATTCCACCTGTAGTTCTGATCGCCGATGGCAACATAGAACTTCGCAATCGCCGAGGTTCCGCTCGGGAAACTACTCACCCCCGTCAGGGTATTGTTGGCGCCATACTTGCACAGTGACGTATCGAGCTGATAGAACAACGAGTCCGAGTCAGCATAGTTTTGACTCGGGTTAAACGTAATCGCATCGGTAACGTCAAGAGAAAGAACGTAGGCAGCGCCGTCCGTCGACTTCGAAACCGGAGTGCGCGCGTCCGACTTCTCGTCTTTAACTGTCTGCCCGTAATTGGACAAGATGCTGTATGTCGATGCCGTACCGTTTTGATTATCGTCGCCACCGGTGCGCAAGACGTGATGCAGATTCCAAGATATGCGGGCACCCGAAGAATTCGAGTCAATAGACGAAGCCGTAAAACCGTTGATATTAGCTTGCGTCCCGCCGTTGCCCGACTTGGGCACGTTGACAACTAGGTAGACGCTCTCCGACGCACGCAGCTCCCTGCCGCTATCCTTATCCTTAGGCACCTCTAACCTATAGCGTTTCCTGCTGGGAACGTCAGCGCCTGCAACCTTAAACAGCGTCCACTCGCCTTTGAATTTCGCTTTAGCGGTCGCCTCTGCCTCGTTATCACACACGGTCCATGTGCCGGCGACATCCTGTGTGGCCGACACACCCAAAATCTCGCTCAGCCATCGCTCCTGATATGGATTGCCCGCAGAATCCTTGAAGCCGGCATTTCCGCTCAGCGAAACGCTCGTTGCGCCGCCTTCGCCTACCTCGTAGTGATACTCCCTGCCGCCAGCCTTACCGTCAACGTTCGCATCGACGAGCGTGAGCTGAGCGCCTTTCGGCAGTGTGCCCCTGGAACCCTCGAAACAGATGCTCTTGCCGAGCCCCTTCATCGAGCCGCCAGCAGCCATATAGCTGTCCCAGCCAAAGTCGACTTCCTTCCCCTTGGCAGAATTGTATGTCCAGGTAAGCAAACCCGTCATCGGCTCGCCAAAGCTCGTAAGCACGTGGTCCCCATCCCCGAGGTTGGCGTAATTGCTCTCCTTAAAGTTGGTGCCGTAGTCATACGTTGCGGTGAAATCAATCTCAAGCTTGCGCTTAACGATGATGGGCACCTGAACGTTATAGTTCTGACCAGCCTCGGTAAAGGTAACGGTCAGAAGCGTAAAGCGACCCTTGCCGTTGTCCCAATCGGAGCTTGGGCTAAACGACATGCTCTTTTTACCGTTGTTCACCACACGAAGCGTGGGATTGTTCGATGCCTCTTCATCCTTAACGAACACACCGTTCTTGAGCTGGAACACCTCCGCCTTGGCCGTTACGTGCGCATTGGTGCCGTTCTCGTTATTCAATCTGCAGGCGTCGGAGAAGCCACCGTTCGTGATGATGTTTAGATAGCTCTTGACCGTCGTATTGTCGGCGCCAGAGATTACCAAAACGAGGAAATGATCCTTTGCGATGTTATTGCCGCTATTCTCGTTGAACTCACTTCTTACGGAGTCAGCGTCATAGCTCGAGGTATTTTGATAAGCGCCTTTGTCATTAATGCCGCCGATGTTGTTGTAGATATAGTGGTTGGCGTCGTTTTTCTTTGCGTCGTCCTGGATGGTCTTTGCGACGTCCTGGATGGTCTTTTCGTCAGAAACGTTCACACCGTCGCCGAACAAATAGCGGGTCTGTCCAGCATCGCCAGAGGCGGTTTGAACCGAAAGCGAACTCACCGAACTCGTAGTCACGTAGGGCGAAACGGCCGTAGTCGTGCTGTCGGCCCCATCAGCGCCGTACAACGTTTTGCCCTTCGGCGCAGCAGGCGTGTCTTTGTAGCTGCCAAACGCAATATACGACTTCATATTGACCTTGCCGATATTGCTGTTGTCACTCGCACGAATCAACGCGGGCATAGCCGCATTCGTCTGACCCTCAGCAAGCTTTACAGACAAGCCGGCGGCATACAGCTCGTAGCCGCCAAGATTGTCCGTATCGACGCGGCCAAACAGAATACCCTGCTGGTCTTTATTATTGAACGTATTGCTATCGAGCAGCACGTTGGCGAGATGGAACTTGCCCTTGCCTTCTCCCGAGATGCCGCCGGAATTGGCCTGTTGGAATGTGTTGGAGGTAACCTTGATATTAGAAGCAGACACATCAATGCTATTCAGGTATCGTCCCGTCAAACCTCCAGCATACTGGCCGTCAAACACAAGGTCTTCGACCGTTATGTTGTCATAGGTCACACCTTGAGTGCTCCAAAAGTAACCCAATACGCCGCCCAAAACGCCACTCATCGAGAGCCGCAGCCCCTTAACCGTGCAGTTACTAAACCAATATTTGCAGTAGCTCCTACTATTAACGAAACCGATAACACCGCCGGCATTCGACAGATTGCCCCTATTTGCCGATGTATTTCCGATATAGCATCCTCGATCAGAAGTAACCGAAAGGTTGCTAATCGAAATAATGCCGTAGTCGGCCCTTCCAATTAAACCGCCTACGCCCATATAGCTTCCAGCGCTCGTGAAATCAGCTTTTACCGTTACGTTTGAAACTATTACTGCATTTGTTGTTTCCAGCTCCTTGGAATCCATCTTCGCATTTACAGACACCGAATCTTTCGTCCAGCCGAAGGCTCCACCGATATGCGCGCTTGGAGATTTTCCCGTTACAGTTGAATTCGACGCAACCGTTGCATTTTTCGGGGTCGTCACCCAAATGCCACACTTCGTCTGCTCGTCCATGGCCCCAACATAGCCACCAACATTAAGGTAACCCGTCACATCCATATCGGTATACGAGCAGTCATACAACTTGACCGGAGAGGCTTTCCTACTATTCCCAACAATCCCCGATGTCGAATTGTTCGCCGTATTCCTGCTGCAATACCCAGAACTGCCCAGCAGACCGCCGACATTTTTAGCTCCGTCAACCTTGCAGCCGCTCATGGTCACCCTGCGATAGACGCCAGAAACGCCGCCGTCATTGTTTGCCGTCACGCCCGCTAGCAAGCCAACGCCAACTTCGCCTCCCGCTTGGCCTCCGGCATCGTTACTATTCGCATCGATGGTCGTCAATTTAACGTTGCAGTCCTCGAATTTTAGGTCCGTGACCATGCCCGCGGTTGCATTGTTCGAAACACTCTGCGAGGTAAACGACACCGTGCTAAACAAAGCACCAACACCGGCCACCTTGTAATCGTCGTCGGTGTACTCCTTGACCTCGTATACCTCACCGCGCTCTTTGCTACCAACCTTAATCGTTTCGCCGTTGCCGTTGATGCAGGCGATGCGGGGCACGATGCAATCGCGATTGATGCCCCCGCTAGATGCGCATGCATTTGAGACATAGCGTCCCGAGAGGCCCGTAAATCCCCTTCCGTAACTGGTCATATCGTAGGGTTTGTTCTCTATGTTCTCCAACTGCAACTCGACGCCCGACGACGCACAAAGTGAGCCCGTCGCCGCATCGGCATAGTTCTTCACCAGGTACGGCGAATTCGATCCATCAGCTGCGGCACCGGGAGACGTTTGGTCATCGGTAATTGACCGCGTAAAGTCGCTGCCGACATTGGCAGGCTTTCCCACATGCTCGTATGTAGCGTTTCGAGCCTTGCCGTATAACGCGTTGCCAAACTTATAGGAAGTCTTCGTATCGTATGTGCCCCCCTCGTATGCCAACGAAACACCACCCGACGCGGCACCCGAGTTGATGATGGCCGAAAGCACCAGCAGACCTTGCGAGCTTGTCGGCGTAACCTGAGCAGCCGTGTTACCACTTGCCGCCGTGGCAGTGACGCAAGAGACGCCTTTGTCCACGAGCTTATTAATCTTGTAGTTAGCGTCTCCGTTATCAACGGCACAGTCCTTGCCCTCGCTAAAGGCATAACCGTCGATGACGCGGCCAACGTAGGGGTTGTCGTACAGCTGAAAATTGCCCGTTCCAAGACCCCGGGACTTGTTGCTAGTTCCCGCTCGCCAGGATGTCCCCGACATATTGCGGAAAATCACGCCGCCGCCCGCAATGGCACCGACGTACCCGCCGATGGGAACAAGATGCGAGCCGCCTTTAACGGTAAAGCCATTCGAGTTAACGGCAACGCCATCGATAATGTTATCGCCACCAAGGATGCAGCCGAAAATGCCACCAAAGAACGATATCGGGGTACCGTCGCTACTCTTGGTGTACGAAATGACATTGGAGTCCGCAACCCCGCTACCGCCGTCCGAATACTCGACATTCAGGCTCTTAACAACGCAACCATAGCTATAGGGAATCAAACCAGAAATCGTACGGGTCTTCTTCACTATCTTGAGCGTTGCCTTAGCGCAACCCTTTTTGAGATCGCCCACGATAACGCCTCGGAAGGGATTGTCCTTGTTGCCAAATCCCTTAAAGCTGTTTCCGTCAAGCTCGATATAATTGCTATCCGCGGGCTCAACGCTGTAATAGGCGCTCTGAATATAGCTATGCATGGTGTCGTTCGACAGCGTCTTACTAGAATCGGTGGTGCATACCCAGCTGCCCTGCGATCGCTTGTATTCATAAATTAATTCATGGCCCTTCGAGCCATCGCTACGACGTGTACAGAGGTTTTCTTGATCGTCGATAACGGCGATCTGCCAACCGTCTGCAGCGGACTCTTTTCCATTTATATAGTTTGCGACAGTTACGACCTCCGCTGCATTCGTCAACGTATACGGGTCGCCATAGGTACCGCACCCCGTAAGCAAGTTCGAGACGCGTTGGTTGACCTTAATCTCATGGAATGTATCGTGAGCGTGCTCGCCCGCACCCTCCTTCGATTTATAAACATACGGAAGGTATTTATTCGCAAACTGGGGGGTATCCTCATTTGCCGTAATCGAACCATCGGTTACCAGGTTATCGGCGGTCATATAACCTTTTCTATCGTTATACCAACGCTGTTGGCCCTCGTACTCGCTATCGTTACCCTTCGAATCAATTTCGGCGCCGTACGTAGGCTCGCAGTACGTAAAACTCGAATCCTCTTTTTCGTGATTTTTGCTATAGAAAATATAGCTCGCAGACGAGCCAGACTTGGTGCCGTCGTAAGCAAAACTCTCAAGCAAACTTGCGTGGGTGAAGATGCCGTTCGTTTTAGAAGACGGGACTGTTATGCCCTGGAAATTCGCCGTTACCATCTCGGCCCTTTCATCGCCGAGATTGCCGAACAGACTGGAAGCTGCAGTTTTGTTGGCACCAGAGTTGTCGGCATAATTGGACGTCGTTACATTTTTCACGTCCAGGTTTACATACCTTGTAATGGCGTTAATCAAAAGCGGAGCATATTCCTTATCTTCCGCCCCGTCCACCTGCAAGCCGTCAAGAGTTAGCGTATCAATATTGATAGTCGACATTTTGGTGCCAGATGCTCCATAAGCACAACGAAGCACCAACGCACCCGATACGCTTTCTGGGTCGGTCCCCTTCGCTCTATCGTTTTTTACCCTGCCGACTGTTCCCGACAGCGTTACGCCTGTAACAGTAAGGTCCTTACCTCCAATCGTGCGAATAAGGCCACAGTGCATATTCTCATGTTGAGTTGCCATAGCATTGCTTTTATTGTTCTCCTGCTCAGCCCTTATCTGTGAGTAGCAAAAAACGATCTTTACGTTTTGGACGGTTACCGCATTAGAGCCGTTTGGGTTTGAAGGGTAGTAGCTATAACCCGT
The DNA here is from genome assembly GCA_905216105.1 of uncultured bacterium. GTDB lineage: Bacteria > Actinomycetota > Coriobacteriia > Coriobacteriales > Coriobacteriaceae > Collinsella. The sequence goes on along the minus strand of CAJMSG010000012.1, from coordinate 7,495 downwards.
CAAATCGATAGTAATCTGATTGCCTTGATCAAGCCCTATCTTATTATTCGTGAAAATTATTTTTTTAGTGCCCGTTAGATCGTCGTATGTCGCGCTTGGAGCATACTGCCTCGCTGCCCATAAAACGAGATGCTCAGGCGTGATCATTGCAGCCGCTTTATCGTTTTTTGAGTTGGTCACCACAGTCAACGCTCTGTCCAGATTGTAGTAGTAGCGGACAGAACCGTTTATTTTGGGGAGCTTATCAGGAGAAATGCGATTTTGATAACTATTATCCTTAGCGGGATCTCCGCTCATGTCCAGCTTTTCATCGTTGGTATGAAGCGAGACAACCGCATTGCAGCCGTTATCGATCAGCTTACTATTGGGCTTCACACCATTTGCAAGCCATTCGTCGTATGTCTCTACCTTTGGGGCGGTTATAGACACGCCACCCACAGCATAAGCAGTACCCCACCAAGCCCTGTCCTCCAGATATAGACCACTGTAGGAGGTCTCAGCACCAAAGCTATTATCCGAGACAGATGTGCTGCCGCGAGCAATAAGAACGCCAAGCGTGGTAGCGCTATCAGCGATAAAGGAAGCGCCAGCTAAATTGATAGCATAGTTGTTGATAATCCAATGGCCGCTGGCAGCGTATACAAGACCACCCAGCTCTGTGGCGTAAGCCGATTTTACGCTTGAGCCGTTTGTTGTAATTGCATAGCTATTTCCATTCGCGTTAACCGAGTCTCTGCCAAGCGTTACCTCGGTGCCAGCCCAACTGTACCCAAGAAAGCCGCCGGAGCTATTAGTTTTTGAACCAGTGGTCGCGAGACTGAAACTGGCGAAATCGAGTTTGGTAATTTCGACTTTCTTCACTGATTTCAGGGCACCCGTTTGTGCATCGACTTCGCCCTGCGCAATTTGACCGATAAAGCCGCCCGCATATGTTTTTGTCGACCCGTCATTAATAGTAATTGACCCTGAGACATTAAGGCCACCAACCTCAACGGTCTTTCCGGCTGCCGAGGGGAGGCAATCACTAGCAACGTAACCAACGGCTCCGCCGACACAGGTTACCCCACTCTCTGGTGCTTTCGAGACAATATTCGCTTTTATGATCGAAGGAGACTCGCGGTTTCCAATCTTTAGCGACCCCACACCAGACATGCCGCCGATTATGCTGCCAACATGCACATAGCCGTCCTTGTTGGTGCTTTCATATCTAACCCCGGTGCCAAATTTCACAGAGGTCAGCGATGTGTCGCCACCAACCTTTACGCCTGCTAGCGCGCCAGCATCAACATTCGACTGATTGTCAAACTTCATAGAACCGTTGATGGTGACGTCGGAGACATTTGCACCGTTGATTGCCGCGAACAGGCCCAGGCGTCCGTGGCGGTAGATTTTGCCGTTGCCCGCGGCGTCATCGTCGATCTTCTGCCCACCACGCATACCGTACGCTTCGCCGACGGCAAGCTTGATCGTACCGCTGCCATTCAGCGTACCCGAGAAAACCTGCGAATCGCTTGCGCGGTCCTGCGTGAAGCCCGTCAGGCCTGTGCCGGCGAGGTCAATTGTGCCGTTCACCGTAATGGTCGAGGACCGTAACCCATTCAGATTGTTTTCGGTAACGCCTTCGACCATTGAGTAGTAGCCGTTGGTTTGCCAGGTAATCGCAAGCTTGGCGAAATCCTCAACTGAGGTTAGGGTGTAGGCACCGCCGTCTGATGTCAGCGACGTCGGCGAGGTCAACTTGTGAGTGATGGGGTCAAGCGCAATGAAACTATCGCCCAAGCGGATGACCTCGCCATAGGTCGCGATGTCATCCGTCTTCGAGGCTGTGCCACTGCGCTTGTAGGTCCAACCCGTAGCGCCTTCGTCGGTTACGTTGCCATTAGAGCCATTGCCGATAGCAAAGATCAGTGCGTTGTTGTTCTCGTAGACAAGCTGGCCCGTCGTGCCGTTTGCGGCAAATCTTGCGCCCGACAGGTTTGTGATACCGCTGAACTTGATTAGGGCATTCCATGCGGAGCCCGCAATGCCAGCCGCGCGATTGTTTGCTGCACCGCCAATGGCATTATCGCTTGTAAGCGTAAAATCGCGCACGTCGAGCACGCTGCGCGTGTCGACAACACCCACAGCACCACCGAGCTTTCCGGTGGCCGTTCGCGCCGAAGCGTCTCCTTTGCACGCAACCGTCACACCGTTGAGGACAACAGCAACAGGCTGCGAGTTGGGATTATCGCCAACATAGCCAACGACGCCGCCTGCGTCGGACAGCCCGCTCGCAAGGTCAAACTCAATTGAGCACGTTTTCTTATTATCTGCATCCTTTTGGACAACAAAGGCACGCAATGCGTCATTGTCGCCCTTTGCCGTCGCAAACACCTTGCCGACGAGGCCACCGTAGCTGCCGCTGACAACGCCATCTTTTCCTGAGGCGAGCTTGCTCTTATACGTCCCGCCCAGCACCACGATGTCGCCATTAGAGATATCGGCCATGCCAAAGAGAGCGCCGGCGCGCTGCGACGCACCGAGTGTCACAAGGTCACCCAGGCCGAACATGTCGGGCGTAACGGTAAATCCCTGCGCAAAGCTCACGTCGCCGATGACGCCACCAGAGCAAGCGCTGCTCTCATCGCCGACATTGCGCGCCGGTTTAATCGTTATGCCATCAGCAATGGTGAGCGAGAGGTTGGTTGCCTTGCCGATAAGACCACCGCTGGAGGTGGTGCCCTTTACGGCGAGCGCTTGTAGGTCGAGAGCTTTCGTGACGTTGACCATGGCACCTGTGCTCGAGCCAACGAGGCCCACAACGCCACCGGCTGAGCCGTTCGTGGACTGGACGGTGGTGGTGGGGACGGTGGTCAGGGCGCCGATACTCAGGGTCGCACCATCCTTGACTTCGCCTACGAGCAGGCCAGCGTTGCCGGAGCTCGTTTTGACGGTTCCGCCTGAGGCCAAATCGTTGGGGAACGTGACGGACTCAACCGTCAAGGTCCCGCTCTCGACCGTGTTGGCAATCAAGCCAATGTTGCCCGTCGCATTCGCGTTGAGATTCTTTCGGGAACCGGGGAGGCTATAGGTAACGTTCGCAGTAAGGTTGCCCGTCGTCGTACCCAAAAGGGGTGCCGTCAAGGCGGAAGTCGTGTCCTTCACATCAGCGTTCACGGGATCCGCGACGTCAACCGACGCGATGAGCTCCTTGCTCTCTTCGCTGTTTTCCGCACCGCTGACCTTCGAAGCGACCATCGGCGCGCTATAGCTAGTCGCGCCTACCCACTTTATCCTGACCGTTTTGTTTTGGTCGGACAGCTTGAGGTTATTAAAAACCGTCCGATCAGTCGTAAGCTCGACGGGGCTATCATCGTCACTCAGCGACCTATAGATCCTGCCTTCAAACGGACGCTCATCACTGCCAAGACCCTGGAAAGACATACCGTTATTAGCCGACTCGGTGAGCTTCGCATCGCCCGTGATGATAACCTTGATCTGCGCATCATAGTAAAGCGAGGCGTCGGCGTTAGACAGGACGGCGAACGCCTCCGACGACGTGACATCGAGGCTTTTGATTCCGCTCTCGCCGTCTTTGCGCACGATGCTTTCCGCGCCGTTCTTCTCGAGCAGCTCGACGAGCTTATTCAAATCCGTGATCGTCGCGCCCGCCAGGGTCTCAGCGTCCTCGTTAGCCATGGTGTCGGCATCATGCTCGGTATCGTCAGCGGCAGTATCGTCGCCTTCCGCTTGGTCGCCCGTGGAATCGGAACCCGTGCCACTATCGGAAGTATCGCCTGTTGCAGCGTCGCCCTTCGCAGCACCATCCTGGGCACCGTCACCCGCTACACCAGCATCACTCGCCCCAGACCCATTCGCGGCGTCGCCGTTGGTCTCACCGCTCTCGGCAGTGTCCGATGCCTCCGCAGCCGCAACGGTAATCTTACTCGAAATGTTTTGCCAGCCGGCCGCCACAGCGGCAACCGTGGGCGAGCATGCCTGGAGCACCATGATCACCGTCATGAACTCTGCGAGTATGCGCTTTGCCGTTCTCATCGATTCCGTACCTCTTATCCTAAAAACTCTGCTTCCAGAGTTATTGAGTCTCCGTCGTGCCCGTCAGGGTGGTTCCGCTCACGCTAATGCCCAGGTCACCCCAGCAAACGGGCGTTTTGCCGTCCGCTCGGTAGAAGTTGACGACTATCGAGCCCGGCTCCATGGTGAACGTAGCCTTGCGTTTTTCAACATTCACCGTCGCGCCATGGTTGATATCGAAGAACCGGTCGATCTCCACGTTCTCCCCCCAGCTAAGCTCGACGTTCGCCGGTGCGCCCGTGACCGTTACGCGGTAGTTGTACGCAGCGTACTTAGCAAACGTACCAGCCTCATCGACCAGCGCGCCCTCAACCGCCGCGGTCTTGACCTCGGCCCTCTTTGAAGGCACGACTTTCGCCGCCAAACAGGTGAGCTCGGTGCCGGGGCTCTCGCCCGAAACCACCGTCGCCCTAATCACAAAGTAGGCATGTCCCAGCTTGTCCTCAGGGAACGTCACGGTGTAGTCGTTCTTGGTAGGCTGATTCTCCGGAAGTGTGACGCTGCCGCTGGGCCGGGGCGAATAGCTCCACGTGGCGCCATCGAGCCCATACCCCTCAACCGTCAAGGTGTACGTCACGTTTTTGTCGTTGCAAAAGTTGCTGTTGCTCAGCAAATAGTTGTAGATGCTAAAGGTAAAGCTGCATTGCTCGCTACTGGGATACACCGTAACGGAGCGCTGGGCACGGTCGAGCTCGTCTCTGCTGGGCGTACTCATGTAGCCCGTGAGCAGGTCGCTCGCAAACAGGCTCTGCGCGGTGCCTGTCGCGGCGACGGACTTAAGAAATCCGTTGGCGGTGTAGGCGGAATAGGTAAAGTAGCCACCCGTCACGAGCGCCACGGCGCAAACAAGTGCGATTGCCGCCACAACCAGCTTGTTCTTGACTAGGCTTTTGCTTTTCGCCAGCCGCTCGCACTCGGCATCCCGCTGCTTCTCTTGCTTCTCCATGTGCGCCCCCTCTCCTACTCACCGCTCGTGTTACGCGCGATCAGATAGATCACATCGGTCTCTTTGGCGCTCTCGTCCCACGAAAGCTTGATGATAAAGTTGAGCGTGTCGTTGCCAGTCGAGCCGTCGAGCGTCTTGGCATTGAGCTCGTCTTTGTTGAACACCTTGAAACGGTAGAGCGGGCGCGCGTTGCGCTGGACGTTTTGATAGTCCTTGAATGTAGGGTCGCTTGCGCCGGCGACCGGCTCGGTAGCCAGGCCGTTGTCCGCTTTGTTGATATATTCGAAGCTCGTCAGCAGGTTCTCTCCGGTTGCTTTCCAGCTATAAGGTTTGCCGCCCGCGGCACCGCTCACGTCGACCGTATCACCCAGAACCGCACCCTCGGCCTTATACAGCTCGATAGTGAGACCCGTAATGTTGGTCGTATTCGCAAGCTGCAGCTCAAAACCATCGCCGCCCGTTTGCACGCAAAACGGGCGCATGAGCGTCACCGTGTTGCCGGTCTTGGTATCGCCGTATTCGGAGTTGTAGCTCAGGTCGATCTGCTCTGTTGCCGTAGCGTTGGGGCCCAGCACTTTGAGCTCCGCCGGCTCCTTGATCTTGCCAACGGTGGAGCCGCGATTGGCATCGACAAACCATCCGAGCGTCAATCCCAGCACCACGAGAAGCACGGCCACCAGGCCCATGATGGCCAGGGATTCGCGACGGTGGCCGCTCGCCCAAGTTTCGATGCGCTCGATGCGGCCAACCGGACGCGCTTCGCCGTGCGAGCCGAACCCGTCGCCGCCGGAGTTCACCACTTCTTCGTTGTGCTTGATATCGCCCTGCTCGCGGGCGTTAAGTTGCTCGTCCATTTATTTATCCGCCTCCTTGGCGGTAAAGCGCACGCGAATGTACTTGATGTTCTTGCCAATAACCTCGTCGGCGTTGTTGTAATAGCCGGCGCAGGCTTCCACATCTGCAGAGGACATGCCGGCCTTGACAGTCGGAGCCTCGCTGGGCGCCTGGCCCGGAACGCTCGTGCTGTCGGCGCGGAAATAGCGCGCGTGGTTCTTATTGATGTTGTCGGCGAGGGCTGCGTATCCGGTGACATCTGTACTTGCGAAAAGGTTGCCGCCGTAGCCGGCATTGCCCGTGCGAACGTAACTCTTAAACTGCTCCGGCCAAATCCAGTAGAGGGTTTGGGGGACGGTCTCGGTCGTGTTGTTTGAGTCTTTAGTGCGGAAGCTCGCCGCCGGGATGGTAAAGCTCTGCGTAACGACAGCGACGCTGGCCCCGTCCTGGGTCACCGTGGTGGTCGTGGGAACCAGCGGATTCGAGTAAAAGCCAGAGGGGTCTTTATTCTGGAAAACCAGAATATGCCCGCGCACCAAGTCTTTAAGCGAGTTGATGATCTCTTCGTTGTTGGATGTATCCGTGGCGGTACCTGCCGCGCTCGTTTGGACGGAGATCTCCCAGGTCATCTCTACCGTAATATCGTGCAGGTCATTGCAGAGTGGTTTGACGTTGAGCTGGAGCTGGCCGGCCGACCCCGGAGAGAGGCTACCGTCGGCGCTCATGTTGTTGAGGTTGAAGAGGTTGTTCACGGCAAGGCTGGTGCTGTCCGACGTGTAGTTGTCCTTGGAGTCGTACGTGCCCGCCGTGCCGCCCTGCGTTCCCGAGAGTATGAACCGCGGACCATTCGCGCTGATGCTACTCCCCGTTGCACTCACCCGATTGTTGGCAGCAAACCAGGCCAGGCATGCAAAGATGGCAACGATGGCAGCCAGCACAAACAGACCGCTCACCAGGAAATCCTTCCAGAAATCCTTGAGGGTCCGCACATGCTCGTCGGCAGCTTGGCGGTACTCGGCCGCCGTCTTGTGCTGCTGGGGCTCGCTATGTCGGTCCGTGCCACTCATCGTTTGCGTTTACCCTGCTTGCGGGCGTGCCATCCTTTCCGCTTGGTTGCGTTTATCCGTTGCTCGCAGGTAGAGAATTCAGGCAGAATACGACACCATACGATAAGGTAAAAGAATAGCATTGACCTGCGGTTTGCTCCACAGCGCAAACCTTAATGATGTCTTAAAAGTCAAACCCTTGGCGCAAGGGGGTCAGGTTACTTCGCACCAACATGGTGCAAGCAAACCTGACCCCCTTGCGCCAATCCCCTTGCATCAAATTCGGATTTTCGGGTGGTTGCGATTCGGATTTTCGTGTGCCAGCAATTCGGATTTTCATGTCCTAAAGATTCGGATTTTCGGGTGCATGAGATTCGGATTTTCTGAACCCGCTGGTCGGGTGCGCTCTTATTGCCAAAAAGGCGGGGAGCAGCGATACGGCACTCCCCGCCCACTCAGCCGTGCGCGCTTGGACGATGGCGCGCCGGGCACCAGAGAAACCTCATTCGCACAACGTTCGCGCATTGTTCACGCAACGGTTCGCACGTCCGTTCAAGCTTTGCCTCATCTTAACCTCATTTTGAGGTCAACGGCG
>CAJMSG010000011.1:0-22767 GCA_905216105.1 uncultured bacterium | reverse complement strand
GGATAGACGCGGCAGTGACCGACCTCGGCAGCGCGGGACTTGACGAACTCCACGACGGTGCCGTTATCGGTGACGGGGTCGGTGTTGGGCATGGCACAAACGCCGGTGAAGCCGCCCTTGGCAGCTGCGCGGGTGCCGCTCTCGATGTCCTCTTTGACCTCGTAGCCGGGCTCGCGCAGGTGGACGTGCATGTCCACCAGGCCAGGGACGAGGTACTTACCGGAAAGGTCGCGGACCTCGGCTCCCTCGGCGGCGAGGTTCTCGCCGACCTCGGCGATCTTGTCGCCGTCAATCAGGACGTCAACGACACCGTCAAGCTCGACGGACGGGTCGACGACGTGGGCATTCTTAAGAAGCAAGGCCATTATCGGCACCTCCAAGCAGCAGATACAGGATAGCCATACGCACGCAGATACCGGCGTAGACCTGCTCCAGGATGACGGAGCGTTGCGGGTGGTCGGCCATATAGGAGTCGAACTCAACGCCGCGGTTGATGGGGCCCGGGTGGCAAATGATCGCGTCGGGCTTCATGAGCTTCTCACGGTCCTTAGTCAGGCCGAAGAGCTTGTGGTACTCGCGAATGGTCGGGAACGGGGCACCCTCGAGGCGCTCCTGCTGTACACGCAGCATGTAGACGACGTCCAGCTCGGGCAGGACGGAATCGAGGTCGCTCGTCACGTGGTCGCAGCCCAGAACCTCGGGCGCCGGCGGCAGCAGCGTGCCGGGGGCGACGGCGTAGGTCTCACAGCCCATGATCTTCAACGCAGGAATCAGCGAGCCGCAAACGCGGGAGTGGGCGATGTCACCGACAACGGCGACCTTCAGACCGTGGAAGTCACCCTTGTGCTCCCAGATGGTGTACAGGTCGAGCAGAGCCTGCGTGGGGTGATTGTGCTTACCGTCGCCGGCGCAGATAACACTAGCGGGCGAATTCTGCGTGACGATGTAGGGAGCACCGGCGTGCTTGTCGCGCACGACGATGCAGTCGATCTTGTAGGCGTTGAGGGTCTCGACGGTATCGACGAGGCTCTCGCCCTTGACCGTGGAGGTCGAGGAGCCGCCGAAATTGAGGCTGTCGGCCGAAAGACGCTTCTCGGCGAGCTCGAAGGAGCTGCGGGTACGCGTCGAAGGCTCGTTGAACATGTTGACGATGGTCTTGCCCTTGAGCGTGGGGACCTTCTTGATAGCACGCTCGTTGACCTCGGAGAACGCCTTGGCGGTCTCGAGGATGAGCTTGATGTCCTCTTCGGAGTACTCGGTAATGTCGATCAGATGCTTATGATTGAACGCCACGGTACTACTCACCTCCCAGCGGCGCGGAGCCCACGTGGGAACCCGGCGCGACGTCGTTGATTTCGACAGCGGTGCGGCCGTCGACTTCCTTCATATATAGGTGCACGTTCTCCTCGTGCGACGAGGGAACGTTCTTGCCGACAAAGTCCGGCGAGATAGGGAGCTCGCGGTGACCGCGGTCAACGAGAACCGCCAGCTCGACTCGGCTCGGACGGCCCAGGTCCATAACGGCGTCCAGAGCGGCGCGGATGGTACGACCCGTGTACAGGATGTCGTCCACCAGCACGACGCGCTTGCCGTCGACGCTGAAGGGAATGTTGGTAGCGTGGATCGCGGGAGCGAAATTGGTCGCATAGTCATCGCGATAGAAGCTGATGTCCAGGCTGCCGAGCGGAACGTCGACACCCTCGATCTCCTTGATCGCCTCGGCGAGCTTCTTTGCCAGAAGGTCGCCGCGCGTGACGATGCCGACCAGAGCGAGGTCTTCACAGCCCTCGTTGCGCTCGAGGATCTCGTGCGCGATGCGGGTCATCGCTCGGTTGACGGCGGTCTCGTCCATGATGACCGCCTTGGGGGAAGTCGTGCCCATCGATCTCCTTCCTCACATGTCTTGACTGCTGACACAGTCAAAAAAATAGATGCCCGACCGCTCAAAGCGGACAAGACACCCACAGGAAGTACTGCTCATTGACAGCTATGTAATTCCATGTGGGTATCTCGTACCCCTTTAATGGTCAAGGCATAGTGTAGCCAACCTCGGGCTCAAATGCGAGCATAAATACTAGTCAATCCGTAAACGGAGCCAATAGCTCCATAAACCTATATATATTTGTGGGACGCGCTTGAAAACCTTGTTGCGAGCTGGCATAATCCCCTCTGCCGCACGCAAATCGGATCTACGTCCAGGGCCGTAGCGTGGGCACTATCGCCAAAAGAGGAATATCTCTGTGTAGATTGCGCACAGAGATATGCTTCTGTGCTATAGTTCAGGCTTGTTTGTTAACGCGACATGTTCGTTTGTCGCCCAAGGAGGGTCAGTTATGTCCAAAGTTTGCGAAGTTTGCGGTAAGCACCCCGTTGCCGGTCGCTCCATCAGCCACTCTCACCGCGTCACCAACCGTAAGTTCCGCCCCAACATCCAGCGCGTCTACGTCGTCGTCGATGGCCACCGTCGCAAGATGAACGTTTGCTCCACCTGCCTCAAGTCCGGCAAGGTTGCGCGCTCCTAAATAAGGTCTTACCAACAAGTACCTCGGACTCTCCGGGTCAAAGACCTCGCGTTCACATAGAACTTACCAAAGGCGTCCTCCCCTACGGAGGGCGCCTTTTTGCACTCATTGGGGACAGGCTTACATGAGTGCTTTCGAGCATAGGGGCCGCATCACAAATATCAAAAGGATCGTAGCCCAGCTGATATGCTTTGCAACTTGACCAGCAGTACGACTCGAGCGAGTCAAGCGCACCTTTCACAGGATTGAGATGGATGTAATCGAGCAGCTGCACCGCCTGCGTGTCCGACTCAACCGCGCCCCGCGAATAGCGATTATCAAACAGGTGACCCGTTCTTCCCGTTTTTCCATTGAAATACTTGGCATAGGCCGTCAGCGCGCACTGCATTGCCTTTGAAAGGTTGTCATATGGGTCATCAACCATCAAATGGAAGTGATTATCCATAAGGCACCAGGCCAACACCGCCACGTCATGGCACGCAAACCTGTCTGAGATGTCCGATAAGAAACGATAGCGGTCGGAATCATCTTCAAAAATGATCTGTTTGGAGTTGCCGCGGTCAAAGACGTGGTAATAGCCGGTGAGCGATATTTCGCGGGCGCATCGGGGCATGGTCTCTCCTTTCAAAGCCGTACAGGCAACACCTAAAAGGAGAGAAGGAACGCGAAATGCTGAGCCTGTGACCTATTTATATCCAATCTGCGCCAAAAACAGGCCCAGATCGGCAAATTGACAAATCCATGTCTGTCACAAATGAGTGAAACCACTCATGTAAGTCTGTCCCCAATGAGCGGGGCGATGCACTGGCAGATAGTTTTAGTTGAAACGTTTCAGTTGATTGAAACGTTTTAGTATGCCTTTTACGGGAATCTTACCGTTTACCGAATTATTTCTTGCTATCATGCAAGGCGTAGGGTAAATCTCCGATCGCAAGGAGACACAAATGGTGAAAAAGTCACCGGAAAACACTACTCCCGCAATTGTGGACAACGTAGAGGCGCTTGAGGCTAAGCTCGCTCAGATGCGAGAGGCCCAGGCGCTTTTTGCTACGTACACGCAGGAGCAGGTCGACAAGATCTTCTATGAGGCCGCCATGGCCGCCAACAAGGCTCGTATCCCGTTGGCGAAGATGGCCATCGAGGAGACCGGCCGCGGCGTTCTTGAGGACAAGGTCATCAAGAACCACTACGCCGCAGAGTACATCTACAACGCTTACAAGAACACCAAGACCTGTGGCGTTCTGGAGCGCGACGAGGCTTACGGCATCACCAAGATCGCCGAGCCCATCGGTATCGTGGGCGCCGTCATCCCGACGACCAACCCCACCTCCACCGCGATCTTCAAGACGCTGATCAGCCTGAAGACCCGCAACGGCATCATCATCTCCCCGCACCCGGCAGCCGCCAAGTGCACCATCGCCGCCGCCAAGCTCGTGCTTGACGCCGCCGTCAAGGCCGGTGCCCCCGAGGGCATCATCGGCTGGGTCGATGTCCCCTCCATCGAGCTGACCAACATGGTCATGCGCGACGTCGACATCATCCTCGCCACCGGTGGCCCGGGCATGGTCAAGGCCGCCTACTCCTCGGGCAAGCCCGCCCTGGGCGTTGGCGCAGGTAACACCCCGGTCATCATCGACGACACCGCCGACGTGCTGCTCGCCGTCAACTCCATCATCCACTCCAAGACCTTCGACAACGGCATGATCTGCGCTTCCGAGCAGTCCGTGACCGTCATCGACAGCATCTACGACCAGGTCAAGGCCGAGTTCCAGAAGCGCGGCTGCTACTTCGTCAAGCAGGGTGCCGAGATGGAGGCCCTGCGTGCCGCTATGTTCAAGAATGGCGCCCTCGATCACCGCATCCCCGGCATGGCTGCCGCCAAGATCGCCGAGCTCGCCGGCATCGAGGTTCCCGCCAAGACCAAGATCCTGATCGCCGAGGTCACCTCCACCGACCCCGCCAAGGAGGAGTTCTCCCACGAGAAGCTCTCCCCGGTCCTGGCCATGTACCACGCCAAGGACTTCCAGGAGGCCGTCGACAAGGCCGAGCACCTGGTGCTCGCCGGTGGCCCGGGCCACACCGCCTCTCTGTACGTGCACCCCGCCCAGGCCGAGAAGATCAGCCTGTTCGAGCACGTCATGAAGGCCTGCCGTATCGTCATCAACACCCCGTCCTCGCACGGCGGCATCGGTGACCTGTACAACTTTGGCATGAAGCCGTCTCTGACCCTGGGCTGCGGCTCCTGGGGCGGCAACTCCGTCTCCGAGAACGTTGGGGTGAAGCACTTGATCAACGTTAAGACTGTGGCCGAGCGCCGTGAGAACATGCTGTGGTTCCGCGCTCCCGAGAAGGTCTACTTCAAGAAGGGTTCCACGCCCGTCGCCCTCGACGAGCTGGGCAACGTCATGGGCAAGAAGCGCGCCTTCATCGTCACCGACCAGTTCCTCTTCAAGAATGGCAACACCCGCGCCATCGAGGCCAAGCTCGACGAGATGGGCATCGCCCACGACTGCTTCTACGACGTCGAGCCCGATCCGTCGCTGCAGTGCGCACGTCGCGGCGCCAAGCAGATGGCTCTCTTTGAGCCGGACGTCATCATCGCCGTCGGCGGTGGCTCCGCTATGGACGCCGGCAAGATCATGTGGATGATGTACGAGCACCCCGAGTGCAAGTTTGAGGACATGGCCATGGACTTCATGGACATCCGCAAGCGTATCTTCACCTTCCCCGAGATGGGCAAGAAGGCCTACTTCGTCGCCGTCCCGACCTCTTCGGGTACCGGCTCCGAGTGCACGCCGTTCGCCATCATCACCGACAAGGAGACCGGCATCAAGTGGCCGCTCGCCGACTACGCGCTGCTCCCCAACATGGCTATCGTCGACGCCGACAACTGCATGACCGCCCCGCGCGGCCTGACCGCTGCCTCCGGCATCGACGTCATGACCCACGCCATCGAGTCCTACGTCTCCATCATGGCTTCCGACTACACCAAGGGCCTCTCCGAGCGTGCTGCCAAGCTCGTCTTTGAGAACCTGCCCTCCAGCTTCACGAACGGTGCCAAGGACCCGCATGCCCGCGAGGAGATGCACAACGCCTCCTGCATGGCCGGTATGGCCTTCGCCAACGCCTTCCTGGGCCTCAACCACTCCATGGCCCACAAGCTCGGCGCCTTCCATCACCTGCCCCACGGCCTCGCCAACGCCGTCATCCTGACCCGCGTCATGCGCTACAACGCCGCCGAGGCTCCCGTCAAGATGGGTACCTTCTCCCAGTATCCTTACCCCAACGCGTTGCACAACTACGCCGAGATGGCCAAGTACTGCGGCATCGAGGGCAAGGACGACAAGGAGGTCTTCGAGAACTTCATCACGAAGCTCGAGGAGCTCAAGGACTTCATCGGTGTCAAGAAGACCATCGCCGACTACGGTGTTGACGAGCAGTACTTCCTCGACACCCTCGACGAGATGACCGAGCAGGCATTCAACGACCAGTGCACCGGCGCTAACCCGCGCTACCCGCTCATGAGCGAGATCAAGGAGCTCTACCTGGACGCCTACTACGGCCGCGAGCCTCAGGATTACGCCCTCTGCTAGTTCTAGCACGGTTTTAACGGCGGGGGTGCACGGGTGTTTCACACACCCCCGCCGTCGCTTCTATCGCATCGTTGAAAGGATGCAACCATGCTGCTACCCGATTCCAAGACCGAGCTCGTCCGTCGCGGCAACAAGGTCGTTTACGACCTGGGCGACAAGATCGTCAAGGTCTTTAACGAGACCAAGCCCGTCTCCGACGTGTTCAACGAGGCTTTGAATCTTGCCCGCATCAATGAGTGCGGCATCCGCAGCCCCAAGGCTCTCGAGGTTTCTCAGCTCGAGAACGCCAACGGCTGGGCACTCGTGACCGAGAAGGTTCCGGGCACCACCCTTGCCGAGAAGATGACTGCCGAGCCCCAGCGCTTTGGTGAGTACCTCGAGATGTTCGTCGACCTCCAGATCGAGATCCACGGCTACACATCCCCGCTGCTCAACCGTCAGCGCGATAAGTTCGCCCGCATGATCGACAGCCTCGATCAGCTCAATGCCACCACGCGCTACAACCTTCAGGAGCGTCTGGACGGCATGACCAAGGAGTTCAAGGTCTGCCACGGCGACTTCAACCCCTCCAACGTCATCGTCGGCGACGACGGCCAGCTGTACGTCTGCGACTGGGCACACGCCACCCAGGGCTCCCCTGCTGCCGACGTTGCCACCACCTACCTGCTCTTTGCCCTCAACAGCAAGGACCAGGCCGAGGCTTATCTGGAGCTCTACTGCGACCGCGCCGACATGCCCATGCAGGTCGTGCGTCAGTGGACGAGCATCGTCGCCGCTTCCGAGCTCGCTCGTAAGCGCAACGTGAACGATGAGTTCCTGAAGAACTGGATCGACGTCGTCGATTATCAGTAATATCTGAGCGATTTATTTCGCATCGGAGGCACAAAGGAAACCCCGCAGCTCGCATGGGCTGTGGGGTTTCCTTTTAGCGATTGAGTACGTTGAGAAGATAAAAGGACGGCCCCGCATCTCCCCTATCTGGAGAAATGCGGGGCCGTCCCGTATATCAAACTACAAGCGAAATCGTAGATTAACGACGGGCCGCCTTCACAAGCTCGGCAACCTTGGTGACAACCTCGTCGATCGCCACGTCCTCACGCTCGCCGGTAGCACGGTCCTTGAGCTCGACGGTGCCATTCCTGAGGCCGCGCTTACCCAGAACGACCTGATACGGGAAGCCCATAAGGTCGTTGTCGGCAAACTTAAAGCCAGGACGCTCGTCACGGTCGTCGACGACGACCTCGATACCCTCGGCGCACAGACCATCAACGATCTGCTCGCAGACGGTAGCGCACTCCTCCTTCTTGGGGTCGAGCGGAATCACCGTGACCTCGTACGGGGCAACGGAGACCGGCCAGACGATGCCGTGCTCGTCGTTGTGCTGCTCCACGACGGCAGCGAGCGAGCGGGACACGCCCACGCCGTAGCAACCCATGATAAGCGGCTTCTCCTTGCCGTCCTCGTCCATAAAGGTGGCACCCATGGCCTCGGAGTACTTGGTGCCCAGCTGGAAGACCTGGGAGACCTCGATACCGCGGGCGGCAGAGAGCGGCTTCCCGCAGTGCGGGCAGGGATCGCCGGCGACGACGGTAACCAGGTCGGCCCACTCGTCGACGGTAAAGTCGCGCTCGGGGCAGGCACCGGTAAAGTGATAATCGACCTCGTTGGCACCGCAGGCCCACTGCTTGGACTCGCGCAGGCTCTCGTCGCACACCAGACGGATGCCCTCGGGCAGGTTAACCGGTCCGATAAAGCCCTTATGCAGACCGTTCGCCTGAAGCTCCTCGTCGGTCATCATGCGATAGCCCTTGCCAAAAACATGCTCGGCCTTGCAGTCATTGAGCTCGTGGTCGCCCGGGACAATGGCCACGACCGGCTTGCCCTCGGAGTCGATCAACGCCAGCGACTTGCGCGTACCGTTCTCGGGGAAGCCGAAGAACTTGGCGACGGCCTCGATGGTGCCCATACCCGGAGTCTCGACCTTGATGAGCGTACCGTCGCCGGGACCCTCGGTCACAACGACCTTGGTGCTGGCAGCCTCGTCATCGGCAGCAAAGCCGCAATCGTCGCAGTAGACGAGCGAAGCCTCGCCGGCGTCGGCCAGCGCCATGTACTCGACGGAGGTGTCACCGCCGATCTCGCCGGAGTCGGCGACAACGGGCAGAGCCTTGATGTAGCAGCGCTCGCAGATGTTGGCGTAGGCCTGCTTCATCTTGTCGTACTCCTCCTGCAGGCTCTCCTGCGTGGCAGAGAAGCTATAGGCGTCCTTCATGATGAACTCACGGCCGCGCATCAGGCCAAAGCGGGGACGGAACTCATCGCGGAACTTGTCCTGAATGTGGTACAGGTTGACGGGCAGCTGCTTATAGGAGCGCAGCTCGTTGCGCACCAGGGCCGTGACGGTCTCCTCGTGCGTGGGGCCCAGCACAAACTCGCGACCATGACGGTCGTCAAAGCGCACGAGCTCCTTGCCATAGGCATCGATACGGCCGGACTCACGCCACAGCTCAGCATCGACCATAATGGGCATCATAAGCTCCTGGGCGCCGGCGGCGTCCATCTCGTCGCGCACGATGTTCTCGATCTTGCGAATCGAGCGCCACGCGAGCGGCAGATAGGAATACAGGCCGGCGGCCTCCTTGCGGATCATACCGGCACGAAGCAGCAGACGATGGCTTGCAAGCTCGGCGTCGGCCGGATCCTCTTTGAGCGTAGGCGCATAGAGCTTAGACATATACATTGCTCGGGTCATTTATTTCTCCTCAATAAGCTTGTCGACCTCGGCCATAAGCGCGTCGACAATTTGATCCTCAGCTACTTTACCAATGATCTGGCCATGCGAAAAGAGCAGGGCCTGACCTCGTCCGCAGGCAACGCCCAGGTCGGCATCAGAAGCCTCGCCAGGGCCATTAACGGCACATCCCATGACGGCAATCGAAAGCGGCGCGGCATAGTTCTTAAGCCGCTCGGTTACTTCCTCAGCGATAGGAATCAGGTTAACCTGGCAGCGGGCGCACGTGGGGCACGAGACAATCTCGGGACCACGGCGACGCAGGCCCAGCGACTGCAAAATTCCCCAGGCAACCGGCGGCTCCTCGACCGGATCGGCCGTGAGCGAGACGCGCATGGTGTCACCGATACCCTCAGACAGCAGGATACCAAGGCCCACCGAGCTCTTGATAGTGCCCTGCAGCTTGGTACCCGCCTCGGTTACGCCCAGGTGAAGCGGAACGTGGGGAATCTCACGCGACAGGGCTCGATAGGTATCGAGCGTCGTTTGCACGCTATGGGCCTTGGCCGAAAGCACAATGTTCGTAAAGCCGCGGTCCTCAAAATGCTTGACGAAACGCTCGCTCGACATCACGAGCTTTTCGGGCTGCGTAAGGTCGTCGCGCTCGGCGATATCCTGCTCAAGCGAACCGGCATTGACGCCGATACGAATCGCACAGCCCGCGGCACCCGCAGCATCGATCACCGCGTCAACCTTGGCCCAATCGCCGATATTGCCGGGATTGATGCGCAGCTTGGCGGCACCAGCCTCAACGGCACCAATGGCGAGCTTATGGTTAAAGTGGATATCGGCGACAATCGGCACCGGAGACTCGGCGCAGATAGTGCGGAAACCCTCAAGCGCGGCCTCGGTGGGCACGCTCACGCGCACGATATCGCAGCCAGCCTGCGCCAAAGCACGCACTTGCGCAAGCGTTGCCTGGGCATCAGCGGTATCGGTGCAGGTCATGGATTGGACCACCACCGGCGCGCCGCCACCGATCTGCACGCCGCCCACATGCACGGGACGCGTTAGCTCGCGAGGCAAAGGATGGGATAAAGACAATCCAACCACTCCCCTACAGAATAAATCGAAGGATGTCGGAACGAAGCATGTAGACAAACAGCAGCGCAAAGAGCGCGATGCCCACATAGCTCACAATCGTCTGGACCTTGAGCGGAAGCTCGCGGCCCGCAATCTTTTGAATGATCTCGATGACCAGCTTGCCGCCATCGAGCGGTGGGATGGGCAGCAGGTTCATAAAGCCAAGCGAGAACGAAATGAGGGCGGCAAACGAAAGGAACGTGGCAGGGCCGGCAGCAGCAGCCTGTGAGGACATAACGCTAATACCCACAATCGAAGAGGACTGATCGAGAATCTCCATCGTATGTTGCGGCTGGAGAAGGCGCATCACACCCTCCGCTGTCTGCACGACATAGGAGAACGACAGGCGAGCCGACGTGATGGGGTCTAAACGGACCACCTGCGTAGAGGCATACACACCCAGGCGCTCGTCCTCTTTGAGCGCAACCGTGGTCGTATGCTGTTTACCGTCACGCTCGTACTCGATGGCGATATCGTCCTTACCGGCAGCCTTGCCGATGGCATCGTAAACGTCCATCCAGGTAGAGCACGATACTCCGTCGACCGAAAGGATTGCGTCGCCGCCCTCGATTCCCGCCGCGGCGGCAATCGAGCCTTCGTCAACCTGGCCGATAACATTGGTATCCACCGGCACCGTGACACCCGCGATGGAATAGATGCTCATAAGGAGCAAAAAGCCCGTCAGGATATTGACGATAATGCCCGCAAGCAGCATAAAGGCACGCTTGACAAAGCCCTGGCCCAAATAGGTGTGCGAGCGCTCGCGTGCAAGGAATTCGGCCTCGCCGCACGGCAGCTCCCATACATCGCCCTCGGCAGTCGCGTGCTCGCGATCGAACCGACGGCCGTCAAAGGTGGTATAACCCGCCGCATCACGCGGCAGGGTCTGGTACTTGGTGGGATAGTAACTGGGCGAAGGTTTTTCTCCTTCTTCATACCAGGGAGCGATGGAGCCCCAGCCCAACAGCAAAGCACAGGCCTCGAGCACATCCTCCTCGGACAGCTCGAGTTCGACGGCAAGATCGGCCACCGTCACACGGCCGTGGCGATAGACGGCAGCAAGCACGCGATCGGCACACGAGACATCGGTCGGATCCATGCCACAGATGGCAGCATACCCACCCAGCAACAGTGGGGTCACGCCAAACTTGGTGCCGATACGACGAGACGTGTGGTGGATATCAAAGCGACACGGCAGACCCAAAAAGAACTCAGTCACCCGGACGCCGCAGGCACGCGCCGCCAAAAAGTGGCCGCCCTCGTGCAAAAACACGAGGACGGAAAGCATCAGCAGGCCCCAAAAGACCGATGAGAGAACGCTCAGAACAGTATCCATAAAACGAAAAAGCAATCCTTATGGGTTAAGAACGGGTTGCGGCGAGCACCTGCGCGGCCTTTTCACGCGCCCACGCATCGATGTCGCGAAGCTGTTCAAACGAATCGACCGTCTGCGCATCGTGAGCATCCATGCAGGATTCCACAATGCGGTCGATATCGGTAAAGCTGCAGCCATCATGCAGGAAGGCATCGACGGCGACCTCGTTGGCGGCATTGAGCACGCACGGCATGGTGCCGCCCGTCTTGCCGGCACGTTCGGCCAGCGCAAGGCAGCGGAAGGTATCCATATCGGCCGCGTCAAAGGTAAGCTGTCCCAACTCGCGGAAATCGATACGCGGAGCCGGCGCATCCCAACGCTCGGGATACGAGAACGCGAACTGGATGGGAATGCGCATGTCGGAGGCACCGAGATGCGCCATCACGGAGCCGTCGGCAAACTCGACCATGGAGTGAATCTTAGACTGGCGCTGCACGACCACGTTAATGAAATCGAGATCGCAGCCAAACAGATGCATGGCCTCGATACGCTCCAGACCTTTGTTCATGAGGGTGGCGGAATCAATCGTGATCTTGGCACCCATAGCCCACGTGGGATGCGCCAGGGCATCGGCACGTGTCACGCGATCGAGCTCGTCACGTGTGCGACCAAAGAACGGGCCGCCCGAGCAGGTAAGCCAAATGCAGTGAGCCTCGCGCGGATTCTCGCCCAGATAGCACTGGTAGATGGCAGAATGCTCGGAGTCGACCGGGATGAGCTGACCCGGCTGCGCCAACGGCATCAGCAAATCGCCACCGACAACGAGCGACTCCTTGTTGGCCAGGGCAAGACGCTTGTTCGAGGTCAGGGCAGCATGGCTCGCCTCGAGACCGGCAGCGCCCACGATGGCCACGAGCACGCAGTCGACATCATCGCGCCGCGCGAGATCGCACACGGCCTGCGCGCCAACGCCGAGCTCCGTGCCCTCGGGCAATTCCTGCAGCACGGCGTCGGCGCCATGGGAGGCGTCCGCCACGGCAACCGCCGGAACCGAGAACTCACGGGCAGCGGCAACGAGCTCGGAGGTGCTGGAGTTAACGGACAGCGCCGTCACCTGCAGGCGATCGGCATGCTGACGGCACACGTCGAGCGCCTGAGTGCCGATAGAACCCGTACAGCCCAGAATGGCAACACGAAGACGCCCGTCGGGACCGTAGGTGGTCTGATAAGCCATTACAGCACGCCTCCGATCATCAGCAGCAGCTGCGCGGTAATGCAGCCAAAGATGAGCGAATCGCTGCGGTCGAGCATACCGCCGTGGCCCGGGATGAGATTGCCTGAATCTTTGACGCCCACACCGCGCTTGATACGCGATTCGATAAGGTCGCCGATAACGCCCAGGATGGAGACGACCACGCCGCACAGCAGTGCATAGGGCAGGCTCAGCTTATAGAAGTGCGTTGCCCACAGGATGAGCCAGATCAAGACAGAGCCCAAAATGCCGCCGACAAAGCCTTCCCAGCTCTTTTTGGGAGAGATCTTGGGAACCATCTTATGCTTGCCAATGCGGCTGCCCACGATATAGGCAAACGAGTCGGAAACCCAAAGGGACGCGCAAGCGCCCACCGAAAGCAGTGCGCCGGCAAAACCGGGCACGGCATCGCGCAGCAGCACGATAGCCGACAGCATAAAGCCAGTGTAGATAGGGCCCATGAGCGTAACGGCAACGTCAGAGATGCGAGTGCGCGGAGACCAGACATACCAGATACCAACCGCAAGCATCAAAGCGAACAGCAGGGCGTTCAACAGCAGCGAATCGCCCAGAGCCGAGAGCGGAAAGAGCACGGCGGCAGCGATACCAAGGCGCTCGTTGGCAACCTTGCCGTCGAGCCTCGTCATGCGGAAGAACTCATAGCAGCACAGGCCGCTCATGACGGACACGAAGATGGCCGTGGGCACAATACCCAAAACCAGGCACAGGATAAAGACAACGGCATAGACGATACCGGCGGCGGCACGGGTGATAAAGCCCGCCAGCCACGAACCGGAGCCGCTCTTCGCTGCAGGCGCCCCTGCAGCGGAAGCCTTACGCGCGGGCGTCGCGGAAGTAGGCGCCTTGGGAGCGGATGCCTTGGGACGTTCGGACACGATTAAGCCTCCTCGGTCTTGCTCAGTCGACCAAACCTACGGTCGCGACCCTGGTAGGCCAAAATGGCGTCGACAAGGCCCCAGCGGTCAAAGTCGGGCCAATAGGTATCGGTGACATAGAACTCGGAATAGGCAACCTGCCACAGCAGATAGTTCGAAAGACGAAGCTCGCCGGAGGTGCGAATCACAAGCTCAGGATCGGGCAGCCCAGCGGTGTACAGGTGCGAAGCCACCATATTGTCGTCAACCGCGGCGGGATCGATCTTGCCGGCAGCCGCATCAAGCGCGATCTGGCGGACAGCGCGGGTGATCTCAGCACGGGCACCGTAGTTAACGGCCAGCGCCAGCGTCATACCGGTATGGTCGGCGCACTCGGCAAGGCCGCGCTCAAAGACGTCGCGGGTCTTCTTGGGCAGCGCGGAAATATCGCCCAAAAAGACAACGCGAACATTCTCGCGCTTAAGCAGCGGCAGCTCATCGATAAACGTCTTGGCAAACAGGTGCATCAGAACGTTGACTTCGTGCTGCGGGCGATTCCAGTTTTCGGTCGAAAATGCATAGGCCGAAAGCACGTCGACGCCCAGGCGCACGCAGGCGGTAATGATCTCGCGCAGAGAGACGATGCCGGCCTTGTGGCCTTCGGTGCGGGCAAGACCGCGCGCCGTGGCCCAACGGCCGTTGCCGTCCATGATGCACGAAATATGGTGCGGAATGTTATTGAGGTCAAGGTCGGAAAAACCGACGCCCGCAGGGGCGTCGGCAAAGTACTCGACCAGTTTATGCTCGTCGTATTGCACCTTAGATCTCCATGACCTCGGCTTCTTTTTCCTTCAGAAGCTCCTCAACCTTGGCAACATACTCGTCGGTATGCTTCTGGACCTTGCCCTGCTCGCGACGGACATCGTCCTCGGTGAGCTCCTCGTCGCGCTCGAGCTTATTGTTAAAGTCGCGGCGGATGTTTCGGATGGAGACCTTGGCCTGCTCGGCGTACTCGCGGCACTCCTTAACGAGCTCGCGGCGACGCTCCTCGGTGGGAGCCGGGAACGGCAGACGCACGACGGTACCATCGGAGTTGGGGGTAATGCCCAGGTCGGAGGCACTGATGGCCTTGACGATGGCATTGATGAGCGCCTTATCCCACGGCTCGATAAGCAGCATATGGGCCTCGGGGGTCTTAACGGCGGCAACCTGCGTGACGGGTGTGGGAACACCGTAGTAGTCGACGGTGATGTCAGACAGGATGTTGGCGTTAGCGCGGCCAGTGCGGACCTTGGAGAAATTGTGCTTGAGGGACTCGAGCGACTTGTCCATGTGGGCGGTGATGTTCTCTGCCATGCTTAATCCTCCTGATAGACGAGCGTGCCGACGGGCTCACCCGCGAGCGCGCGCTTGACGGTGTCCTCGCCATCGATGTTGAGGACCAAAATGGGCATACGGTTGTCCTGGCAAAGAGCCGTAGCCGTGGAATCCATAACCTGCAGGCCGCGAACGAGCACCTCATGATAGGTGATCTTGTCAAAGCGGACGGCGTCGGCGCACTTGACGGGATCCTTGTCGTAGATGCCATCAACCTTGGTGGCTTTAATGAGAATCTCGGCACCGATCTCGCAGGCGCGAAGGGCCGCAGCGGTGTCAGTCGTAAAGTACGGATTACCCGATCCGGCGGCAAAGATAACGACGTTGCCCTTGGACAGGTGGTTGATGGCGCGACGGCGAATATAGGGCTCGCAGATCTCGTTCATCTGGATAGCGCTCATCACGCGGCAGGGAACATCGTTGTGCTCGAAGGCATCCTGCAGGGCAAGCGCGTTCATAACGGTAGCGAGCATGCCCATGTAATCGGCCTGTGCGCGGTCCATACCACCGGCGGCGCCGGCCATGCCGCGGAAAATATTGCCGCCGCCGACAACGACGCCAACCTCATGACCAACGGCGAGCAGCTCCTTGACCTGCTTGGCAAGATGATCGGTAACCTTGGGGTCGATGCCGTAGTTGCCATCGCCCATCAGCGCTTCACCGGAGAGCTTCAGAAGCACGCGTTTATATCGGATGTCGGACAAAGCGATCCTCCTTTAATTAGACTCATAACATAATATCAAAGGCTTAACGGAGAGCCATGAAAAAGCAGGCTGTGAGTAAAACCCACAGCCTGCTCATTACCAGCTACAAGAGCTTATTTACTCGCCACGGACCAGACGGTCAAAGGCAACGACGGTAATGGTGTCGCCGAGCTCCTTGGAGACCTGCTCAGCGTACTTCTTGATGGTGAGGGAGCTGTCCTTGATGAACTCCTGCTCGGTGAGCACGGACTGCTTGTAGAACTTCTCCAGACGGCCAACAGCCATCTTCTCCTGGATAGCCTCGGGCTTGCCGGACTCGGCAGCCTGAGCCATGTAGATCTGCTTCTCGTGCTCGACGGTCTCAGCCGGAACCTGATCGCGGGTAGCGCAGATCGGGGCGACGGCGGCAACCTGAAGCGCAACGTCGTGAGCAAAGGTCTTGAAGGACTCAGCCTGAGCGGTCTCGGCCTTCTCGAAAGCGAACTCGACGAGAACGCCGATCTTACCACCCATGTGGATGTAAGAAGCAAGAGCGCCGTTCTCGGCCTTGCGGGCGGCGAAACGGGAGATCTTCATGTTCTCGCCCATGATGTGAATCATCTCGGTGAGCTCGGAGGAAACGGTCTCCTCGCCCATCGGCTTCTCGAGCAGAGCGTCGACGTCAGCAGGCTCGGTGGTAGCGACAACCTCAGCGACCTTGGAAGCAAAGCCGGTGAACTTAGCATTGGAGCCGACGAAGTCGGTCTCGCAGGAGAGCTCGAGCAGAGCGCCGGTCTTGCCGTCCTCGGAGACGAACGCGGCGACAGCGCCCTCGTTGGTCTCACGGCCAGCCTTCTTGGCAGCCTTGGCGAGGCCGTTCTTGCGCAGAACGTCGACAGCGGCGTCCATGTCGCCGTCAGCCTCGACGAGAGCCTTCTTGCACTCCATCATCGGGGAGTCGGTCATCTCGCGGAGCTGCTTGACCATAGCGGCGGTAATCTGGGCCATTGTGGTTCCTTTCAAAGAGATGAAAAAGAATTAACTAAGACTGATTTACTCGGCCTTGGGCTCAGCGGCCATCTCGGCCTCGGAGACCTGCTCCTTGCCGGAGCCAGCGAGGCAGGCGTCAGCCATGAGCTCGCACATAAGGGTGACAGCGGAGATAGCGTCATCGTTGCAGGGGATGCCGTACTCGACCTCGTCGGGATCGGAGTTGGTGTCGATCAGAGCGACGACGGGGATGTTCAGGCGCTGGGCCTCCTTGATGGCGTTCTCCTCGCGCTTGGTGTCGATGACGAAGAGAGCCTGGGGCAGACCCTTCATGTCGCGGGCGCCACCGAGGTTGGTCTGGAGCTTGGTAAGCTCCTTACCGAGCACAGCCTGCTCCTTCTTGGGAAGCACTGCCATGCGGCCGTCCTCGACCATGGCCTCGAGCTCCTCCATGCGGTTGATGCGGGAGCGGATGGTGACGAAGTTGGTCAGCATGCCGCCGAGCCAACGCTGGTTGATGTAAGGCATGTTGGCGCGCTCAGCGGCGTTCTTAACGGCCTCCTGAGCCTGCTTCTTGGTGCCGACGAACAGCACGTTGCCACCCTTGGCGACGTTCTTGACGAAGGTGTAGGCCTGGTCGGCGTCGAGGATGGTCTGCTTGAGGTCGAGGATGTAGATGCCGTTGCGCTCACCGAAGATGAACGGCTTCATCTTGGGGTTCCAGCGACGGGTCTGGTGACCGAAGTGGCAGCCGGCCTCGAGCAGGGTGCGGATATTAATCTTGGTAGCCATGTTAAACCTCCTGTGGTTTGCCTCCGCGCGGGGTCATCCTCCAAAACCAACCCGGACATGTGCTACCAAAGCCCGGGCACCACGGTATGAAGTAGCCGCGCGTGCGTGATAAAAACCTGTTGCCGTGAAGCAACCCGATGAATGATAGCAGGATTACCTCTTCCTGCCAACCCGCAATCAAAACCACACACCTAAGCGCAACGCGAGCCGCCCAGCCTACTCGCCCCGGGGATGGGCCTGGGTCACTGCACGCTTAAGCCGGTCGGGCGTGAGATGCGTGTAAATCTGCGTCGTGGACAGGCTCGCATGTCCCAGCAGCTCCTGAACCGAACGCAGGTCCGCGCCGCCCTCAAGCAAATCGGTAGCAAAGGTGTGGCGCATCGCATGCGGCGCGATGTCGGCCGGAATGCCAGCGAGCGTCGCCAGCATATGGAACCGTCGCCTGAGCATGGCAGCGCTCATGCGGTTACCGCGCACAGATATCAACAGCGGATGGGGACCGTTTGCGGCATCGCGACGCTTAGCCTGCGCGAGCAACTCCGGTCTCCCCTCCTCGACATAGGTACGCGTCGCCTCGAGTGCGCGTCGATACAGAGGAACGATACGCTCCTTGCTCCCCTTGCCCCATAACCGCAGTGTACGCTCGGACCATGAGATGGATTCCACATTGAGCGCTGCAAGCTCTGAAATGCGCGCGCCGGATGCATAGAGCAGCTCGAGCATCGCCGCATCGCGCAGTCCAACGGGCGTCGAAGTATCAGGCGTCTTGAGCAGCGCCTCGACCTGTTGGGTCGTCAGCACACCGGGCAGGTCGCGCGGCAGCTTGGGCGACGCGATTGCCGAGACCGCATCGCCCTCGACAATCCCCTCGGCAGCCATCCAACGATAGAGCGACCGAATAGCCGACAAATGCGCGGCAATGGTGCGAGGCGCCACCTGCTCGCGCGAAAACTCGGCCAAATACGCGCGGACGGTACGCACATCGGCCATACGCGCATCGACACCCGTACGCTCGCACCAGGCAGCAAAGCGCTCCAACCGCGATCCATAGGCAGTCACCGTATTGGGAGAGAGCCCCTCGACACGTGCGATGTAGGCGATAAACGAGTCGACGGTATCGTACAGGTCAAAGGCTATGACCGGTCGCCCCCAAACAAGTCGGAACGCGTGGCCAAGTAGGCATCGAGGGCCTCGAGCGCGCGATCCGCATAAGCCTGGTAGCGGTCGCGTTTACTGCGGCGCTTGCCGTCCTCGAGCGGCGGCACCAGGCCAAAATTGACATGCATGGGCTGGTAGCCCACGGTTGCCGGATCGGTCGCATAGCCCACGAGCGCACCCAGGGCGCCCACTCGCGGTAACTCAACAGGCTCCGCCTCGATTGCCTCGGCATAGGTATTGAGTGCAGCGAGCAGACCGGTCGCCACCGCTTCCATGTATCCCTCGGTGCCGGTGATCTGACCGGCGAGGCGCACGCTCGTACCGGGCACGGCAAAGGTGCCGTCAAGAACGTGCGGCGCATCGACAAAAGTATTGCGGTGCATGACGCCATAACGGAAGAACTCGGCATTCTCCAGACCGGGAACCATATGGAAGACACGCTTTTGTTCGCCAAAGGTCAGGTTGGTCTGGAAGCCCACCAGGTTGTAGGCGGTCTTCTCCTTGTTCTCGGCGCGCAGCTGAATCGCCGCCCAAGGGCGACGTCCGGTACGCGGGTCGGTGAGGCCGACGGGCTTCATGGCGCCAAAGCGGATAGCATCCTTACCGGTACGGGCGACTTCCTCGGCGGGCTGACAGGCCTGGAACAGGTCGCCACCCTCAAAGTCCTTGAGCACCACGCGGTCGCCGGTGGTGAGTGCCTCGATAAAGGCCTCGTACTCCTCCTTGTTGAGCGGAGCGTTGAGATAGTCGCCGCTCCCCTGCTCCTCATAGCGCGACTGCGAGAACAGCACGTCCATATCGAGCGTGGAGGCATCGACGATTGGCGCGGCAGCGTCAAAGAACGCCAAGGCGTCGCCACCGACGAGCTTCATGACCTCTTCGCTCAATGCCGGAGAACACAGCGGGCCCGCGGCAATGACCACGTGGCCCTCGGGAATCTGCGTGACCTCGCCGTGCACGACCTCGATATTGGGTCGAGCGGCAACCTCGGCCTCGACAAGCTCGGAAAACTTGACGCGGTCGACCGCCAGGGCACCGCCGGCGGGAACGGCCGCACGATGGGCACAATCGAGCAAGACCGAGCCCATACGCTCAAGCTCGGCCTTTAACAAGCCCGCAGCAGAGTCCGGACGGGTTGACTTAAACGAATTTGAGCAAACGAGCTCGGCCAGGTGGTCGGTATGGTGGGCCGGAGAGCTCACCTGGGGGCGCATCTCGCACAGCTTTACGGCAAACCCGCGATCTGCCAGCTGGATCGCACATTCCGAACCCGCCAGACCGCCACCGATAACCGTCACCTGATCGAACTGCATCTGCAAACACCTTTCTAATTGACACGCTTTCCATTGTGACCGAAGGGCGTCTGGGCGTGAAGCGCAAACTTTGAGGGCGCATACCTTCCATCCATCATGCGCTCGATAAGACCCTCGAGCTCGAGCGAGCCCAAAAGCTTGAGCACGCCGACAGCATCAAGCGAGACGAGCGCGGCAATGTCGTCGACCTTGAGCGGCGAGGCGATAAGCGCGTGCATCACGGTCTGCTGTGTTGGGTCCAGATCGGCAATGCCAGGTGCATCGGGACGCGAGTAGCGCAGCGTGCCGTAGATGCGCGAGATGGCCATCTCGATTGATTCCTCATCGATGATGCAGCAGGCTCCGTTAGCGATGAGATAGTTAGTCCCGCGCGACTCGGGCGAAAGGATAGAGCCCGGCACCGCAAGGAGCTCTCGGCCCAAGTCCATAGCGGCCTCCGCCGTGGAGAATGTACCCGAGGGCATGCCCGCCTCGGAAACAAAGAGCGCCTGCGACAAGGCGGCGATTACGCGATTGCGCCGCGGAAAGGCGAACTTACGCGGTCCCATACCCCACGGCGAAATCGAAACGACCGCGCCGCCCGTATCGAGTGTGCGTGTGATGAGGCCGGCACTCGAGCGCGGATAGACAACATCGGCACCCGTCCCCAGTACCACGACGTGTTTGCCCCCGGCGTTGACCGCAGCCCAACCTGACGCCTGGTCACAGCCGACCGCACCGCCCGAGACCACCGTCACCCCCGCCTCCACCGCCACCTTTGCCGCAAGCTCTGCCACGGCGAGACCGTACGGCGATGCCTTGCGAGCACCGATGATAGAAAGCGCGGGCGTCGATAAAACGGCAGGGTCGCCGCGAACGTAGAGGGTCTCGGGCACATCCGGAAGCTCCAATACGGTGTCGGGATACAACGCATCCGTGGGATGCAGTTCAAAGCTCTTCTCGCCCATTATTGGTCCCTCCTTCCCTGATACATCGCCGCCTCGAGCACGTGATCCTGCGATACCCGTTCGCTTTCGGCGACATCGGCGATCGTGCGTGCGATGCGTACCAGGCGCACGATGCCGCGACCCGTGAGATGTGTGCGCCTCGACAGGCCGAGCACGCATTTCTCGGCAGCCTCATCAAGCCCAAAGGTCGAAACGACGCCGTCAATGGACCGCGACTCATCTTCCTCGGCATCGGTGTCCGCATCGTCCATACGGGATTCACGCCAGGCGCGAAAGGCGCGCCCACGCACGACGTAATCGCGCAGCTCGGCCGATGACATACCCTCCGCGCCCTCAATGATCACCTGGGGATCGGGGCGGGTCACATCGATCATCATGTCGATACGATCAGCCAAAGGACCGCGCAACTTGCCCCGGTAGCGCTCGACCATCGACGCGGAACAGCGACACGGCACTTCGCGATCTCCCAAAAATCCGCAGGGGCAGGGATTGCTCGCAGCTAGCAGCTGAAAGCGCGACGGGAACGTAAAGGCCCCGTCAACGCGCACGATCCTTACGTAACCGCGCTCGATGGGCTGACGCAGCGTCTGCAGCACGCCGGTGGGAAACTCGGCGAGCTCATCCAAAAAGAGCACGCCGCCATGAGCTAGGCTAATTTCGCCCGGATGCACCGGACGCCCGCCGCCGATGAGTCCCGCGGTCGAAATACTGTGATGGGGGCTGCGGAAGGGGCGATGCCCCGCAAGCAGTCCATCGATGTTTTCGCCCAAGACCGAATGGATGCACAGTGCCTCTTGCTGATCCTCGAGAGAAAGCTCGGGCAAAATGCCTGTCATGCGCCGCGCAAGCATGGTCTTGCCCGAACCGGGCGAGCCGATCATGAGCAGGCCGAGCTCGCCGGCGGCCGCAAGCGCCATGCCGCGCTTGGCGACCTCCTGCCCCAGCACGTCGGCATAATCGAGCTCGGGCTCAAAGGTCGCCTCGAGCACTTCAGAATCCAGGTAATGCCGTGCGGCATCCCCCATGCCATGGGCAAGCTGAGATAGGTGGTCGATAAAGCCGCAGTCAACGCCTGCAAGCGGCACATGCTGATCGGACCTACCGGCGATAAAGGAAAGCCCCATATCGCGCGCCAACAGTTGAAACGCCACCTCGCCCTTGACGGGCAGCACCGTGCCGTCCAGACCAAGCTCACCTGCGATAAGGCAGCGATCGAGGTTGTCACGGGGAATCTGCCCGTCGGCCGCCAGAACCGCGATGGCAATCGGCAGGTCAAAACCGCTGCCAGTTTTACGGATATCGCCGGGTGCCAGGTTGACGGTAATGCCAGACCGAGGGATCTCGAAGCCGGCCGAGCGCATGGCACACCGGATACGCCCGCGTGACTCCATCACCTCCATACTCGGAATGCCGAGCATCTGGATGCCCGGAACGCCACCGGCAAGCGAGACCTCGACGGTGACGGGAATTGCCTCGACGCCGCGGATGCAGGCCGCGTGTACGGCAAACGTCTCGAACGCCATCACGACACCTGCCAATCGAACGCATTGTACTGGTGCTCGATCTCGGCGATATGCCCGCCGCGGATGGTGACGCCCACGGCATCGAAGCGAATCGACCTGAGCGGATAGTGCTCCATGAGATAGCAACTTGCGATGCGGCGATACCGACGCTGCTTTTGGGCGTCCACGGCCTCCTCGGGAAAGACCCGCGTGGTGCAATCCAGGGCGACGCGTCTCGTCTTGACCTCGGCCATCACCACGACATCGTCGAGCTCATCGAGCAGCACCAGATCGGCTTCGCCCTCAATGCAACGATAGCCCTGCTCCAACAAGGTGTATCCACGCTCGTTAAAGTAATCGATGGTGATCAGCTCGCCCAGCATGCCGAGCTCGCGGGGACTGAGCCCCTTGATAAACTCAGGCGTCATCGCCCCGCAATCGAGCTCGCCGTCTTCCCAGCGCTCCTTGAGTTGCTGCGTCTTGCTCTTTTTGCTTGTGGCACACATGGGGTCTCCTTTCCCGCACACTGCATTGCCCCGATGATGAGGGCACCCTTCATGCGGGTAAGTACCGG
>CAJMSG010000010.1:0-23085 GCA_905216105.1 uncultured bacterium | reverse complement strand
GCAAGCAGCTTGCCAAGCAGATCACCCCGGCCTTCCACGACGACGCCGCCAAGGCCGAGCAGGACGCTTCGACCCAGACGCTCATCGAGTTCTATCGCGCTCATCGCAAGTAGACTTTGCCGCTGATTTAGCGTTAAGCAGAAAGGGGCCCGTATCCGTTGGGGTGCGGGCCCTTTGCTGTTTGCGGGCAGGTGCAATGGGGTGCTCGATATCGCTAACGGTCGAATTCGACCTGGGCGCTTTGGGCTTCGGGCAACTCCCCGTAGAGCGGATGGTCTTCGAGCCTAAAGCGCTCGACCTGTTCGGGAGTGTGGCCGCGCACAAAGAGCCACGAGCGATCGATCGGCGTCGTCATGAGCGTGCTGGGCAGTGCGTCGGCGCGGTCGGAAAACACCCGGGCACTCTCGGGATCCTGGAACGCCAGCACCAGATGCGTGTCGCAGTTGCCCATGATGGAGCGTGCGCGTGCCTCGCCATAGAGCGCATCGAGCTGGTTGGTCGACTGCAGCAGCAGCGTTGCCCAGATGTTGCGGCTTCGGATAATCGAGAGCACGTTGTCGATCTGGGGGATCTGCAGATTTGCGAAGTCATCGAGCATAAAGCGCACGGGCACGGGCAGGCTGCCGTCGGGCTGCCTATCGGCCTCGCGAATGAGGCCCATAAACGCCTGCGTAATAAAGAGGCCGGTCAGCGGATCGAGATTGCGGTCGATATCGCTCACGGTTACAAACAGGGCGCAGGGGGTGTGTCCCATGGAAGCGAAGTCCACCTGATGGCACTCACGATAGAGCTGTGCCGCACCGTCGAATCCCAGACACATGACCTTTTCGGCAAGGATGCCGACGATGCTCGCGTGCATGCGCTCGGCATTTTGCGTAATGGCGTAGCGCCGCCATAGCGAGAGGGCATAGCTTTGGGGGTCGGTCGTGATCAGGTCGTCAAACAATCGACCCGTGGCACCGTCCTGCAGGTGCTCGATCAGCTTGATGACCGAGCTGATCGTCTGCTCGTCGGCGGGTAGCTGTTCGGTGACGTAGGCGATAAGACACGACAGCAGGTTTGCCGCCGCATGATCCCAAAAAGGCTGGTTGTTGTCCTCGATGGGGCAGATGGCCTTTGCCACTGAGAGAATGTCCTGCTGGTTGGGCCTGCCGTCCGCCTTGCGGCGAATGTGCCTCAGGGGGTTGTAGCCGCAGCGCTCGATGCCGGGCGCAAGGGCCGGGACGGTGTTGAGGTCGGCGAAGTTGAGACATTGCACGCGGTAACCGTGGACTGCCAGCACGGGTCCCACTTCGCGACAGAGCGTGCCTTTGGTGTCGAGCACGATGTAGCTTGCGTTCATTTGCAGCAGGTTGGGCTTGAGGACGTTTCGGGTCTTGCCGGCTCCCGAGGGGCCGATCACAAGTGCGTTGTTGTTGAGTCCCGTTTGGCGGGTGTCGCAGGAAAGCGTTCGATCCTTGGCGAGGATGGTGGACGATGCGGACTCAGATGCGGCGAGGCGGCTGGCGAGGTTAGACATGGGCGACCTCCTTGGTGGTCGAGAGGATTTCGTGGGCAAAGCCGAGCTCGACGGCGCGCTCGGCCGAAAGGTAGGTGTCTTTTGCAGTGAGGGACTGGATGCGCTTGGGCGTGAGGCCGCTGCGGTCCGAGAGGATTTGCGTGAGGGTCTTGCGGGTCTGCATGAGACGCCGGCTGGTTTCCTGCAGCGCAAGTGCCGAGCCGCCTGCCCCCTGGGGGATCAGCGGGTCGTGAATCATGAGCTCTGCATGGGGCGCCATACGGCGATCGTCGCCGCCCATAAAGATCACGGCGCCCATGGACGCGGCGAATTCCAGGCAGACGGTGCGGATGGGGCACGATGCGAGGCGCATGGCGTCATAGATCGCAAGACCCGATCGCACGCTTCCGCCGACGCTGGCGACAAATATGGTGATGGGGCGGCTGGGGTCGGTGGCATCGAGCAGGCGGATCTGCTGGCATAGGTCGTGGGCCATCGGGGTTTCGATGTTTCCCATGACGGAGAGCTCGCGACGGGCGAGCATCTCATCGTAAATGCTGGTGAGCGTGATACCTCGGGCGGATTCACGCATGGTGAGGGGGCTGATGATGGGGGAATGATTGGTGTCCATGAGGACTCCTTTCTGTTGGTTGTGTTGTGGAATAGGATTGTTGCCCGCGGAGGGGCTGGCGGGCTACAGGGTTCGTCCGAGCCTGAGATCGAGCTCGGTTGTGGGGCAGGCTGCCTGTTCGTGTGGCTCGCAAGCGCCAAGGGCTC
The DNA here is from genome assembly GCA_905216105.1 of uncultured bacterium. Taxonomy (GTDB): domain Bacteria; phylum Actinomycetota; class Coriobacteriia; order Coriobacteriales; family Coriobacteriaceae; genus Collinsella. Next base: position 20,810 of record CAJMSG010000010.1, on the reverse strand, counting down.
CAAAGCGATAGAGCGTTGCGGCGGGCGTGGTGTAGGCGAGCCGCAGCTGATGCTCGACAGGGGCACATCCGTCATTTTTGTAATGAGCCGCGTAGTACTGCGCGATGCTGGCGTTCATCTCGCTGCCATTGCGATGGCGCTCAAACTGGCGTCTGCAGGTCTCGATGATCTTTGCTACCGACTTGGGTGCCGTCGCGGGAACAAGGGCGAGATAGCCCTCAAATAGCTCGTTGATGCTCAGGAGGCACAGCAGGTCGATCAGCGTCCTTATGGCTGCTCCCTCGGCAGAAAAATGCGCGGTCATGCGGTTATATCGGTTGCGGTCGACGATGGCCGCATGGGGTCTTGGAGTTTTCTGCCCTGTGGTCCCGGGCTTTTGCCGCGCCTGTGTATTGAGCTCGACGTTGCAGCGCTTGAGGCCGTCCAACGGAAGGAACAGTGCAGTGCGCAGGGTGTTCCGCTTGCTTTCGAGTTCATGACGCTCGTCGGGTTCCCATTCGAGCTTGAGTTTCGTGTCGAGCGCCGTAAGCATATGGGCTAGGCAGCCTACGGTAAGAACGTACGAATCGTTGTCGCGTTTTGGGGCATAGGGGTCTGTCAGCTTGCGAATGTCGGGGTCGCCCATGATCTTTGTGCAGCGCTTCAGCAGTTGAGGGTGGTCGGCCAAGATCGTCGCGAGTGGTAGCGACGCGTAGTTCTTGATGGTCGCGGCGGCAAAGGCGGCGTCATATTCGTTTGCATATGCTCGCTCAATGCGGGCATCCAGAATGCTTTTCTTATCGCCGTCTTCAGCGTGGTGGTTTGTCATAGCTTCTCCAATCGGTTGATGTTCGTGCTGTTTGTTGATGTGTTGGTTGTCGTGAGTGATGTGCTTGCCGTGGGTGATGTGCTGACGTTGGGGTGCTATGCGGTTTTCAATGAGCCCGTGAGGCAGTTGCTGCAGGGGCGGGATAGGACGGCCCATGCAAGGCGGAAGGCATCGTGCTCAAAATCGAGACAGCAATGCCCGGGGTGCCTCACATGTGGCAGTTACCTCATTAAGTTGTCATTGCGTTTGGGGTTGTACTTTGCCGATCTTCTTTCTCTTACACGCTAAAAACTGAAACTTCATATGCTCGATCTACTTAAAACCGCAACGGCGGTCTTTTATCAACTTATATGTCGGAACGTGTCTTTGCAAGTACTTTTTTGCGTTTGTTTCAAATGGGGTGGTTTTGCAACCGTCACGCGCCACGCTATGCGAACGTGCCCCGGCTCGGATAAGATGGTGCGATCGAGTTCTACCGCGCTCACCGCAAGTAGTCTTTGTTGCTGAGATAGGTCATGGCCGAAAGGAGCCCGTATCCGTTGGGATGCGGGCCCCTTGTTATTCTGAATGGGCATGGGGGTGTATTGAGGGGAGTGTCTCGTTGCCGGCATCCGCGTGCGGCGCTATTCGCTGTTCATGAATATACTTTTAAGGCTAATTTCATACCGCTTGTCGGAATGAGGACGCTGCCCTTGCGTATCGGGCGTACATTGAACGTGGTTTTTCGCGTGAACCCACGGATTGGTTGTCGGTCCTGAACAAGGAGGCCCAGCATGACGTTTGCCAAACCCATCAATAAATACATCGACTATATCGATGCCCCCGAGGACACGTTTGAGCAGTATGTCGAGAAGGCGTTAAGGTACAACTTCCGCTGCGTATTTGCGAACCTGCAGGAGTACGAGACGGGTCGCGCCATGCTCGAGGACTCTGACATCATCCTTGCCGGCGCTATCGACTTTCCCCAGGGCACTATGACGCTTGAGGAGAAGCTTGTGAGGTTTGAGGAATACGCTGCGCGCGGCTTTACCGAGATTGACTACGTTTTGAATCAGGAGTCGGTCGAGAACCGCGATTTTGTTGCCATCGAGCGCGAGATGACTGCCATTGCTGATTTTTGTCGCGCGCATGGCATCACTGACAAGGTGATTGTCGAGATGTGCAAGCTGGACGGCGACGATGCCGCCAAGCGCCGTGTCTGTGAGATTGCGCTGGAGGCTAAGCCAGGATTCCTTAAGACATCGACCGGCAGAAGCTATGGCGGTGCTAAGCTCGAGGACGTGCGGCTGATGCACGAGGTGCTCGGCGATGCCGTGGCAATCAAGGCTGCGGGCGGTATCCATAATTATGAAGAGGCTTGCGCATTCATCGAGGCCGGCGCCAGCGCGTTGGGTGCATCGGCGGGCATCGCGATCGTCGAGGGCGCACTGACGGATGAGCGTCGCTAGCAGACGTATTTGACCTGAGCGATAAAGCTTCACGACCACGCGCCGTTCATGTTCGGGACAATATGACATTTTTCCCGTTGCAAACAGCGCCGCCGCGGGTGTTCTGTATGATGGCTCAGACAAGGTTGTTCAATGACAGGGAGGCAGATATGGCAATCAAGGCCATCGCAATGGATATCGACGGTACGCTCACCAACGACCAGAAGGTGATCAGCCCGCGCACGCGCGAGAAACTGCTCGCGGCGCAGGAGTCGGGCATTAAACTCATTTTGGCTTCGGGCCGTCCCGCATGGGGCCTTCATGCCCTGGCGCAGGAGCTCGACCTTCAGAATCACGACGGCCTGCTGGTGGCTTTTAATGGCGCGCATGTGGTCGATGCCCAGACCGACGAGGTGCTGTTTGACCAAGCTATGCCGGTCGACGAGCTGCATCGCCTGCTCGACCACCTGCGCAACTTTGACGTGATCCCCATGATCTCGCTCGGTCGCGATCTGCACGTCGAGGACTCATACCGCTGCATGATCACGCTGCCGGACGGTTCGCAGAAGAATATCGTTAAGTACGAGCGCGATGCATGCGATCTTAAGATCCGCGAGGTCGAGAGCCTTCACGAGGTCGTGGATACTTACCCCGTAGACAAGCTGCTTACCGCGGGCGATCCGGCCTACCTGCAGGCGCATTACGAGGAGATGTACGCGCCCTTTACCGAGACGCTTTCGGGCATGTTCACGGCCGATTGGTACTTTGAGTATACGGCGCCCGGTATCGATAAGGCACGCGCGCTACAGGGTGCTCTGCCCAAGCTGGGCATCGATGCCAGCGAGGTCGTCTCGTTTGGCGACGGCCAGAATGACAAGTCCATGATCGAGTGGGCGGGTACGGGCGTTGCCATGGGTAACGCCGTCGATGAGGTCAAAGCCGTGGCTCAGATGGTGACCGCCGATAACAACGAAGACGGCATCGCGGTGGCACTCGATAAGCTGCTGGGTTAGAATCGCCGATAGTGCATGGTTCGGGCGTCCGCTTGCGGGCGCATTTTTGTTAGGGAGGGTGCCGTGTCCGCATTTCCGTTCGACGCCGTTATCTTTGACATGGACGGCGTTTTGGTCGATACCGAGTTTTACTATCAAAAGGAACTCGAGAAGTTTATCGATTACCTGCAGATTTCCGTGACGCGTGATGAGCTTAATGCGATTGTTGGTTCATCGCACCGTGATTTTCAGCAGGTGCTTGTAGAGTGGTACAAGCGCGCAGGGGCGGGCGTCCTTGAGTCCGCCGATGCCGAGGCCCGCTATGAGGTGTGGGCAAGCGCCTTTACTTGCGACTATAGCAAGTTACTGAATTCCGGTGTTGTCGAGACGTTGGCGGGACTTAAAGACCGCGGGGTCCGCGTGGCGCTGGCTTCGTCGTCACCCCTCAATAATATCGAGGAAGTGCTAAGCACCTGCGGCATTCGCGATTACTTTGAGTTCTTGGTTTCGGGCGAGCAGTTTGAGCGCAGCAAACCCGAGCCCGATATCTACCTGCACGCTATAGACCGCTTGGGACTGCCTGCGGACCGTTGCTGCTGCGTGGAGGATTCGGTGTATGGCATTACTGCCGGCAAACGAGCAGGATTGACGGTGATCGCCAAGCGCGAGGAGCGCTTTGGCTTTAGCCAGGATGCGGCCGACAAGATTATCGACCAGCTGCCGGATTTGCTGGAGCTCGCGTAGGACCAGGGCGGAGCGGCTGCCGTTGCAATGGTTTTGTTCGCACGAGAGGGGAGCGGTGCCATGGCATTTAACGTTTATGCGCTCGGGTTCGGTGACAACGTCGTCGACCGTTATGAGCATATTCACACTATGTATCCGGGTGGCAACGCGGTGAACTTTGCCGTATATGCCAAGAAGTGCGGCGCTGCGCGTTCTGCCTACATGGGCATCTTTGGAAATGATGCTGCAGCCGAGCATGTCATTGCGAGTCTTGAGAGCGAGGGCGTGGAGCTTGCCAAGTGCGAACAGCTCATTGGCGAGAACGGTGCGGCACGCGTGACTGTGGTCGATGGGGACCGCGTGTTCCTCGGATCGAACGAGGGCGGCATCCGCGGTGATGCGCGCTATGTGCTCGATCGCTTTGACCTGGCATACATGAAGCAGTTTGACGTAGTCCACTCGGGCAATTACTGCTTCACCGAGCGTGAGCTCCCCAAGCTGAAAGCAACGGGCATTACCGTTTCGTTCGACTTCTCGGATGATTCTACCGATGAGTATTACGAGCAGATTGCTCCGTTTGTGGACTTTGCCTTTTTGAGCGCTGCGGATGCCGCGAGCGAAGATGAGATCTGCGAGCGTCTCGCTTGGGTTAAAAACCTGGGGCCGCGCTTTGTGTCCGCAACGGCGGGCGCCGAGGGCTGCATCGCCTATGACGGCGAGCGCTACTATCGCCAGCTGGCAAAGCCCGTAACGGACATGAAGGACACCATGGGAGCCGGCGACTCGTTCCTGACCTCATTCCTGATGTGCTATCTCGATTCTGTCAAGCGTGGCGAGGATGGCGCCGAGGCCATCGAGCGCGCACTCGACTTTGCGGCGGGGTTTGCCTCGACCGTATGCGGCATGGAAGGCTCTTGGGGCCATGGAGCGCCGATTTGCGAATAGCCGAGCGGGCTCAGGGAGCCGCATTAGCGCCTCCCTGTGACTCGGTGGTCAAAAAATGCCAAATATGAGTACTGTGACTAATTTAGTCGCAGCATAATTGACCCCTTCAGACGTGATTTAAGCGTTTGGAGGGGTTTAAACTTGCGAAAATGCAGGAGGAATGACTGTAAAAGTGTTAGTTAATGGACAATCGTAGATTATTCTGGTGGTCGTAAAGCTCAAAGTAATGTATCCATTTCGCTAGCAGTACTCATATTTGACGTTTTTTGACCACAGGGGTCAGCGAAGGCTAAAAACAGAGTGTGCATTTGTTAAAACTGCCGATTCGATGCGCTTTTCGTCACAGTTTTTGAGTGAGGCGATGCGTTCTGAGGTCCATGTGAGCGATCTGATGAGCGGCTGCGCGCTTGTTTCCGTGTTTGCCTCCGCCGGTGCATCGGTCTCGAGCAGTAGACGGTCGAGTGGAATCTGTCGTGTGTATTCGCGTCCTCGTTTAGATGCGAGCATGCGTTCGTTGACGGAAAAATAGCAGCCCGCATTACGCGCGCGGACGAGTTCGTCCGAAGTGCCGCTAAACCAGTGGAAGATGATAACGGGGGAGTCGGAGTTTGGGATGAGTAGTCCATGCGATTCGAGGACGTCCAGTACGGTTCCCGCCGAACGAACGGCGTGAATTGATATTACGCGCCCGGTAAGAGGATGCTGCACGAGCGCATCGCAGAGCCGGTCAAATGTCTGTATTTGTAGCGGCTCACTTCCGGCAAAGCGCGCGGAAAAGTCGAGTCCTACCTCGCCGATATAGCGCTCTTGGTCAGCGACTTCGCAAAGCAGATTGACTTCGGCAGGACCACATCGTCCGTCGGCGAGCCACCAGGGATGGAGGCCGATGCCGGCAAAGATATTTGACCGGCCGCAGGCGCGCTTCTTGGCGCGTGCAAAGTCGTGCGGATCGACGCCGCAGTCAAATAGGACCAGGCCCAGCGCCGTTGCCTCATCGGCAACGGCGTCCGGGCGAGCCATTAAATCAAGATGGCAATGCGCATCAAATAATTGCGGTGTCATCGCGGTGCGTCTCGTTAATTTAGGCGCTGGCCATCGGCGCGCACGCGTTCGCACCCGCGCCCGCTGATCTGGCGGATAACCTCGCCAGAGATCATCTGGCCCATGATGGGCGGCATAAAGCTCGCAGTTCCCAGCTCGGTGCGCTCGTGGATGTTGGAAGGGTCGCGGGGCTGTGTCTTAACCGATTCCTCGCAGCTAAACAGTACATGTAGGCTCTTGATTCCGCGCTTCTTACATTCTTTGCGCATAATGCGGCTCATGGGGTCACGTACCGTATCGAAGATGTCGGCAAAGCGGAGGCACTCGGGATGGAGCTTGTTGGCCCCGCCCATGGAACTAACCAAACGAATGCCGTGGTCCTGAGCATATTTGGCAATGGTGAGCTTGGCCGAGATGGTGTCGATGGCGTCGACGACGTAGTCGAGCTTGCCGCCCGTCTGCTCCAAAACGCTCGCGAAGAAATCATCGATGTTGTCGCTCAGCAGGTATTCGGTACGTTTGATAACGGTGGCGGCAGGATTGATATCGTGGATCATGGCTTCCATCACGTCAACCTTGCGCTTGCCGACGGTGCTATGAAAGGCGATGGCCTGGCGATTGATATTGCTGGGCGCGATGATGTCCTTGTCCAGAATGACGAAATGACCGATGCCGCCGCGGGCGAGTGCCTCGCAGCAGTTGGAGCCCACGCCTCCGCAGCCGAGCACCAACACCGTAGCATCGGCGAGCTTATCGAGTGCCTCGCGGCCCATGATGATCTCGAGCTTGGTGTCGCGTGTCTCGATGGCGGCTGCGGCAGTGGTTTCGGTCATAAATATCCTCCGATGGGGAAGCAGGTCGTGTTTTAGCTATCGCCATTATAGGTATTATTACGATTCCATTTGAACCCTTGGGGTTTGTTGAAATGGGATCGGGATTCGCATAAGATAAAGCAGATGGCACCCGTTGCAGCGGGTTGGCCAACTCCCAAACACGTTTGTAGCGTGAGAAGTGGCCGTCTTCGTATTACGCGGAGGCGGCTATTTTTTTGAGTACAAGATTAGACAGTTAGACAAACATCTAAATATCGAGTATAGTGTGCGCGTCATGAGAGATGATGAGAGGAGGTCTTATGCCGGGAGAGGGTTTTAAGGCGCTTGCCGATCCAACGCGACGGCGCATTTTGGAGTTGCTGCGCGAGGGCAATTGCACGGCGGGGGAGCTTGCCGAGCATTTCGATATCAGTAAGCCGTCGCTAAGCCATCACTTGGCGACGCTCAAAAATGCCGGGTTGGTGACCGACGAGCGCCATGGCCAAAACATCGTATACAGCTTAAACACCACCGTCATGCAGGATTTAATTGGCTGGTTTATGGGCTTTACAAACACTGAAGGTGATAAGGATGAATAACGAAAACAAGGGCATTCACCCCACGGGGGTATCGTCGCGCGTGTGGATTGCGCTGGTCGCTCTGTGCGTCGCCAATGTCGTAGCGCACCTCATGGTGATGCCGAGCTTGCCTGCGCAGATTCCCACGCACTGGGGCGCGAACGGCGCCGTCGACGGTTGGGGTCCTAGCTGGATGGCCTCCGCGCTCGGCGCGCTGCCTCTGGCGCTTCTCGCAATGTTCTGCGTGGTGCCGCGCATCGACCCCAAAGGCGAGGCATATCGAACCTCGGGCAAGTTCTATCAGGGCTTCGTAATCGCCTTCACCTTGTTCATGTGCGCCATAAGCTGGCTGGGAGAGCTTACGGTCTGGGGCGTGGTGCCGGCGGTCGGTTCGGTTAACGTGCTGATTTCCGGTGTTGTCGGTTTGCTGTTCATCGGCGTAGGCAACTACTTGCCGCGTGTGAAGCAGAACTATACGCTCGGTATCAAGACACCTTGGGCGCTTGCCGATCCCGAGAACTGGCGCCGTACGCAGCGTTTTGGCGGCGCCTGCTTTATGGTGCTGGGTATTGGCCTGATTGTGATGGGCGTGGCAGGCAGCGTGCTTTCGAGTGAAGTCGTCGCCGCGGTGATTGCGGTTCTGGCGTTTGGTTCGGTTGGAGCCGTCTACGTCTACTCGTATCTGTTGTGGCGCAAATCGCAGCGAGCCGCTCGTTAAGGTTGCGGAAAACTAACGTACGCAGTTCATAGTATGTTCCGGGGGACTTTTCCCAGGTAGTATTAGGGGGTGTGGGCAACCATGCCCCTTTTTCGTTACGTTTCAGAGCTGGTTTCCTCATTTCGTTTCTACTAAAGCGAATCAAGAATAGGGAAACAGCAGGTAGAAAGGATAGAACAGGCAAATGGCAGAGTTTATCTACCAGATGTATCAGGCTCGCAAGGCCCATGGCGACAAGGTAATCCTTGACGACGTGACCCTGAGCTTCTACCCCGGTGCCAAGATCGGCGTCGTGGGTCCCAACGGCATGGGCAAGTCGACCCTGCTCAAGATCATGGCCGGCATCGAGGAAGTTTCCAACGGCGATGCCAGGCTCACCCCCGGCTACACCGTGGGTATCCTGCAACAGGAGCCGCCGCTCGACGACGACAAGACCGTCATCGAGAACGTGCGCATGGCGTTTGGCGACATGATTGCCAAGGTCGATCGCTTCAACAAGATCGGCGAGGAGATGTGCGACCCGGACTGCGACATGGACGCCCTCATGGCCGAGATGGGCAAGCTCCAGGACGAGATCGACGCCGCTGATGGCTGGGATATCGATTCCAAGCTCGGCCAGGCCATGGACGCCCTGCAGCTGCCCGATTCCGACATGCCGGTCAACGTGCTTTCCGGCGGCGAGCGCCGTCGCGTGGCCCTGTGCAAGCTGCTGCTCGAGGCTCCCGACCTGCTGCTGCTTGACGAGCCCACAAACCACCTAGACGCTGAGTCGATCCTGTGGCTCGAGCACTTCCTTCACAACTACCAGGGCGCGGTGCTTGCCGTCACGCACGATCGCTACTTCCTGGATAACGTTGCCGAGTGGATCTGCGAGGTCGACCGCGGTCACCTTTATCCCTACAAGGGCAACTACTCCACGTATCTGGAGACCAAGGCCGCCCGTATCGAGGCGCAGGGCAACCGCGACGCCAAGCTCGCCAAGCGCATGGAGGCCGAGCTCGAGTGGGTACGCAGCTCGCCCAAGGCTCGCCAGGCCAAGAACAAGGCTCGTCTGGCTCGCTACGAGGAGATGGAGGCCGAGGCCCGCGCAAGCCAGAAGCTCGACTGGACCGATATCCGCATTCCCGTTGGACCGCGTTTGGGTAACAAGGTGCTCGAGGCCCATCACCTGCACAAGGAGTTCGATGGCCGCGTGCTCATCGATGACCTTTCGTTCACCCTGCCGCGCAACGGCATCGTGGGCGTCATCGGCCCCAACGGTGTGGGCAAGACCACGCTGTTCAAGACCATCGTGGGCCTGGAGCCGCTGACTTCGGGCGAGCTCGAGGTGGGCGAGACCGTCAAGATCTCCTATGTCGATCAGAACCGTTCCGGCATCGACCCCGATAAGAACCTATGGGAGGTCGTCTCGGACGGCCTGGACCACATGATGGTCGGCGAGACCGAGGTCCCCAGCCGCGCGTACGTGGCGAGCTTTGGCTTTAAGGGCCAGGACCAGCAGAAGCGCGCTGGCGTGCTCTCCGGTGGCGAGCGCAACCGTCTGAACCTGGCGCTCACGCTCAAGCAGGGCGGCAACCTGCTGCTCCTCGACGAGCCCACGAACGACCTCGACGTCGAGACGCTGTCCTCGCTCGAAGCGGCGCTGCTCGAGTTCCCGGGCTGCTCGGTGGTCATTAGCCACGACCGTATGTTCCTGGACCGTGTTGCCACGCATATCCTGGCGTGGGAGGGCACCGATGAGAATCCGGGCAACTGGTATTGGTTCGAGGGCAACTTCGAGGCCTATCAGGCCAACCGCATCGAGCGCCTGGGCGAGGACGCAGCCCAGCCGCACCGTATTCACCGCAAGCTGACGCGTGACTAGATCGTTACGCGGTTCTGGGGTTACGCGGTTTTCCAAACCGCGTAACTGCTCGACGCTGCAAATGCCCCAGAGCGGCAATTTGACGTTCAATCGTCGCTTGCGTACCGAAGTACGCGGCGCTCCTCTTTCACGTCACCTTGCTCGCTCTGGGACATTTTCGCTGACTTATGCTCAACCTGGGAAAATAAAAACGCGGCGAACGTTTTGTGACGTTCGCCGCGTTTTGCTATTCGTTTGGTTCTTCGACTTTATCGATAGTCCAGGCGGCTCCGAGACCGCCGGCGGTGTTGCGGCGAATGCGCACGGTAACCTCGCGGCGCTCGCCGGCCTGCGTGTAGCGCAGGGGGAAGCTTGCGCGGTTTCGCGCGGCCTCGATGGCACCGCGCTCGCGGGCGATCCAGTAGTACTCGCCGACGATGCCGAGCGTGTCGGCGCCGTAGGGGAGATAGGTCGACAGCTGGTGTAGCAACGGACCGGGGCAGAAGACCTCGGTTGCGAAATCGACGGGGAAGTCCTCGGGGATGGCGGGCGCTACGGGTGCGGGGGTTGGGGCCGGAGCCGGTGCGGGTACGGGAATTTGGTCGCAAGCAGCGGCGGGCACGGATTCGATGACGGGTGCGGGCTCCGGCGTTACTTCCGGCTTGATCTCGGAATCTGCGGGCTTCACGGTGACGGGCACGTCTGCAACTGCGGCTTCAACCTCAACCTGCGTCGCGTTCTCATTCTCGACGCTCGACTTTGCCTCGATGGGCGTGGATGCCATGGTGGTGATGCCGGCGTTGGCGTTCTCGGGGTCATAGACGACCGTAAGCGAGATGGCAGGCTGCGGCGTCTCGGGTCCCGGCGTCGACTCGGTAGCGTCTTGATCGGCGGACTCGTCGGGTTGATCGTCCTCGGCCTCGTCGCCAAAGACATCGCTGTTTTGGAACGCAGGCGTCTCGGGTTGGTTGGCGGCTTCTTCGGTTGTCGACTTGGGAGCCTCGTTGAGCTCCGCAGTGGCTTCCTGCTCTGATATGACTTCGGGATCGGTCGTGGCGGCGATTTCGGTTTCGGTTTCTGCTGCTACCTCAATAGCGATTTCGATCTTTGTCTCGGGCTCGGGCTTCGGAGTGACTTCGGCCACGGGCTCGGGACGCTTAACGTGCTTGGGACGCACAGCCTTGAGGTCTTTCTCGCCGCGCTTTTTCTTTTTGTAGGACTGCTTGGCTCCCTTGGCTGCCTTGGGCTTGTCCTCGCCCTTGGCAAGGGCGGCATCCCAGGCCTCGTTGGCGATGACGGTGGCATACAGGCGGCCGCCCTTAAAGACGGTCAGCTTAATGCAGTCGTCGAGTTCCTCGAGCAACTCGCGCGTGGACTCGAAGCCCAGGTCATAAGCGGCCATGTCGCCGGCGGCGAGCGCCTCCTCGACCTGCGTCATAAACGTTTGCTTACCGCACCCAATCGCGTCGCGCAGCAGGCGATACAGATAGATGTGGTTGCCCAGTGAGAGCGTGGGCTTAACTATTGTCTTGCTCATGGCAAATCTCCTCTTTACACATGTAAAGCATCTTACCATCGCATGGCGTTCGCCATGGCGGCGCCCAAGGCAAACGGGCGCGAACCGCTTTCGATTCGCGCCCGTTGTACTGGTCGGTTATCTATGAGAGGCAAATGTGCTTAGTTGCCCGATGCCGTGCCTTGGCTCGAGTTGTCAGATGCCGTGCCGGACGCGGTTCCGCTCGAGCTGTTGGTGCTGCTGTTGTCGGTAGATCCCGTGCCCGACGTATTGCCGCTCGTCTGGTCGCCCGTGCTCGGTTGAGAGCCGTCAGTCGTTTGGCTTGAGTCGGTCGTGCCGGATTGCGTGCCGCTGTTGTTCGCAGAGGAATCGACGCCCTGCGATTGATCGGGGGTGTTCGAGGACGAGTCGGCGGATGCGGGGGTGCCCTGCGAGTCGTCCTGCTGGCTTTGCGATTGACTGGAGCTATCCGCGTCGCTCTCGGTCGTGCGCGACGAAAGGATCGGCTCGGGACGCTCACCCAGACCCTCGCCGGCGGTGGTGATAAGGATGGCGCCGGTGCAGGCGATGACCGCGACGATGGCGATGGCAATCGAGAAGATGATGACCTTCTTTTGCGTCTGGCTGCGCTCTGCCGCGGCCTTGGCGCGCAGGCTGTTAGGGGCGACGCGGGCCGTGGTCGCGCGTCCCGCAATCTGGCACATCTCCTGCGTAGTCGCGGCGCCGCCCAGGTGCTCCTCGGCATTAAACTCAACGGGCTCGTAGGCGCCGGCGGGGTAGTCGACGTCGGCGTGCGTGCCCTTGAGGGCTTCGGCGCTGGCAGAGATAAAGTGGCGGTAGACCTGCGAGGACACAACGGTGATGACCGAGCTCACAGCGGCACCGATCACCGATCCGGCGATACCGATCTTGGAGGCAAGCGCGACGCTCGTAGCGGCGGCTGCGGCGCCGGCGATGATCTGGGGAATGGAAATGTCGTCAAACAGGCCTTTTTTGGGCGCGATGGCCATGGTCTGGCCGATGGAATGGTTTTCGTGAACGCCGTTGTTGAGCGATGCCGGCGTCATGACACGTGTGCGCGGCGCGTCGGTGTACTTGGTTGTCATACGGGGTCCTCCCGGTGTAAATCTGCTTCGTTTCGTGTAGCCCTCAGGGTACCCACCAGATGTGAATCGTGCGTGACGTTTAACAGATACCATCAACTCATCAATAGCTCACCAAGTTGGTGGGATGCGGTTACACCCGGCGGTTGAACTACAATAGGGCTTGCTAATTGTTGTGAATGGCGTCTACGCACGGGAGCATTCTTATGAATCTTCACCTTTCTCAGTCTGATGGCTTTTTGCGTGTGGCGGCGGCGTCGCCGCAGATTCGCGTCGCCGATGTCGAGGGCAATGCCGAGGTTGCGTTAGCGGCTGCTCGCGCGGCTGTCGAGCGCGGCGTTCGTGCTCTGGTGCTGCCCGAGCTCAACTTGTGCGGCTATACCGCGGCCGATCTGTTCCATAACCGCACATTACTGCATGCCTGCGAGGCTGCTTTGGTGCATATCCTCGATGAGACTCGCGAGCTGCCGATTGTCTTTACCATCGGTCTTCCCGTTGCAGTTGCTGAGAATATCTACAACTGCGCCGCCGTGTGCTGCGCGGGTGAGCTTTTGGGCCTCACGGCCAAGAAGTATCTGCCCAACTATGGCGAGTTCTATGAGCGCCGTTGGTTTGCTCCGGCGCCTGCGGATCCCGTGTGGGTTGAATTTGCCGGTCAGGGTCCGGTCCCGTTGGGTTCGGGGCTTGTCTACCATTGCTGTGATGAGGGCGCCGAGGACCTGGTGCTGGGCGTTGAGGTCTGTGAGGACCTGTGGGTGCCGGCACCTCCTTCGACCGAGATGGCGCTTGCCGGTGCCACGGTGATTCTCAACCCGTCGGCCTCGGACGAGATTATCGGCAAGGCGGATTACCGCCGCAGCCTTATCTCTAACCAAAGCGCGCGCCTGTACTGCGCCTATGCCTACGCGGACGCGAGCGAGGGCGAGTCCACGACCGATATGGTCTTTGCGGGCGAGAACCTCGTCTATGAAAACGGATCTAAGCTCGCCGCCACGAAGCTCCTCACCTGCGATATGGCGGTGGCCGACGTCGATCTTGACCGTCTGGTTGCCGAGCGCCGTCGCTCGACGACGTGGACGCGTCCGGACGATGCGCCGGAGGCCACGACCGTTGAGTTTTCGTTTGAGGGAACGCTCACCGAAGATCCCGCCTTGCGCGATGCCTGCGATATCGACCGCGTCTTCCCGCGCGCGCCATTCGTTCCGGCGGATCATGGTGACCTGGCCGAGCGCTGCGAGACCATCCTCGACCTGCAGACCGCCGGCCTCAAGACCCGCTTGGCCCATACGGGTACCAAAGCGGCCGTCATCGGCCTTTCGGGCGGTCTCGATTCCACGCTGGCGCTGCTCGTGACCGTTCGTGCGTTCGACGCCCTAGGCCTGCCGCGCACGGGCATCACGGCCGTCTCCATGCCGGGCTTTGGAACGACGCATCGCACTAAGTCCAATGCCGAGTCGCTCGCCCGCGACCTGGGTGTGAGCTTCCGCGAGGTCTCGATCCATGCAGCCGTGGAGCAGCATTTTAAGGACATCGAGCACGACCCGGCCGTCCAGGATGTGACCTATGAGAACAGCCAAGCGCGCGAGCGCACGCAGATCCTTATGGACCTCGCTAACCAAGCGGGCGGCTTTGTCATCGGCACGGGCGACCTGTCCGAGCTGGCGCTCGGCTGGGCCACGTACAACGGTGACCACATGAGCATGTATGCCGTCAACGCGAGCGTGCCCAAGACGCTCGTGCGCCATCTGGTTCGCTATGCGGCCGATGTCTTTGGCGGTCGCATCGCCACCACGCTGCTCGATATTCTCGACACACCGGTGTCGCCCGAGCTTTTGCCGCCGACGGGCGATGGCGAGATCGCTCAGAAAACCGAGGATCTGGTGGGTCCGTACGAGCTGCACGACTATTTCCTCTATTACCTACTGCGTTTTGGCTTTGAGCCGGGCAAGATCTACCGCATGGCGCTCAAGAGCTTTGAGGGCGTCTACGACGAGGTTACGATTCACACGTGGCTTCGTACGTTCTACCGTCGCTTCTTTGCCCAGCAGTTTAAGCGCAGTTGCCTGCCCGACGGTCCCAAGGTGGGCTCGGTCACGCTCAGCCCGCGCGGTGACTGGCGCATGCCGAGCGACGCCAGCTCACGTCTGTGGCTTGCGCAGATCGACGCACTGCGCCCGGCCGAGTAACACCGCGCCCCGATTGGCTAAGGTTGTCTAAATTGAACCAAAACAGAGGATTCTAGCGTTACACTTTTGCAATCTGATGGCCCGTATCACGCGGCGCTCTTGTCGGAGCGCCGCGTTTTTTGTATCGAAAGGTGGCACCATGCAGGCATCGCAGCGTCTCGACCGCTTTGGCGCGGAGGTTTTCGCCTCGCTCAACAACAAGCTTCTTGCATTGAAGGCCCAGGGCAAGACCATTTACAACATGAGCGTGGGCACGCCCGACTTTAAGCCGTACGACCACGTGGTCGAGGCACTCACGCAAGCAGCCCAAGATCCCGAGATGTGGAAGTATGCCCTGCGCGACCTGCCCGAACTCAAGCAAGCTGTGTGCGATTACTATGAGCGTCGCTTTGGCGTTTCGGGCATTACGCCGTCCATGGTGCAGTCGTGCAACGGCACGCAGGAGGGCGTGGGCCATTTGGGCCTGGCTCTGCTCGATCCGGGTGATACCATCCTGGTGCCCGATCCGTGCTATCCGGTCTTTGAGGCGGGCGCTAAGATTGCCGACGCCAAGCTCGAGTACTATCCGCTGGTTGCCGAGCACAATTACCTGCCCTATGTTGCGGGTATCGATCCCGAGGTCGCTGACCGTGCCAAGTACATGATCGTGTCGCTGCCCGCCAACCCGGTAGGTTCGGTGGGCACGCCCGAGGTCTACGAGGAGATCATCGCCTTCGCCCGCGAGCACGACCTGTTGATCGTCCACGACAACGCCTATTCGGACATCGTGTTCGACGGCGAGCCGGGCGGCAGTTTCTTGCAGTATCCCGGTGCGCTCGAGGTGGGCGTGGAGTTCTTCTCGCTCTCCAAGTCGTTTAACGTCACCGGCGCACGCATCGGCTTTTTGGTCGGCCGCGAGGACGTGGTCTCGGCCTTCGCCAAGCTGCGCAGCCAGATCGACTTTGGCATGTTCTTCCCGATCCAGAAGGCGGCTATTGCTTGCCTGAACGGTCCGCGCGATGAGGTCGAGGCGCAGCGCCTGAAGTACCAGGAGCGTCGCGATGCCCTGTGCGACGGTCTTGAGGGCCTGGGCTGGGAGCGCCCCAACGCTCATGGCTCCATGTTTGTGTGGGCAAAGCTTCCCGGCGGCCGCACCGACTCGATGGCGTTTTGCGAGGAGCTCATGGAGAAGGCCGGAGTCGTCGTGACGCCGGGCGCGAGCTTTGGCCCCTCGGGCGAGGGGCACGTGCGTATGGCGCTGGTGCTGCCGCCCGACCAGATTGCGCTGGCAGTCGAGGCTATTCACGAAGCGGGCCTGTATTAGGGATTCGTTTCTGCGAGTCAATAGTTCGAAACCGATTTCGTGCAGTTATTATACGAATTCTGCAAACAATTTCGGTAAACGGTCGATATTTGGCTGCAATAGGAGCATAATCAAAGTCCCGATTGGATGTATTGGGATTACGGCAAGCCGCTCGGGTCGCCCTGGGCGGTTTGTTTGTGGAGAGAGATGGGAGTTTGTAATGGTTAACGAGAAGAAGGTCGCTATTGTCGGCTGCGGTTTCGTCGGTTCGTCTTCGGCGTTCGCACTGATGCAGAGCGGTCTGTTCTCCGAGATGGTCCTCATCGACGTGGACAAGAACCGCGCCGAGGGCGAGGCCCTGGACATCGCGCACGGCATGACGTTTGCCGAGCCGATGAAGATCTACGCTGGCGATTACTCTGATGTCGCCGATGCCGCCATGATCGTCGTCACCGCTGGCGCTGCCCAGAAGCCCGGCGAGACCCGCCTGGACCTGGTCAACAAGAACGTCAGCATCTTTAAGTCCATTATTCCCGAGATTAAAAAGTCCGGCTTTGACGGCATCCTGCTGATCGTCTCTAACCCGGTTGACGTTCTGACCTACGCCGCCATCAAGATGTCCGGCCTGCCCGAGGGCCACGTTATCGGTTCCGGCACCGTGCTCGACACCGGTCGTCTGCAGCAGATGCTCGGTGCCCACGTCGAGGTCGATCCGCGCGACGTTCAGGCTTACGTCATGGGCGAGCACGGCGACTCCGAGTTCGTCGCTTGGTCCAGCGCCCAGGTTGCCGGCGTGCCGCTGAGCACCTTCTGCGAGCTTCACGGCCATCTGGAGCACGAGGCTGCCGAGAAGCGTATCGCCGAGGACGTCAAGAACTCCGCCTACACCATCATCGAGAAGAAGCACGCCACCTACTACGGCGTCGCCATGGCCGTTAAGCGCATCTGCACCGCTGTCATGCGTGACGAGCAGACCGTGCTGCCCGTTTCCTCGCTCATGGTGGGCGAGTATGGCCTGTCCGACCTGGCTATCTCCATGCCGACCGTCGTCGGCCGCGACGGCGTTGTCTGCCGCGTCCCCGTGCCGCTGAACGAGTCCGAGCAGAGCGAGCTCACCGCTTCTGCCAAGGCCCTCAAGGACATCATCGACAGCGTCGATTTCTCCTGCTAAAACTCGCTCGTTTGCCAGCAAGCTACAATGAAGGCGCCCAGGCCCCACGGCCCGGGCGCCTTTTTGGTGCATTGGGGTCAGATTACTTTGCACCAAAAAGGGCGCGATTGGTGCAAACAAGCCTGACCCCAATGCACCATTGTTGATGGGAGAGCCGTGTCGGATTCGCCTAACTTTTTGACCTATGCCCAGACGGCGTTTGATTCGTTTGAGGAGCGGACGTTCTGCGCGGTGGACAGCCTGGTGTTTGCATGGCTGTCGTATTTGCGCTTGCCGGGGGATATGCCGGAGCTTGCCGGCTGGCAGGGACTGGACGTGCGCGAGCTGCTGCGTGCCGAGTGCTACCAGGACATGATTGGCGACCTGTGGGACCCGGAGGGGAGCCGTGCCTTACTGGAGGCTGTGGCGGCAAGCCCTCGCTACCGTGGCGTGCGCGTGTGCGGTTATCGTGCCGTGAACGATGTGTCGATGACGGAGCAATTTGCAGCCATGACGTTCAGATTTCCGGCAGGATTTAGCTACCTTTCCTTCCGCGGGACCGACAGTACGATCGTGGGCTGGAAAGAGGACTTTAACATGGCGTTCCGGTGCCCCGTGCCCTCCCAGGAATCTGCGGCGTGCTATGTGGACGAGGCGGCAGACGCAATAGACGGGCCGCTCTTGTGCGGAGGGCACTCCAAGGGAGGCAACTTGGCGGTGTATGGCGCGGCGATGTGCTCTGACGCTGCTGGTGACCGAATTGAGAGGGCCTTCTCGCATGATGGCCCCGGCTTTGTCGAGGAGTTCCTGAGTGGCGACGCCTTTGCGGGCCTGTCCGGTCGCATCGATAAAACCCTGCCGCAGTCGTCGATTTTCGGCATGATGTTCGAGGCGCAGGAGGACTACGCCATTGTCGAGAGCACGGAGTTCAGCCTGCTGCAGCACAATCCCTTTAGCTGGGTCGTTGACGGCTGCGACTTTGTGTATTGCGAGCGCCTGTCTGCTGGCGCTCGATACGTCGATAGCTCTATTCGCGAGATGCTGCTTGCAGTGGGGCCTGCCGAGCGCGAGCGCTTTGTAGACGCGCTGTTCTCCGTGTTTGAGGCCACGGGCGCCGAACGGTTTGCGGATATCGCGGGGAATCTGCGCGAGAGCCTGCCGGTGATGCTCCAGACGGCTCAAGGCTTCGACAAAGATACGCGCCGTTTTATCTCGCAGACTATCGCAGCGATCCTTAAGTGCGCGCTGCTGCCCAAACGCCCTGAACTCAACGTTCCTGCTACTGGCAAAAGTCTGGCAGAGCAGCTCGAGGCATGGCAGTCCGAGTTCCTGCACTAGCCATTGGTGCATTGGGGCGGGCTCGACCGCTATACTGATTCGTGCTCAATTCTATCTAGAACGGAATGCCGTATATGAAAATCAATCACGCGATCTTGCATATCCTGGACTTTGACTCAGCCGTCAACGTCATGAGCCAACGCGAGCTCGATATCGAGAACCGTACCGTGCGCAACTTCGTGACCACGCACCTGCGTCGCGCCCGTACGTCTGCCGATAACAAGCGTGCCACGTTTGCCGAGAACTCCGCATTTGGCGGCGAGCTCAAGGGCTATTTCTTTGGCGAGCGCGAGTTCGTGGACCTGTCGCAGCAGATTGCGGAGTTCATCTCCTCGGAGCTTACCAAGGCCGAAAAGGCCGAGTCCACCGATGTCCTTGTTGCCGACTTTGACGATGACGAGGACGCTCGCTGGTTTGCTGTCATGTTACTTGGGTCCAAGCAGGCCTTTATGCACGAGGTTGGCCGCGAGGAGGGCGAGGTGCGCAACGACATCGCGCGCCACTATGCTATTCTGCCGAATCCTTCCCAAAAGGTGCCGAGCTACGCCATCGTGCGCGCGAGCACCATGGAAATCGGCTACGTGGACAAGAAGCGCAAGATCGCCGGCGAGGACCGCATGCTTATTCCTGACGGCCTGCTGCAGTGCGATA
The DNA here is from genome assembly GCA_905216105.1 of uncultured bacterium. Taxonomy (GTDB): domain Bacteria; phylum Actinomycetota; class Coriobacteriia; order Coriobacteriales; family Coriobacteriaceae; genus Collinsella. The sequence continues at coordinate 1,697 of CAJMSG010000010.1, read as the reverse complement.
CGGGCGTGTCGGGCAAGGAGGTCATCGACACCGTGACGCGCGTGGTCGAGGAGGTCGCCGAGGAGCACGGCGCAAACACGGCCGTGGCGCTCGCCAAGGTCAAAGCCGCTGTTGCCGAGAAGGTCGAAGACGACGAGGAACTGCCGCCCTGGGATATCGTCGACGAGGTCTTTGAGGACGAGCCGGTCATCAAAGAGAGCGTGCGCGCGGCGCTGACCGAGGAGAAGGTGCCCGAGCGTGTGCCTGTGGAGCGCAAGCAGGTCGAGCGCGCGGCCGTGCGCAATCACAAGATTCGTACCGATACGGGTATCGAGATCAGCTTCCCGGCCGAGATGGGCTCGAACTCCGAGTACATCGAGTTTGTCAACGAGCCCAACGGCCTCATCTCCATCGAGCTCAAGAACATCGGAAGCATCGAGAACCGATAACCAATACTTTCTTTCGAAGAAAAATCTGGATTATATTTTGAAGTATACTTTGAAATATAATCCAGATTATTTTTTGGAGGTTCAGATGTCCCCACTTGTTCTGGAAAAGCCGGTGTTTACAAAAGATCAGGTAGTTTCTGCCACCGAAGCGAGCAAGTCCTTATCTGCCGTTCGCAAGCGTGCTAAGCGCGCGCCGCAGTTTATCGCCGATCATAACGACATCGATACCGTGATTATCGACTACGCCGCCTATGAGGAGATGTACGGCGCCCTGCAGTACCTTCGTGAACTTGAGCTTGATCGCATTGCGGCGAATCGAATCAAAAACGGACCACATGAGTTTATTCCGTTTGAAGATGCCCTGACTCCTGAGGAGCTCGCGGAGTTTGAATCGATGGACTCCGACGCGATTTCGGATGAGGATCTTTTCGAATGAGTGGGCACTTTGTCGTCGGCTTTTTGAATCGAGACGTCGAGAAGGAATATCAAAAACTAGATGGTTCTCAGCGAAGACTCGTCCGCATTGCAGTGGCGAAATTAAAGACGCGCGCCGATGAAATCGGAACGCCGCTTCACGGTGAGCTTGCCGGCTGTAAAAAGATCAAATGGCGAAAGGCGGGACTCCGAATGGTATTTCGAATCCGAGAGGACGGAACGGTTGAGATTGCCGAGATCGTTGCAATAGGTCGGCGCGACCGTTCCGAAGTCTATAAGACGGCTGCCGATCGTTTATCGAAGCATCCCGCCATGGTTGAATACGACGGAACCTTAAGATAAGCAAAGCCGAAGTCCCTTGGGGGCTTCGGCTTTCTTCCTTGAGATTGAATTGCGCTGCAGGCTGACATACCTTTACAGTTGACGTAAGCCCTCTTCCAAACCAGTCTTGCTGTCGGTTTTCTCATCGCGCATTTTGATGACGCGGGCAGGAATACCGGCCACGACGGCGCCGGCAGGGACGTCCTCGACGCATACGGCGCCGGCAGCCACGACGGCGCCCTTGCCCACGCGCACGCCCTCCAGGACCACGGCGTTGGCGCCAATCATAACATCATCTTCGATGATGACGGGCGTGGCACTCGCGGGCTCGACGACGCCCGCGAGCACGGTACCAGCGCCGATATGGCAGTTCTTGCCCACGGTGGCGCGGCCGCCCAGCACGGCGCCCATATCGATCATGGAACCCTCGCCGATAACGGAGCCGATGTTGATGATGGCGCCCATCATGATGACGGCGCGGTCGCCGATTTCGACGCGGTCGCGGATGATCGC